>SCRF01000109.1 GCA_004322005.1 Rhodanobacter sp. | reverse complement strand
GCGCACACTGTCAAAGATCTTCCGACTGCAACCGGGTTGCCCCGATCACTTCCCGGTACGTTTCGTCCCGGGTGAGCCGACCATTCTACATCGCTTTTCGTTACCGTCAACAGCCAAGATGAAGAATTTTCGTCCAGTCTCGTTGCGGCAACCTTCGAGATCGCTCACGCCCTCGAAGGGTCGAGAAGCATAGCGCCAAGCCACCGGCCTGGGAAGAGGCACACGGCCTTTCCTGCATGGAAAGGCGCCAAACCGCTGCGCACCCGACTTGTCGAGCCGCCGACTGCCTCCACGAGCGAGCAGGCAACCGTGCAGAATGAAGCGCACGTTGCCTGCCTCGCCAGGCATGCCTGTGTCCGACAGAGGGTCGGCGCCGGGTTGCCACGGGCCGCGCCCGGCGCTCCCTGCACATTCCATCAGGGAGCCTGACCCGCCGGTCAGGCGCCGGTGCTGTCAGCAGATACGGCGCGCGACGTCGGCGTGTGGAGCGGTGCCGCATTGAAGACCGATGGCGATGCGGGAACAGTGGGTTGAGCCATCGTACCCGGCTTGCTCAGCAAACCGACACGATAGGGGATCAATGCCTCGAGGCTGAACCGTTCCAAGGCGTCCCAATCATCTTCGAAAGGGATGAACTGTCGCATGGGGTGCTCCTTCGGAAATGGCGCGCACCGAACTGTGCGCAGGAGCATCAGAGCAGATGGCCCGGTCAACGGGCGGGCAAGATCGGGCCATTTGGTGGCAGGAAGAAGCTTTCAGTCGATTTCGATCATCTCGAAATCATCCTTGGTGGTACCGCAGTCCGGACAGGTCCAGGTCTCGGGAACATCTTCCCAGCGCGTACCCGGAGCAATGCCTTCATCGGGAACACCCTCGGCCTCGTCATAGATGTATCCGCACACGACGCACATCCATTTGCGCATGGGTGCGGCTTTGGTGGAACTGGGACTCATTGTCGGCCTTCTTTGATCACGGTGGAATGGTGCATTCTCGCAACTCACCCGACAATGCGAAAGCATGTGCCATCGTCCCCTTCCGCCCGTGCATATGAGGTCATGACTTGAATACGTTCGCGCAACTGGCAGGCCACGGCCTGTACGTGATTACCGGCGGGCCACGTCCCGATCTGCTGGATGCCGTGGCACAGGTTCTTGCCGGCGGCGCACAACTGCTGCAATACCGGGATCTGACCGACGACGCGGAACGCCGCCACGCAGAAGCTGCGGCACTGCGGCAATTGTGCAGCCGTCACGGGGTACCGTTGATCATCGATCATGACATCGCCCTGGCGCAGGCGGTGGCGGCGGATGGCGTGCATCTGGGCAGAGATGATGATGACCCTGGCGCCGTGCGCGCGGTCCTGGGGCACCGGGCAATCATCGGGGTATCCTGCCACGGCTCGCTGCAGCGCGCGCAGGCCGCCGCCGGCGCAGGCGCCAGCTACATTTCATTCGGTGCGTTCTTCCCTTCGCCGACCAAACCACTGGCTCCGTGCGTGTCGATCGAACTGCTGAGGCAAAGCGCCTCGCTGGGCGTGCCGCGGGTGGCGATCGGCGGCATCACACCGGACAATGGAGCCGCACTGGTTGCAGCGGGTGCCGACTATCTGGCCGTGGTCTCAGCCGTGTTTGGCGCCACCGACGCACGCAGCGCTGCACAGCGCTTCACCGATCTGTACCCCTCGACTTCCGGAACACCGTCATGACGACCAACCACGAACTCTTCCAGCGCGCACGGAACCTGATCCCGGGCGGCGTCAACTCGCCGGTAAGAGCTTTCAAGTCAGTGGGCGGCGAACCGTTTTTCACCGCACGCGCCGATGGCGCGTATCTGTGGGATGTCGAGGGAACGCGCTACATCGATTACGTCGGCTCGTGGGGGCCGATGATCGTCGGCCACAACCACCCTGCGGTGCGCGAGGCAGTGGAGCGCGCCGTGAAGAACGGCCTGTCATTCGGCACGCCCTGCCCGGCCGAAGTGGCCATGGCCGAGACCATCACGCGATTGATTCCTTCCATCGACATGGTTCGCATGGTCAATTCCGGCACCGAGGCGACCATGTCGGCGATCCGGCTCGCCCGTGGCGCCACCGGACGCAACAAGATCCTGAAGTTCGAGGGTTGCTATCACGGCCACGGCGACAGTTTTCTGGTGAAGGCCGGCTCGGGTGCGCTGACGTTCGGCGTGCCGACCTCACCGGGCGTACCCAGGGCGAATGCCGACCTCACCCTCACGCTGCCCTACAACGATCTTGATGCGGCCAAGGCATTGTTTGCCGAACAGGGGGCCGAAATCGCCAGCCTGATCATCGAGCCGGTGGCCGGCAACATGAATTGCATTCCGCCCGTGGACGGTTACCTGCAGGGCCTGCGTGAACTGTGCACCCGGCACGGCACCGTCCTGATCTTCGACGAGGTGATGACCGGTTTCCGCGTCGCCCTGGGCGGCGCGCAGGCGCACTACGGCGTCACACCCGACCTCACCACCTTCGGCAAGATCATCGGCGGCGGCATGCCGGTGGGCGCCTATGGCGGTCGCCGTGAGCTGATGGAACAGATCGCACCCGCCGGTCCGATCTATCAGGCTGGCACCCTGAGCGGCAACCCGGTGGCGATGGCGGCAGGCCTGGCCATGCTGGAACTGATCCAGGCACCCGGCTTCCACGAAACACTCGCCGCGCGCACACGACGACTGTGCGACGGCCTGCAGGCAGTGGCCGATGACGCCGGCATTCCGTTCAGCACCAACCGGGTGGGCGGCATGTTCGGCCTGTTCTTCACCGCCGGACATGTGACCAGCTTCGCCCGGGCAACCGCCTGCGACGCCGGGCTGTTCAACCGCTTCTTCCACGCCATGCTGAAGCGCGGCGTCTACCTGGCCCCCAGCGCGTTCGAGGCGGGCTTCATGTCCGCGGCGCACCGCGAAGAGGATATTGCGCTGACACTGGATGCCGCGCGCGAAGCCATGCGCGTCGCGCAAGCCGGCTGAGGAGCCATCCGCGAGCGGCGGCCGATGCCTGCCGACCGCAACCGGCCATCACCAGACGCCGGTGTTCGGCATCGACACCCAGGGTTCGCGCGGCGGCAATGCATCACCCTTCTGCAACAGTTCGATCGAGATCAGGTCCGGTGAGCGCACGAAGGCCATGTGACCATCGCGCGGCGGGCGGTTGATGGTCACGCCGATCTTCTGCAGTCGTTCGCAGCTGGCGTAGATGTCGTCGACGCGGAACGCGAGGTGACCGAAGTTGCGCGCCGACCCGTAGTCCTCCTGCGAACCCCAGTTGTGGGTCAGCTCGATCTCCGCGTCCGGGCTCTCCGGGGCAGCCAGGAAAACCAGCGTGAAACGGCCCTGCGGGTAGTCGCTGCGGCGCACTTCGGCGAGTCCGAGCCCGTCGACATAAAAGTGCAGCGAGGCATCCAGATCGCGTACGCGCACCATGCTGTGCAGATATTTCATCGGGGAAATTCCTTCGCGGGACAAAGCGTCAGCCTGCCACAAAATCCCGTAATGCAGCACCCAGACGGGCGAGACCCTCGGCCAGTTCGTCGTCGTCGATCGTCAGCGGCGGCAAGAAACGCAGGACATCAGGGCCTGCCTGCAGCAGCAGCAATCCGTGCCCGGCGGCATGATCGAGAATCGCCGCCGCGTTGCCTTTCCATGCATCGGCCAGCACCGCGCCGATCATCAGGCCACGCCCGCGCACTTCGGCAAACAGGCCCGACGCCTGATTGATCTCCGCCAGGCCGGCGCGCAACGCATTCGCCTGGTGTTCCACGTTCAGCCGCACGGATGGCGACGCCAGTTTGCGCAACGCCACCCGCGCCACCGCCGCGGCCAGCGGGTTGCCGCCGAAGGTCGTGCCGTGCGCGCCGTACTGCATCACCTCGGCCACCTTCGGGCCGGCCAGCAGCGCACCGATCGGAAACCCGCAGCCCAGCGCCTTGGCCAGCGTCACGATGTCCGGCCGCACCTGATCCTGTTCATGCGCGAACAGCGTGCCGGTGCGGCCCATGCCGCACTGGATCTCGTCCAGCACCAGCAGCGCGTCGTGGGCATCGCACAACGCGCGAATCCGCTGAAGGAACCCGGGCGCGGCCGGCAGCACGCCACCTTCGCCCTGCACCGGCTCCAGCATCACCGCGGCAACATCGTTCGCGGCGAAGGCGGCTTCCAGCGCAGAGGGATCATTGAACGCGACGTAGCGGAAACCCGCCGGCAGCGGCTCGTAACCTTGCTGGTACTTCGGCTGTGCGGTGGCGGTGACCGTGGCCAGCGTGCGGCCGTGGAACGAGCCGTGGAAGGTCACGATGACACGCCGTTCCGGCGGACGGCCCTGCGCCGCCGCCCACTTGCGCACCAGCTTGATCGCCGCCTCGTTCGCTTCCGCACCGGAATTGCACAGGAACACCCGCTCGGCAAAGCCGCAGGCCTGCACCAGCTCCTCGGCCAGTCGCAGCGGTGGCTCGGTATAGAACACGTTGCTGCTGTGCCACAGCTTGTGCGCCTGCGCGGTGAGCGCGGCAAGCAGATCGGGGTCCTGATGGCCCAGCGCGTTCACCGCGATGCCGGCACCGAAGTCCACGTAATCGCGCCCTTGCGTATCCCAGACCCGCGCACCCTTGCCGTGGTCGAGTATCAGTTCACGCGGTTTGTACACCGGCAGCCAGTAACGCTTGCCGAGGTCGATCAGACGGGTGTCGTGTGCTGGCATGGATATTCTGTGCGGTTGCATGGATGTGGTCGCGGGCCGAGGCAGTGCCGGCGAGCTTGCGCGGAATGCATCGTAAGTCCTGGCCGATGGCATTGCACGGCCCGATACCCAACCCGATCGCCCGAAATGGCAGACAGACGAGCTGTCCACCGTCAGCCAAGAAACAGATCCGGTAGCAACGGCATACCCGGTTGCACCGCATAACGACCGAAATCGACCACGCCGTCCTCACGCAGCACCTCCTCGTCGATCGCAAAATGACCGGTAAAGTCCCGCGAGGACCGCGTCAGGATGGCATGTGCGGCATCGGCGACGATGTCCGGTGTGCGGCAGTGCTGCGGCTGCACACCGTCGATCATCGCGATCGCCGCGGTGGCGATCACCGTGCGCGGCCACAGTGCGTTCACCGCGATGCCCAGCGCGCCGAACTCCGCGCTCATGCCCAGCACGCACAGGCTCATGCCGTATTTGGCGATGGTGTAGGCGGTGTGCGGCGCGAACCACTTCGGATCGAGATTCGGCGGCGGCGACAGCATCAGCACGTGCGGATTGGCCGCCTGCTTCAGGTAGGGCAGGCAGCTCTGGGTCACCAGGAAGGTGCCGCGGGTGTTGACCTGATGCATCAGGTCGAAGCGCTTCATCGGTGTCTCGGCGGTGCCGGCCAGCCAGATCGCACTGGCGTTGTTGACCACGATGTCGATGCCGCCGAAATGCTCGGCGGCCTGCGCGGCGGCAGCGCGCACCTGTTGTTCTTCGCGGATATCCACCTGCAGCGCCAGCGCCCGGCCGCCGGCTGCCTCGATGGCGGCGGCGGCGGTATGGATCGTGCCCGGCAATTTCGGATTGGCCACGGCGCTCTTGGCGGCGATCGCGATGTTGGCGCCGTCGCGTGCGGCGCGCAGCGCGATCGCCAGGCCGATGCCGCGCGAGGCCCCGGTGACGAACAAGGTTTTGCCGGACAGATCACCCATGTGCATCGACTCCATGATGAATGCGGCAGTTTAGCAGTCCGTCGGACGGTGGCCGACCGGGCCGCCCGGTCAGCGATCTCGATGGTGTGTAGGAGCGCGCTTGCGCGCGATGCTCTCCGCGGATGTTCATCGACAAGAGCATCGCGCGCAAGCGCGCTCCTACGGGGGCACGGCGCTACCGGGCGGATCGCTCCCGCCGGTCAGGCTGCTGGAGTCGGGTCGGTCGCAGCCGATCGACCGTCGGCCACTCACCCCTTCTGAAATCGGGGCAGGATGTCGCGCAATTCCGCCAGCCGCAGCAGCGGGTCGTTCAACTCCAGCATGCGCTGTTGCTCGATCGGCTCCAGCGGCAACAGCTCAGCCAGACGAAACCCCAGCCAGCTCGCATCGTCATAGGCACTGCGTGGCGCATGCCGCCAACGCGGCGACATCGTCTCGATCAGCCGTTCCAGGATGTTTTGCAGCAAGGCAAACTCCACCGGTACTGCCAGTGCCGGTTCCGCCGGCCATACCTCCACGTCGCCGCGAAGCAGCCCATCGGATCGCGCCCGGCTGCGCTCGACCCGGAAGCGCGAGCCGCCCTCGGCGACAATGCCCAGCAGACCATCGTCGTCGCGATCGAAGTCGCTGATGCGTGCCATCGTGCCGATGCCGGCCGGCACTGCCGGTGCCCCCGTCTCGGTCCCCTGCAGGATCAGGCACACACCGAAACCGGCACCCTGGCGGGTGCATTCGCGGACCAGGTCGAGATAGCGCGGCTCGAAAATGCGCAACTGCAGCTGGCCACCGGGAAACAGCACCGCAGAGAGCGGAAACAAGGGCATCTCGATGAGTGGAGTCGGCACAACCATCGGCTCAGTTTAGCCGCTGCCATCGCCGCAAACCACGATCCCGACGATTCCCGTGGCCTGTCCACTGCGGCTCCCGGCTCCTGCGTCCAGCACGAGAATTTGCCGCCTCAATGCCGCCGCAGGCTCTCCACGAAACGCCGTGGTGCAGCCTCGAAGCCGCCATTGGACATGAAGATGACCTGGTCACCCGGCTGTACCTGGCCGCGCAGTGCATCGATCAGCGCATCCACCGTCGGTACCGTGCTGCCGCGGCCGCCCAGCGCCGCGGTGACCCGACCGGCATCCCACGCCAGTTCCGGACGATGCAGCAGCAACACGACATCGGCATCGGCCAGCGAGGGCGCCAGCGCCTGCGCATGCGCGCCCTGGCGCATCGAGTTGGAGCGTGGTTCCAATGCCACCAGGATGCGCGCCTTGCCGACCCTGGCGCGCAGCCCGGCCAGGGTCGTGGCGATCGCGGTGGGGTGATGGGCGAAGTCGTCGTAGACGCGCACGCCATTGACCTCGCCCACGAGTTCCATCCGCCGTTTCACGCCCTCGAACGTGGCGAATGCGCCAAGCAGCGCGCGTGGATCGGCACCCGCCGCGGTCGCAGCGGCGAGTGCGGCGAGCGCATTCATCACGCTGTGCCTGCCCAGCAGCGGCCAGCGCACCTCGCCGATCCGCTCGCCGCGACGATGCACGACGAAGGCCGAGCCGTCCGCCTCGATCAAGCTTGCCTGCCAATCGCCGCCACCGATGCCGAAGGTTTCCACCGGCGTCCAGCAGCCCATCGCCAGCACTTCGGCGAGGCGACGATCATCGGCATTGACGATCAGCCGTCCATTCCCCGGCACGATGCGCACCAGATGATGGAACTGGCGCTGGATCGCGGCCACATCCGGGAAGATGTCGGCATGGTCGTACTCGAGATTGTTCAGGATCGCGATGCGTGGATGGTAATGCACGAACTTCGAGCGCTTGTCGAAGAACGCCGTGTCGTATTCATCCGCCTCAATCACAAACGGCGCAGCCAACACCCTGGCGTCCCCCCCCGCCCGCGGGGGAAGGAGGCGCGCAGCGCCGGAAGGAGGACTCTGAGCGCCGTGCGGCCGCACTCCACCCAGCCGCGCCGACACCCCGAAATTCCCCGGCACCCCGCCGATCAGGAACCCCGGCGCGAGCCCCATACTTTCCAGCAGATGCGCCAACAGGCTCGCGGTGGTGGTCTTGCCGTGCGTGCCGGCCACCGCCAGCACCTCGCGCTGCGCCAGCACGGTATCGCCCAGCCACTGCGGGCCGGAGATGTAGCGCAGACGCTGATCCAGCATGTACTCCACCGCCGGATTGCCGCGGGTCATCGCGTTGCCGACCACCACCAGGTCCGGCGCCGGCTGCAGATGTTCCGCCGCATAACCGTGCATCAGCTCGATACCCAGCGCCTGCAACTGGTCGCTCATCGGCGGGTAGACGTTGGCGTCGGAACCCTCGACGCTCAGCCCGAGCTCGCGTGCCAGCGCGGCGACGCCGCCCATGAAGGTGCCGCAGATACCGAGGATATGCAGGCGCATGGATAACCCGTTGCGTGAAAGCGTGGCGCCGGGCGGCATCGCATTGATGCCGCCCTACAAGACGGAGCAGCGGTCCGTGCCGCTCAGTTGCCGGCGGTGGCCGATTCGGCGTGCAGCGCACGCTTGATCCGCGCCGTGATCTCGTCGAGCTCGCCGACACCGTCGACGACCTGCAGCTTGCCCCGCCTGGCGTAGAAATCCGCCACCGGCGCCGTCTGTTCGGCATAGATGTCCAGCCGCTTGCGCACGGTGTCCGGATTGTCGTCGGCCCGGGCTTCCGCCTTGAAGCGGATCTCGCAGCGGCCCACGATCACTTCGCTGGGGACCTTGAGCTTGACGACCGCATCCAGTGGCTGACCGATCCGGGCCAGCAGGTGATCGAGCGCATCGGCCTGGGCAAGGTTGCGCGGATAGCCGTCCAGGATGAAACCGGCCTTGGCGTCATCCTGCGCAAGACGATCTTCCAGCATGCCGAGCAGGATGTCGTCGGAGACCAGTTGCCCGGCATCCATCACCGCCTTGGCCTTCAGTCCCATCGCCGTACCTGCCGCGACGGCGGCACGCAGCATGTCGCCGGTGGAGATGTGCGGCACACCCAGTGCCGTCTTGAGCCGGGCCGCCTGCGTCCCTTTGCCCGAGCCGGGCGCACCTAGTAGGACAAGTCGCATAATGCTCCACATGTTTGGCGGGGTGGCCACACACTGCAGCTGCCCGACAGATTCCCAGAATGAGTGGCCAAATTAGCGTCTGCACCGGGTGCCGTCAAACAGATTCGTTCGTCACTTGCCGCCAACTACCTGTTGCTGAAAGATTTGCCACTGACCATCTCTAGACCACCACTGCCATCGAGGACACCCATGAGCCCAACCCGCCCCCTGCCCGCCATCACCGGCAACCTGCTGTACGCCCAGTCCGGCGGCGTGACTGCGGTGATCAATGCCACCGCCGCCGGCGTGATCGAAGCCGCGCGTGCCCGCGGCGTAAAGGTTTACGCCGCCCGCAACGGTATCCTCGGCGCGCTGCGCGAAGAGCTCATCGACACCTCGAAGGAATCGAAGGCCGCGATCGCCGCGCTGCGCCATACCCCCGGCGGCGCGTTCGGCTCCTGCCGCTACAAGTTGAAGTCGCTGGAGGCGAACCGCGCCGAGTACGAACGGCTGATCGAGGTGTTCCGTGCGCACAACATCCGCTGGTTTCTCTACAACGGCGGCAACGATTCGGCCGACACGGCGTTGAAGATCTCGCAGATCGGCAAGGCCCTGGGCTACGACATCCGCTGCATCGGCGTGCCGAAGACGGTGGACAACGATCTGGCGGTAACCGACTGCTGCCCCGGCTTCGGTTCGGTCGCCAAGTACACCGCGATCTCCACGCTGGAAGCGAGCCTCGATGTGGCCTCGATGGCCGAAACCTCGACCAAGGTGTTCATCCTCGAAGTGATGGGTCGCCATGCGGGCTGGATCGCCGCTGCCGCCGGCCTCGCCGGCGAAGACGGGGATGCGGCGCCGCACATCATCCTGTTCCCCGAGAACCCGTTCGACCAAGCGGCATTCCTGGCCCGGGTGAAAGCCACGGTCGAACGCGTCGGCTGGTGCACCGTGGTCGCCTCCGAGGGCGTGCGCAACGCCGCCGGCCAGTTCCTCGCCGAAGCAGGTACGCGCGATGCATTCGGGCACGCCCAGCTCGGCGGCGTGGCGCCGGTGCTGGCCGCACTCGTGCAGGAAAAGCTGGGCTACAAATACCACTGGGCGGTGCCCGATTACCTGCAGCGTTCCGCACGTCATGCCGCCTCCGCGGTAGATGCCGAACAGGCCTTTGCGGTCGGCAAGGCCGCGGTCGGCTATGCGCTGGCCGGCATGAACGCCGTGATGCCGGTGATCGTGCGCAGCAGCGATGCCCCATACCGCTGGAAGATCGAACCGGCAGCGCTGGCGAAGATCGCCAATCGCGAAAAGAAGATGCCGAGAAACTTCATCAGCCGCGACGGCTTCGGCATCACCGCTGCCGCCCGCCGCTATCTGGTGCCGCTGATCCGCGGTGAAGCACCGCTGCCGTACGGCAAGGATGGCCTGCCACGCTACGTGCAGCTCAGGAATGTTGCCGTGGCCAGGAAACTGGCTGACTTCGCCTCGTTGCGCTGAGCCCGCAAGGAAGGAACGTGCGCCAGCCGCTGCCGTGCCCGAGACTGAGAGGCTGAAGCGAACCGCCTGAACGCGCCCTTGCGTTCAGGCACAGGTTCTTACGATGGAACTGCCCGGTTGACGACTGCAATGCTGCAGCCGTCACACCATACGGAGGACACCTTGATGAAAATCATCCACCGCCTTTTGTTCGCCACCTGCCTGCTCGCCAGCGCCAGTCTGGCGCTGGCCGCACCCAGCCCACGAGACCACGACGAGCAGGACCATCATGGCCACGACCGGGGGCATGACCGGGGCCATGGCGATGGTCACGACCGAGGTCGCCATGACCGTAGCCGCGATCACGATCACGGCTACGGCGATCGGGGCGGTGGCCGGCGCCATTATGGGCATCGTCATTGGGAACGCGGTCATCGCTACGACGGTCCGGACTATGTGGTCCGCGACTACAGATACTACCGTCTGCGCCCGCCACCGCGCGGCTACCGCTGGGTACGTGACGACGACAATGACTATCTGCTGGTCGCTGTCGCTACCGGCATCATCCTGGATATCGCGACGCACTGAGCCGCTTTCGCACTGAGCCGGCGCCATCGCAAACGACTAAAGGCCATGCATCCGTGCAGGGCCTTTTCGTTGCACGGTCGTGACCCGCACCTGTGCGACATTGCGCCGCACAACAGCCTGCGCCACAACGTCTGTCTATACTCCACGGGACCGCCCGTCCTGGACGGTCATCTCCGGCTTGTCTGTCGACAACTCCGGGGGTCAGGGTGACAACTCATGGGAGGCTCCGATGCTGCAGCAGTATGGCTGGTGGATCGTTCTGGCATGTGCGGTAGTGGCGATCTTGTATGGTGCGTTTTCGGCGCGCTGGATCCTGGCGCAATCGCCAGGCAATGCACGAATGCAGGAAATTGCGGCAGCCATCCAGGAAGGCGCCCGTGCGTACCTCAACCGTCAGTACACCACCATCGCCATGGTCGGTGCGGTACTGTTCGTGCTGATCGGCGTGTTTCTCAAATGGCCGACCGCGATCGGCTTCCTGCTCGGCGCGGTACTTTCCGGAGCCACCGGCTACATCGGCATGAACGTCTCGGTGCGTGCCAACGTGCGCACCGCCGAAGCCGCGCGTCGTGGCTTGAGCCCCGCCATGGACGTGGCGTTCCGCGGCGGCGCAATCACCGGCATGCTGGTGGTCGGGCTGGCCTTGCTCGGGGTCGCCGGTTACTACAAGGTCCTTGAGCAGATGGGCATCACCGGCGAACCGGCGCTGCATGCGCTGGTCGGCCTGGCCTTCGGCAGCTCGCTGATCTCGATCTTCGCGCGGCTGGGCGGCGGCATCTTCACCAAGGGCGCCGACGTTGGCGCCGATCTGGTCGGCAAGGTCGAGGCCGGCATTCCCGAGGACGACCCGCGCAACCCGGCGGTGATCGCGGACAACGTGGGCGACAACGTGGGCGACTGCGCGGGCATGGCGGCCGACCTGTTCGAAACCTACGCGGTGACGGTGATCGCCACCATGCTGCTGGGCGGCCTGACGCTTTCCGGCGCGGGCACCAACGCCGTGTTGTACCCGCTGCTGCTCGGCGCGGTGTCGATCATCGCCTCGATCATCGGCACGCTGTTCGTCAAGGTGAAGGATGGCGGCTCGATCATGGGCGCGCTGTACAAGGGCGTGATCGTTTCGGCGGTGCTGGCCGCCGCCGCGTTCTACCCGATCACCACCCGGCTGATGCCCGGCTTCAGCCACGGCGCGATGAATCTGTGGGGCTGCTCGCTGATCGGCCTGGCCCTGACCGGGGCGATCGTGTGGATCACCGAGTACTACACCGGCACGCAGTTCAAGCCGGTGCAGCACATCGCTGCAGCCTCGACCACCGGCCACGGCACCAACATCATCGCGGGCCTGGGTGTCTCGATGAAATCCACTGCGATGCCGGTGATCGTGATCTGCGCAGCAATCCTGGCCGCCTACAGCCTGGGCGGCCTGTACGGCATCGCGATCGCCGCCACCGCGATGCTGTCGATGGCCGGCATGATCGTGGCGCTGGATGCCTACGGCCCGATCACCGACAACGCCGGCGGCATCGCCGAGATGGCCGACCTGCCGCCGGAAGTGCGCGGCGTCACCGATCCGCTGGATGCCGTCGGCAACACCACCAAGGCGGTGACCAAAGGCTACGCGATCGGCTCGGCCGCACTGGCCGCACTGGTGTTGTTCGCCGACTATACCCACAACCTCGATGTCGAACTGGGGGCCAAGGCGGCGAAGGCCGGTGTCGCTTACGTCAGCACCACCTTCGACCTGTCCGATCACATGGTGATCATCGGCCTGCTGATCGGCGGCCTGATCCCCTACCTGTTCGGCGCGATGGCGATGGAGGCGGTCGGCCGCGCGGCGGGTGCCGTGGTGGTCGAGGTGCGCCGCCAGTTCCGCGAAATCCCCGGGATCATGCTGGGCACCGCCAAGCCGGAATACTCGCGCGCGGTGGACATGCTGACCAAGTCGGCGATCCGCGAGATGATCGTGCCGTCGCTGCTGCCGGTGGCAGTGCCGATCGTGGTCGGCCTGCTGCTGGGGCCGAAGGCATTGGGCGGCGTGCTGATCGGCACCATCGTCACCGGCCTGTTCGTGGCGATCTCGATGACCACCGGCGGCGGCGCATGGGACAACGCCAAGAAGTACATCGAGGACGGTCACCATGGCGGCAAGGGCTCCGAGGCGCACAAGGCCGCGGTCACCGGCGACACCGTGGGCGATCCGTACAAGGACACCGCCGGACCGGCGATCAACCCGCTAATCAAAATCATCAATATCGTTGCCCTATTGCTCATACCTCTTTTGTAGCGATCAGCCGTGGGGTTACCGTAGTTCCCGATGAGCGCTCCCGCTCGGCACCGACTCCCCCTCTCCCGCTTGCGGGAGAGGGCAAGGGGTGAGGGCCTCCACGCTGCCACGAACTACAACAAAGCCCCGCTCTGCCAAGCGGTAAGGCCCACGCCGCAACGAACCACAACAAAGCCCCGCATCGTGCGGGGCTTTGTCCTTTCAGGCCTGACTTTAGTCACGGGCGATCACCTCTCCGGACGACTACGCTCAAACCGCAATCCACCGCCCACAGGGACACATCATGAAATCGGTCTGGCTGATGCTGGCGCTTGGCCTCACACTGGCGGGCATGGATCACGCCAGTGCCCGCGACAGCCAACCCGCCCATACCCCCGCAGACAGCCGCGCCGGCGAGGATCCCTACCTGTGGCTGGAGGACATTCACGGCGCCCGCCCGATGGCCTGGGTCAAGGCCGAAAATGCCGTGACGGCAAAACGCTTTCTCGACAATGCCGAGTTCACGAAAACCCGCGACGGCATCCTCGCGGTGCTCGACTCCGATGCGCGCATCCCCGAGGTCAGCCGGATGGGCGGTTACCTCTACAACTTCTGGCGCGACAAGGCGCATCCGCGCGGCATCTGGCGCCGCACCACGCTGGCCGAGTATCGCAAGGCCGATCCGCAGTGGGATGTGCTGCTCGACCTCGACGCGCTGAACAAGACCGAAGGCAAGCGCTGGGTGTTCATGGGTGTCCAGTGCCTGAAGCCGAAGTACGAACGCTGCCTGATCTCGCTGTCGCCGGACGGCGGCGATGCCGTGAACGTCCGCGAGTTCGACATCCCGGACAGATCCTTCGTCAAGGGTGGTTTCGATTTGCCGGTGGCAAAGACCGACGCCAGCTGGATCGACGACGACACGATCTATGTCGGTACCGACTTCGGCCCCGGCACGATGACCGAATCGAGCTACCCGCGCATCGTCAAGGAATGGAAGCGCGGTACGCCGCTATCCGCGGCAACCACAGTCTACGCCGGCGAACCTACCGATCTCGCTGTCGGCGCCATGCATGACCGTACGCCCGGCTTCGAGCGTGACTTCGTCACCGTCGCGAAGGACTTCTTCCACAACGAGCTGTATCAGCGCAACGGCGAGAAACTCACGCGGGTCGAGGTGCCGACGGACGCCATCGCCGATGCCCATCGCGAGTGGCTGCTGGTGCAGACCCGCTCGGCCTGGACCGTCGGCGGCACCACCTATCCCTCCGGGGCATTGCTGGCGGCGAAATACGACGACTTCATGGCCGGCCAGCGGCACTTCAGCGTGTTGTTCAAGCCGGATGCGCATACCTCGCTGGCGTCCTACAGCTGGACCCGGCATCACGTGATCCTGGACGTGCTGGACGACGTCAAGAGTCGGCTGGAGCTGCTCACCCCGCCGGCCAGTACCGCAACCAGCGGCACCTGGACGCGCGCGGCGATGACCGGCGCGCCGGCGATGAGCACGACCAGCGTGGTCGACACCGACCCCGACCACAGCGACGAATACTGGCTCGACGTGACCGGTTTCCTCACCCCGTCGTCGCTGGAGCGCGGCGTGCTCGGCAGCGTGCCGGCCGAGACGATCAAGCAGGAACCGGCGTTCTTCGATGCCTCCAGCTTCGTGGTCAGCCAGCACTTCGTCAGCTCGAAGGACGGCACCCGCGTGCCTTACTTCGAGATCGCGCCGAAGGGGATCAAGCCCGACGGTTCCAACCGCACCCTGTTGTACGGCTACGGTGGTTTCGAGATCTCGTTGCTGCCCCATTACAGCGGCAGCATCGGCCGCGCCTGGCTGCAGCGCGGCGGCGTGTACGTGATCGCCAATATCCGCGGCGGCGGCGAGTACGGCCCGCGCTGGCACCAGGCAGCGCTGAAGGCGAACCGGCCGCGGGCCTATGAGGACTTTGCCGCGGTGGCCCGGGATCTGATCAGGCGTGGCGTGACTTCGCCGAAGCACCTGGGCGCCGAAGGCGGCAGTAATGGCGGCCTGCTGGTGGGCAACATGCTGACGACCTATCCGCAGCTGTTCGGCGCGATCTCCTGCGAGGTGCCGCTGCTGGACATGAAGCGCTACACCCATCTTTCCGCCGGCGCCTCGTGGATCGCCGAATACGGCAATCCGGATACCGCGGACTGGAACTTCATCAAGACCTTCTCGCCGTATCAGAACGTCAGGAAAGACGGCCACTACCCGCCGGTGCTGTTCTACACCACCACCAGCGACGATCGTGTCGGCCCGGCGCAAGCCCGCAAGATGGCAGCGAAGATGCAGGCGATGGGTCACAAGAACGTCTGGTTCTACGAGAACCTCGAGGGTGGCCACGGTGCCGGCGCGGACAACCGGCAGGCGGCACTGATGCATGCGCTGGCCTACGACTTCCTGTGGGACCAGTTGAAATAGGCCATGCCCTGCGCGCAGTCTCGGTGGGCCGGCAGCCATGATTCCCGCGCCATTGCTGCAACGCAGCAGCATTTGGCGTATCCTAGCCGGCCCACCCCCGATCAGTGCAAGGACCTTCCATGAGTCTGCAGCTTGTCTGTGCCGGCAGCGATGTGCCGAACGAAATCAACGTGATCATCGAAATCCCCAAGGATGCCGAGCCGGTCAAGTACGAGGTGGAAAAGTCCAGCGGTGCGATCTTCGTCGACCGCATCCTGTCCACCCCGATGCGCTACCCGTGCAACTACGGCTACGTGCCCGGCACGCTGGGCGGCGATGGCGATCCGCTGGATGCGCTGGTGATCCTGCCGCTGCCGCTGATCCCCGGCTCGGTGATCCGCTGCCTGCCGGTCGGCATGCTGAAGATGACCGACGAATCCGGCAGCGACGAGAAGCTGCTGGTGATACCGGCGCCGAAGATCTTCCCGGGATACGCCCACATCACCGACATCAAGGGTGTTTCGTCACACTGGCTGGAGCGCATCGGCCACTTCTTCGAGCACTACAAGGATCTGGAGACAGGCAAGTGGGTGAAGCTGGAGGGCTGGGTCGGCGCGGATGACGCAAAGACCGAGATTCTGGCTGGCGTCCAGCGCTACGAGCAGGAAAATAGCTGATTTCCTCTTGACCAAGCGCAATGCTGCCTGCAGGAACCAGGCACGCATTGCGATCGAGGCCGATCGCGAGCAGGCAGTCAGCGCGGCCGGTAGGCGCGCAGAAATGTGTCCACTCCAGTACGTGCCATTTCCTCGATCTCCACCGCGGCGGCCACCGGACATTCATCGCAGGCGAACAGCCGCCGCAGCAGCAGATCGCCCTTGATCAACGAGAAGAACTGCACGCTCGCCGTCTTCACGACGGGAATCTCCAGCGCGCCATCGTCAACCGCCTGTCGCAACAACCGTTCCATCAGGTGATGCGTGCGCGCCGGCCCTTCTTCCCACAGCAGTTTGCCGTAACGGGGGTTGCCCTGTCGGCAGTCGCTGAGGATGGCGCGAATGGTGCCGACGTTGTCCGCCTCGCAGTCCATGCGCATGTGCGCCTGCGCGATCCCGAGCAAGGTCACGCCAATATCGACGTGCGGGTCGTAGGCGTAGAGATTCTCCGGCAACAGATCGTGGATGCGGGCACGGATCACTTCGCGGAACAGGTTGTCCTTGTCGCCAAAGTGGCTGTAGACAGTGAGTTTGGATACCCCCGCATCAGTCGCAATCGCATCCATGCTGGTACCGGCAAAGGCATTGCGGATGAACAGTCCCTTCGCCGCCGCCAGAATCGCCGCACGTTTCTCCATGTCCTTCGGGCGACCCGGCCCCTGGGGTTTGGTTGGCGTGCCGATTGTCATGCCCGCACCTTCACAAAGGAAAATTCAAAGTTTAGTATACGTGCCGGTTCAATTATTTTCCAGAACAGCCCGATCAACGTTGCAGGCGCCTCAAAGAAGCTGCACTCGATGTGCAGGTGACGCCCGTCAACAGCTCGCGATGACTTCCGGCACTTCGTGACCTGCCGCACAAGCGGCAGGCTTGCCGGGGTGGGGATAAACTTGCGCACTTGACCGACCTTTTTCGATCCACACGGGACATGAACAAGATGGCTATGAACTTCGAGCAGGCGCGGCTGAACATGGTGGAAAGCCAGGTACGTCCATGGGAGGTACTGGACGGCCGGGTACTGGATGTCATCAGTCGGGTTCATCGCGAGGACTTCGTCGCGCCCGCGCACCGACAACTCGCGTTTGCCGATCTGTGTCTGCCGCTGGGCCACGGCGAAGTCATGATGAAGCCGGTACTGGAAGCCCGCGTGCTGCAGGCACTGCAATTGCAGCCAGCCGACAAGGTGCTGGAAATCGGTACCGGGTCGGGGTTCCTGACCGCTTGTCTGGCCGGGCTGTCGGCACACGTGACAACTGTGGACATCCATGCGGATTTCACGGCGGCGGCTACACGGCACCTGCTGGACGCCGGCATCGCCAACACCAGCCTGGTCACCGGCGAAGCGGTCAATGCCTGGCAACCCGATGGATTGTTCGATGCCGTGGTGGTGACCGGCGCGGTGTTCGAGATCCCGCCGCGCTGGCTGAGCTGGCTCAAGCCCGGCGGCCGGATGGTGGTCGTGCGCGGCCTGTCGCCGGTGCAGCACGCCAGCCTGATGACGCTTGAGGGGTCGGGTCACTACCGCGAAGAAAGCCTGTTCGAGACCGACTTGCCCTATCTGACCCATGCCGAACCGCCGCAACGCTTCGTTTTTTGACCGTGCCCCGACCGATTCCCATCGAGACATCCTATGCGTTTGAAGCTGCTCACCCTGGCGCTGGCACTGGCCGCCATTTCACTGCCCAGCCACGGCGAAGATCTGCTTTCCGCCTACCGTCAAGCCGTCGCCAACGATCCGGTGCTGTCGCAGGCCGACGCCACGCGACTGGCCACCGGCGAAGGCGTGAACCAGGCGCGGGCCCTGCTGTTGCCGCAGGTCTCGGCCGGCCTTTCATTGGATCAGACCAACGGTGGCAGTGGCGGTGGCACCACCGTCATCCCGGACCCGAACAACCCGGGCCAGCTCATCACGATCACCACCCAGACGGGTCACACGCGCACGCGACAAATCAATGGCCAGATCAGTCAGACAGTGCTGGACTTCAGCAAGTTCGCCAATCTGAAGGCGGCCCACTCGGCTGCGAATGCAGAGGACGAGATCTACCAGGCCGCATTGCAGAATCTGTTGGTCCGGGTCACCGAAGCCTACTTCAGCGTGTTGAACGATGAAGACCAGCTGACCTACGCCAAGGCCAACGAAGATGCCTTCAAGCGGCAATACGACCAGGCCAGTCAGCAGTTCAAGGTCGGCCTGGCCGCGATCACCAACGTGTATCAGGCCAAGGCGTTTTACGAGAACGCAAGGACGCAGACGATCACGGCGCAAAACACGCTCGAAAACGACAAGGAGGCCCTGAAGGTCATCACCGGCAAGCCGATCGGCCATCTCAAGAAGCTGCGCGAGGAGCTGCCCATGCAACCGCCCGTGCCGGCCGACCCGAGTGCCTGGGTCAAGCAGGCCTTGCAGACCAACCCGAACCTGCTGGCGCAGAAGGACAATGTGGAAACGGCCGAGCACAACATCAGCGCAGCCCGCGCCGGCCACCTGCCGACCATCACGGCAGGCGTCAGCTACAGCAAGACCACCGGCTGGTTCCAGCGCCCCCTTTCCTTCCCGAACCGACCGCATTCGATCACGATGGGCCTGACCTTGAACGTACCGCTGTTCGAGGGTGGCGGCACCCAGTCGCGTGTGCGCCAATCGATCTATCAGCGCGATGCCGCGACCGACTCGATGGAACTGCAGCGTCGCCAGGTGATCCAGAACACCCTCAACTACTATCGTTCGGTGATCGCCGGGATCTCCCAGGTGCAGTCCGGCAAGGCTTCGGTGGAATCGGGCCAGAAAGCACTGGAGGCCACCCGGGCGGGTTTCGAGGTGGGCACCCAGACCTTCACCGAAGTGCTGCTGGCCATTCAGACCCTGACCCAGTCGGAAAGCAATTACTCGCAGACCCGGCACCAGTTCGTCCTCAACAAGCTGCTGCTCAAGCAGGCTGCCGGTACCGCCGACCTGAAGGACATCGAGGCGATCAACGCACTGCTCCAGTAAGTGGTCCTCGCGCGTGGAAAAGGCCGGCTGCACGCCGGCCTTTTCGTGGGCTTGCTTCCTGCCGCCGGCTATTCCTGGAGCAGGGTGTCGATCATGCGCATGATCCGCTGTACTGCGCCACGCTCGCGCTCGAAGAGCTGTTGCGCGGCCAGCCCCATCTGCTGGCGTTTGCCCGGGTCATTGAGCAACTGCAACACGTCCCGATCCAGCTGCTCGGGGCTCGTCACGCGCTCGGCACCGCCCTGGCGGATCAGGCTGCGGGTGATTTCCTCGAAATTGAAGGTGTGCGGCCCCACCAGCACCGGGGTGGACAGTGCCGCCGGCTCCAGCACGTTGTGGCCGCCGATCGGCACCAGGCTGCCGCCCACGAACGCCACATCGGCGGCGGCGAAAAACGGCATGAGCTGTCCCATCGCATCGATCACGAACACCTGATGCCGCGGTGACGGCATGGTGTCGGCGCTGTACGTGGCCACGCTGAAGCCCTGGCTGCGTACCGCATGTTCGACCAGCCGGAATCGCTCCGGATGACGCGGGGCCAGCAGCAACAACGCTTCGGGCAACTGCTTGAGTATCTGCAGATGCGCCTGCAATACCACTGCGTCTTCGCCTTCATGCGTGCTGGCCGCCACCCACACCGGCCGGTTCGGCCCCCAGTGTTCGCGCATGGCGGCGCCGGATGCCTCCGCACCGTGCGGTATCGGCATGTCGAACTTCATGTTGCCGGTCACCGCGATCTGCCGAGGATCGGCTCCCAGCAGCCGATAGCGCGCCACATCGATGCGCGACTGCGCGGCAATCATGCTCACGCAACGCAGGGCCGCACGCACCACACCACGCATCGGCCGGTAACCGCGCAACGAGCGTTCGGACAACCGCGCATTGACGATCATCAGCGGAATCCCGCTGCGGCAGCAGGCGAAGTAAAGATTCGGCCAGATCTCGGTTTCCACGATCAGCGCCAGGCGCGGCCGTACCCGGCGCAGGAAACCGTTCACCGCGAATGGCAAGTCGTACGGCAGGTAGACCTGGAACACGCTGTCGCCGAATAGCTGACGCACCCGCGCGGTACCCGTTGCGGTGACCGTCGTGATCACCAGCGGTGCATTCGGGTAGTCGCGGCGCAACGCCTTGATCAACGGCTCGGCTGCGTTCACCTCGCCGACCGATACGGCGTGCACCCATAGGCTGCCGGTGAATCCCGGTGCAGCGAAGAAACCGAAGCGCTCGGGCCAGCGCCGATGGAGAGGGCGCAAACGCACCCCGCGCATGAGCAGACGCACCACCATCAATGGCGTCACCAGAAACATCGCGAGGGTATAGAGATAGCGCAAGCGTGGGAACCTTTCAGGTTGACGCGGCAGTATACGAGAGTGGGGAACGGGGTCGCGGCCGGTCTGCCTCCCCTGCTTGCCGGGGAGGGCCGGGGTGGGGTCGCTCTTGGGGCGTGGCGGCAACTTGACCTCCCCTCCTCAATCCTCCCTCAAGGGGGAGGAGGCAATGGTGTGCGCTGCGCGCACGGTTTATTTCAGAAGGGTTTGTGAGAAATGGCTTGACTGGCATGCCTGCCTGTTTACGTTCTTCCCCGGTCCCCGTTCCTGCCTCCGCTACAATACCGGCGATGCCCGGCATGCCTCGCCCCACCTTCACCCGTTCACTGCTGGCGCCGCGTCATTGGCCGGCGTGGCTGGGCGTGGGCGTGATCTGGCTGATCGCACATTTGCGCTATCCCGCGCTGCTGTGGCTGGGACGCCGGCTCGGCGCGCTGGTGCAACGGATTCCCTCCGCGCGGCGGCAGATTGCCGAAACCAATATTTCGCTGTGCTTTCCCGAGCTCGATGCCGCGGCCAGGGCCAGTCTGGTCGAGCGCAACCTGCGTGACATCGGCCTGATGCTGGTGGAATTCGCCCTGGGCTGGATGGGCAGCGATCGCAGCATCGCACGCATCCCGATCCGCCTCGACGGGCTGCATCACCTCGAGGCGGCGCGCGCGCAAGGCAAGGGCGTGCTGCTGGTCGGTGGTCACTTCTCGCATCTGGAACTGTGCGCGCGGCTGGTCTCGCAACGCGTCCGCATCGCCGGCATGTACCGGAAAATGGATTCGACCGTGTTCGAATGGGCGGTGCTGCGCGCACGGCTGCATTACGCCGAGGCCATGTTCGACAAGGACGACATCCGCGGCACCGTGAAATACCTGCGCAGCGGCGGCACGCTGTGGTACGCGCCGGACCAGGACATGCGCAGCAAGGACAGCGTGTTCGTGCCGTTTTTCGGCGTGCCGGCGGCCACCATCACGGCAACCCACCACCTGGCGCGGATGTCCGGCGCGGTGGTCATCCCGTTCGCCCATCGCCGCCTGCCGGATGGTCAGGGATACGCATTGCATCTGGGCGCACCGCTGAAAGACTTCCCCGATGCGGATGTGCTCAAGGACACCGCACGCATCAATGCCTGCATCGAACAGATGGTGCGCGAGGCGCCCGAACAGTATCTGTGGGTGCACAAGCGTTTCAAGACGCGGCCGCCAGCGGCGCCCGAAGTCTACTGACCCACCGACAGCATGGTGAAAGTTTGACCTGCTGACATGGCGCGGCATTCGCGACAAGAACCGGTCATGCCGGGCGACCTGCGTCCGAACGACGATCCCGCACAGGCGAGCCGCCCGCGGATCCATCGGCCGCGTCCTCCCGCACCCGCTGCATGTACGGATTGGGGATGATCCCGGTGCGCGAGCCAACGTATCACTGATGCTGCATCGACAACGGAGTCGGGCAATGGAACGCGCCAAGCCGCAGGGGAGGCACGCCCTGCCGATTTTCATGTATCACAACATCGCGCGTGCACCGCGCGATCTGCACGTATACCGCAGCCTGTACGTCAGCCCCGCTGCATTCGCCCGCCAGATGTGGCTGCTGCGTCGAGTCGGCTACACCGGGCTGTCCATGTCGGCCGCCATGCCCTACCTGCGCGGCGAACGCCAGGGTCGCGTCGCGGTGGTCACGCTCGACGATGGCTATGCCGACAACCTGGCGGCGGCACTGCCGGTGCTGCACAAGTTCGGTTTCAGTGCCACCTGCTACGTGGTCAGCGACTGCATCGGCCGGTACAACACGTGGGACGCGGAACGCCTTGGCGTCCGCAAGCCCCTGATGTCGGTTGCCGAACTGCGGCGCTGGCACGACGGCGGCATGGAGATCGGCGCCCACACGCGCAGCCACCCCCGACTGACCCGCTGCAGCGACGTGCAGTTGCACGACGAGATCCACGGCAGCAAGGCCGCACTGGAGGATTGCATCGGCGCCCCGGTAAGCCAGTTCTGCTACCCCTACGGCGACATGGATGACCGCGTCGTCGATGTCACCCGCAAGGCCGGCTACGCCGCGGCCACCACGACCCATCGCGGACGCGCCATGCCGGGCATGGATCCGTGGCGACTGCCGCGGGTGCAGGTCGCGCGCCACCACCTGCTGCCGCAATTCGCGCTGCGGGCGTTCACCCGCTACGAGGATCGACGGGCATGAAGTTTCTCTTCGTCGGCACCAACCCCGAGAACACGGGTGCCGCATCCCACTTCGTCGCCCTCGCCCAGGCTCTGGCCGAAGCCGGCCATGACGTCAGCGTGGTGGTCTATCCGGATGGCCTGATCGCCCAGGGACTGGCCAGCTCGAATGTCCGCCTGCACGAGGCAAAGTTTCGCAATGTGCTCGACCTGCGCGGCTATGCCGCGGTATTCGCCGCCGTAAAACAATCGCGGCCGGACTGGCTGGTCGGCAACTTCGGCAAGGAATACTGGCCACTGATCCTGTGCGGACGGCTGCTCAGGCTGCCGGTTGCGCTGTTCCGTCACCGCACGCCGCCGATGAGCCGGGTTTCCGGCTATCTGCTGCCACGCCTGGCGCAACGGTTCTTCGCGGTTTCGAATTACGCCCGCCAGGCCTATCTCGACCGCGGCACGCCGGCAGGATTGGTGCAGGTGCTGTACAACCCGGTGAACATGGCGCTGTGCCGGCCGGACGCGCAGCGGCGCAGCGCGATCCTGCAGACACTCGGCATCCGCGAGGATGCCGTCGTGCTGGGCTACTTCGGTCGCATCCACGCGGGCAAGGGCATCTTCACCCTGCTGGACGCCGCCAACCAGGCGATGGTACACGAACCCCGGCTGCATTGCCTGTGGCTGGGCGACGGGCCGGACGCCCGGTCACTACGCGACCGGGTTGCCGCCCAGCCGATGGCCGGGCGGCACCATTTCGCCGGCTGGATCCACGACGTGCATCCCTGGTACAGCGCGGTGTCGGTGCTGGCGTTTCCCTCGATCCTGCCGGAAACGTTCGGACGGGTGTCGATCGAGGCACAGGCGGCAGGCGTGCCGGTGCTGGGCAGCGACGTCGGCGGCGTCCCGGAAACGCTGCAAGCGGGCGTGACCGGCCTGCTGCTGCCACCGGGCGATGTCGACGCATGGCGGGATGCGATCCTCAAGCTGTGCGACCCGGCCCAGCGCCTGCCGATGGCGGCGGCGACCCGCGATTACGTGCAGCGGCATTTCAGCACCAGCGTCATCGCCGCCGATTTCGTACGCATCCTCGGCGAAGCCACCCCTGCATCGTCGCATGCCCCGGCGGCGCGCCGGTGACCCCATGACGACACCGCGGTGGCGACTTTCAGGTGCCTGACGGCCGGCGACGCGGGCGGCGTCGACAGCACCCGCTCATGCGCCGCCCCCGGGCGCCGGCTCGACATACAACGCGGCGCACCACAATCCGAGCAACCAGGCGAACAGCAACCCCCACCAGGCCGAATAGAAGGCCAGATGGGTGTTCAGCGGAAACAGCATCACGCCCAATGCCAGCGTGACCGGGAAGGCCCGCGCGCGCGCCGCCGGACCGACCCGACGCCATGCCCGCCAGGCCAGAGCGACGGCAGCCAGCCACAGCAGCAAGCCGAGCATGCCGGTTTCGGTGAGGATCTCCAGTACCAGCTGATGCGCGTGACAGGCGCCCTCGCCCACGCCGCACGATTCGGCGACCAGAAAGTGGTCATTCGCCGGCGCATAGTGCGGATAGGCGTAACGAAAGCCGCGCACGCCGACGCCATTGAACGGGTGCGCCGCGATCATCTCGATGCTGGCGTGCCAGATATCGAGCCGGCCGCTGAGCGCGATATCCAGCGACCGATCCGTGCCGCGCAAGACGAGCAGACTGCGATCCATCCGGGCATCGAAGCGTGCCGAAGTTTTCCAGGCGATGCCGCCGGCCAGCGCCAGCAGCAGCGCAGCGATCGCGCAGTACCCCGCAAAGCGTCGTAGCGAGTTCGCCTCGCGCCAGATGAATCCCAGCGCCACCAGGCCGTAGCACAACCAGGCCGAGCGCGAACCGGCCAGCAGGACCGGCCCCAGGACCAGCACAAAGGCGAGCAGCAGACCCGGCAGGCCCCAGCGACGACGTGCCGCCCACAGCGCAAACGGCGACAGCACCGCCAGCGTCGGCCCCAGCTTGAGATTGCCCGCGCCGAAAATGCCGGACACGCGCTCGGCTTCGGCATGACCGCCAAGGCTCCAGCCGGTCAGTGCCTGCAGCCAGGCATCGGCGACCCACAACGCCAGCACCAGTGCGACGGCGACATACAGTGTCTGCAGCTTGCTGTCGCGACGGATCGCAAAGCACGCATACAGGCCCAGCGGCGCATAGCGCAGCAAGCCGGCCACGGTGCTCCAGCTCTTGCCGGGCATGATCGCGTCGAACGCCGACAACAGCGCCGCCCCGACATAGGCGGCCAGCAGCCACAGCAACAGGCGTGCGCCCGCATGCTGCTGCAGCGCGCGCGGCTCGCGTGCGAACAACAGCAGCACGCCCAGCAGGCACAGCAAGGTGCCCAACTCCGAGCTGCGCCCGAATGGCAGCAACGCGATCACCAGCCAGAGCGGCAGCAACGGGGAGCGCAGGGCTGCCTTGAGCGAGCTGCCGAATGAGTTCATGCCGGATGAGATCATGCCGAGGGAGACCGTGCGTTGCCCGGATCGAAGGCGGTCACGCATTGTAGGCGAGCGCGAACCAGGAGCCTGTCGGATTTTGGTGGTCGAGGCGAGAATTCGGTTGTGCAGAGACAGATTTCGATGCTTCGACGGCTCATCGTGCCTCTATGGACCAAGAAGCGCCGGATAGTGGACCGCACAGAAGGATTCGCAGCCCGGCCGACCAGAATCCGACCAATTTCTAGCCGCTGGCCACTTCCTGGTACAGCGCCAGGGTGGCTTGCTGCATCTCGGTCAACTGATAACTCTGCAGCGGCGAGATCGACGGCGCCACCCGCAGCAATTCCGCGGCACGTTCCACCAGTCGCTCATGATCGCCGGGCGGCACCCGGCCGGCGGGATAAAGTTCAGCCAGCAACTCGCCGACACCGCCATGCGCGTAACCGAGCACCGGCCGACACAACGACAACGCCTCGACCACGGTGCGTCCGAAGGACTCGGGCTTGTTCGACAACTGCAGCACCAGCGCCGATACCGCGTAGATGTCGCGGATATCGCTGCGCGGCGGCGCCAGCACGACCTGGGAGGTCAGCCCACGCACGCGGATCAGTTCGCGCAACTCCGCCAGATAGGCCTCGCGCCCCGCCTCGACGACACCCAGCAGCAGCAGGCGCGCCTCGATGCCGCGGCGCTTGAGATTTGCCAGCAACTCGATCGCATCATGGTGGCCCTTCAGCCGCGTGCCGCGCGCCGGCAGGGTCAGCAACGGTGCGCCGACCAACTGCGGATACTCGGCAAAAAAAGCCTTTTGCCAGGCATCGTCCGGTCGATGACCATAGGGGAACTCCGCCGGATCGATCCCGCGCGGAATCACCCGCACCCGACCCGGCTCCAGCCAGCGGTAATGGCTGAGTACGTAATCGCGCAGGGTCTGCGATACCGCGATCACCCGCTCACCGCGCAGCAGGATCGCACTGTAGCGCCCCGGCGTATTGAATCCATGCACGGTGGTGATGAAATGCGGCCGCGGCGTCATCCCCTTGAGCGCCCACCAGCCAAGCCATGCCGGCAATCGCGAACGGGCATGCACGATGTCCGGGTTGAGTTCGCGCAACACCCGCCGCAGCGTGCCGAGCCGACCCAGCGTGCGCAGCGACTTGCGTCCCAGGTCGAGCGCCACATGCTCGCTGCCGGCTGCCAGCAACTGATCAACCAGCCGTCCGCCCGAGGAGATCACCACCGAACGATGGCCAGCCTGCACCAGGGCACGGGCGATCTCCAGCGTCGAACGCTCCGCACCGCCCGAATGCAGTGCGGGGATCAACTGGACCACGGTCAGCAGCCTGGCGGGAACGACAATGCTGGACATGAGTTCTGGACTGGAGGCTTTCATTCGTGAAAGGCAAGCAAAAACAATGCCGCCAGCTGTCCGACGGGAGCCCGCGATCAGTCGCCCGGCTCAGTCCCGCAGGATGTAATGCGCGCCACAGTAGGCACAGGTTGACTCACCACCGTCATCGACGATCGGCAGATAAACCTTCGGATGCGAATTCCACAGCTCCATGCCGGGCATCGGGCAGGACAGCGGCAGGTCGGCGCGCGTCACTTCGTAACGATTTTCGGCATTTGCCGGCACCAGCGGCACCGTCGCGGAAAGGGGTGGCGACATCAGTGAACTCCGGACTGGACATCAGACCGCAAATGGTAGCAGGCTGCAGTCTTCTGTCGGAGGACGGAACAGGGGAAGCGCGGAAGAATCGGCCGCCACGTTCAGCCGCCAGGTTGCTGCAGAGCTTGTCACGAAAGCGGGTACACCCATCGACCAGGCGCCCTGCGCCGAGCCCACCGCAACTGATTCGGGAGCAGACCATGGATTCCGGAAAAATCATCGCACGCGTCAAGAACATCCTGACCACACCACGGGCCGAGTGGCCCATCGCCGCCGCCGAACCAGACACGGTCAGCGGACTGTATACCGGCTACATCGCGATCATCGCCGCCCTGCCGGCGATTGCGGGTTTCATCAAGGGCAGCCTGATTGGCAGCGGTGCTTTTGGCATCACCGTGCGCACGCCGATCGGCATGGGTCTGGTCGGCATGCTGCTGCACTACGCCCTGGTGCTGGTACTGGTTTACGTGATGGCTCTGATCATCAATGCGCTGGCGCCCACTTTTGGTGGCCGGAAGAACATGCTGCAGGCCCTCAAGACCGTGGCCTATACGTGGACCGCCAGCTGGATCGCGGGCATCGCGGTGATCGTGCCGTGGCTGGGCTGGCTGATCGCCATTGCCGGTGCCGCGTACGCCATCTACCTGCTCTACCTGGGCCTGCCGCATACCATGATGTGTCCGGTCGAGAAGGCCGCTGGCTATACCGCGGTCAGTGTGATCATCGCGATCGTGCTGAGCTGGATCATCGGTATCGTCGTCGTTGGAGTGATCGGTACAGCCGCATTGAGCGGCGCTGCGATGAGCGGCATCCACGTCACCGGCGCCAATGACGGCAGCGTCACCATCGACGGCAACAGCGCACTCGGCCAGCTCGCCGCCATGGGCAAGCGCGCCGAGCAGGCCAGCAAGGAACTGGATGCTGCGCAGAAATCCGGTGACGGCGCCGCGCAGTCGGCGGCGATGGGCAAGATGGTCGGCGCAATCTCGGGCGCCAACGGCACGGTCGAGGCGCTGGCACCCGACCAGATCAAGGCCTTCCTGCCCGACAGCCTGGGCGGCCTCAAGCGCACCAGCACCTCGGCCCAGCGCAACAATGCGATGGGCATGCAGGTTTCCGAAGCCACGGGCGAATACTCCGGCGACAACGGCCAGCACATCACGCTAGAACTCACCGATACCGGCGGAGCGAAGGGTTTCATCGCGATGGCCGCCGCGATGGCGCCAGAGGAAGAGAAGGAAACCGACCACGGCTACGAGAAGACCTATACCGCCGACGGCCACATGATCCACGAGGAGTGGAATACGCAGTCCAAATACGGCGAATACAGCATAATTCTGGGCAAGCGTTTCACGGTGAAGGCGAACGGCAACGTCGACAGCATCGAGCAGTTGAAACAGGCGGTTGCCAGCATCGATCTGGGCAAGCTGGAATCGATGAAGGACGCCGGCGTGAAATCAGACTGACCGCTTCTGCGCACACAAAAAACCGCGCCGTCGCTGACGCGGTTTTTTGCTGCCGCGTCGACCTTACTTGGCCGCGTCGGTCTTCGGCACCGAGCCTTCCGTGGTGATGTGAATGCTGATCTCGTCGCTGACGCCGGGCACGTAGGCACCGACGCCGAAATCCGAGCGCTTCAAACTCGCCGTGGCATCGAAGCCGATCGACGACGCCTTGGTCATCGGGTGCGGACCGACCTTGTTCAGGGTCGCATCCAGCACCACCGGCCGGGTCACGCCGTGCACGGTGAGGTTGCCGGTGACCTTGAACCGGTTGCCGCCCAGCGATTTCACCGCCGTGCTCTTGAACGTCACCACCGGGTACTTGTCAGCGTTGAAGAAGTCCGGTTTCTTCAGATGCTCGTCCAGTGCCGGCACATGGGTATCAAGCAGGGACAGCGGCATGGTCACGTCCACGCTGGATTTGGCCGGGTTCTGCTGGTCGAACACCACCGTGCCGCTGCTGATACCCAGGTCGGCGGTGGGATTGGAGAATCCGAAGTGATTCCAGCTGAACAGCACCATCGTGTGGTTGGGATCGAGCCGGTAGGTAACCGGCGCGGCCCGGACCGGGGCGGCCTGGATGAAACCGGCAACGCCGAGCAGGCCGGCAAGGGCGAGATACTTCAGTGCACGCATGAGAGTGCCTCCTTGGGGACGGTGGACAGGAAATGCTTCGGGGCAGCTTTCAGGCAATCTTGCAGGCTTCGTCGAACGACAGGCGCGGGCTGCGCGGGAACAGGTCACGGCTGGCATCGCCGTAACCGATATTGATCAGGAAATTGGACTTGACCGTGGTGCCGGCGAAGAACGCCGCATCCACCCCGGCCTGGTCGAAACCGGACATCGGTCCGCAATCCAGCCCCATTGCCCGTGCCGCCAACAGCACGTAGGCGCCCTGCAGGGTTGCGTTGCGAAACGCGGTGGCGTCGATCAGCGGCTGGTTGCCGACGAACCAGCTGCGGGCATCGGCATGCGGAAACAACCTCGGCAGGTGCTCGTAAAACGCGTGGTCGGTCGCGATGATCGCGGTCACCGGCGCCTCCATGGTCTTGGCACGGTTGCCTTCGGACAGGAACGGTGCCAGCTTCGCCTTGGCTTGCTTCGACTTCACGAACACCACCCGCATCGGCGAGGCATTCGCGCTGGTCGGGCCGAACTTGGCCAGTTCGTACAGCTGGTGGAGCTGATCCTCGCTCACGCTTTTGGGCAACCAGGCATTGAACGTGCGCGCCTGGCGGAACAATTGGTCGAGGGCGGCCTCGGCAAGCATCTCGCTCATGGGTATCCTCTGCTGCATCGACGCCGACAGTGGCGCCTGAGACTGCAAGTGTATAAGCCGGCACGCAGCAGCGGACCAGGGCCTTGGGGAACATACTGTGTTCATTTGCGAAACAATGCCGCGCCGCCTGTGCCCATGCTGATTCGGCACGACGCCTGCTGGGTGATCACCGATGCCGCCACCGGCAACCAGCGTCAGGCACTGGCGCTGGCCGGACAACTGCAGCTGCCGGTGCGTCACCTGATCCTGGAGCCGCGTGCGCCATGGTCGTGGCTGGCGCCACGGCTTACCCTCGGCGGCACGCTTGCCCTGCCCGCCGATCAGCGCACATTGCTTGCACCGCCATGGCCACGAGTGGCGATCGGCTGCGGGCGCACGGCGGCCCTGTTCACCCGCCAGCTGCGGCGCTGGTCCGGTGGTGGCTGCCATACCGTTCAGATCCTCGACCCGCGCATCGACCCGGGATGCTGGGACACGGTGATCGCCCCACGGCACGACCGGCTCAGCGGCCCCAATGTGCTGACTCCGGTCGGCTCGCTCAACCCCATCGATGAGGGCTGGCTCGCGGACGGCCGCGAGTCCTGTCCTGCTCTCGCCGATCTGCCGCGGCCCCGAGTCGGTGTGCTGCTGGGCGGTCCGCGCCGGGGCATTCCGCTCGATGCCGGTTACGCGCAGCGGCTTGCCAACCATCTGCTCGCGCGCCAGCGCGTCGAAGGCGGCAGTCTGCTGGTCCTCGCTTCGCGCCGCACCCCTGCCGCGGTGATGGCGGTCATGCGCGCAACGCTCGCCGACAGCCCCGGCCTGATCTGGGCTGGCCGCGACGATGGCCGCAACCCCTACCCCGGCGTGCTCGGCTGGGCCGACCGTCTGGTCGTCAGCCCCGACTCGGTCAACATGCTCAGCGAGGCCTGCGCCGTCGGTTGCCCGGTGCATACCTTCGTCACCGCGCCACTGGCGGGAAAACTGGCGCGGTTCCACCGCACCTTGCGCGACGCCGGCCTGCTGCACGACCTCGATGCCGCGCCGGCACCACGCCAGCCGCCGCTGCGCGAAACCACCGGCATCGCCATCGAACTGCGCCGCCGCATTGCCGCCCGTGCAGGAGCCCGCTCGCAGGCGATGCCCTGATCGCGCGACCCCAGAGCATCGCCCGCGAGCGGGCTCCTACCGCGAAACCCCATCATGAGGCGGACGGGCAGCCGCTCAACCGAAGCTGAAGCCGAGCGCATCGGTGACCTCGCGCACGTCGGCGCTCAACTGCTCCAGCTCCGTGTCGCGCGGAGCGATGCGTGAACGCAGGTCGAGCGTGCAGGTGAGCGCGCGCTGCAGCAGTTCGGCATGCGCCACCGACAGGATGGCCGCCTGATTGCCGTTGAGAAGACCCGCGACACGACAGGCCTCGATCATGGTGGCATTGGCGGTCACCTCCAGCAGCCCGGGTTGCCGCGCGGCATGCGCCAGCACCAGCCCCTGCAGCGCGAATTCGATATCCAGCAGGCCGCCCTGGCCCTGCTTGAGATCGAGCCGGCGACTGTCGGAACGGTCGCGCTCGGCGCGCCAGCGCCGGCGCATGCTGCTGACCTCGGCCAGCACCACGGTGCGTTCGCGTGCCACGGCGAGGATCGCGCGGCGCGCCTCGGCCAGTTCGTGCCGCAACGCCGCGTCGCCGGCGACCGGCCGGGCGCGCAGCAACGCCTGATGTTCCCAGGTCCATGCACGGCCTTTCTGATAGGCCACGAAAGCGTCCAGGCTGCTGACCAGCAGCCCCTTGGAACCGTCGGGGCGCAGCCGCGCGTCGACTTCGTACAAGCGCCCGGCACGGGTCAGCACGGTGAGCCAGTTCATGGTCCGCTGGGCGAGCCGCTGGTACCAGCGCACACCTTCCAGCGGACGCGCGCCGTCGCTCGCCATCTGGGCTCGGCGGCCATCGTAGACGAACACCAGGTCCAGATCCGAAGCGAAGCCCAGCTCCTCGCCGCCCAGGCTGCCATAGCCGAGTACGGCGAAACCGGTACCGGCACCGGGCAGCCGGCCATGCTGGGCGACCAGTTCGCGCTCGGCCAGCGCCGTCACCGCGACCACCACCGATTCGGCCAGCGCGCCAAGCCGGCGCGCGGTGGCGACCGCACCGACGCGGCGGTCGTTGAACGCGAGCCCCAGCCGGAACGCGGTGGATGCCTTGAACTCGTTGATGCGTTCCAGTTCGGCTTCGGCCCCGCGCTCGTCCAGGGTGGCCAGCACGCGGGCGATCTCGGCGGTGACGTCGGCCGATTTGAACGGCAGTTGATCGATGCGCGGATCGAGCACGTCGTCCAGCAGCAGCGGCTGCGCGATGACGCACTCGGCCAGGAACGCGCTGTCGCCGAACAGGCGCACCAGACGCTTGCGCGCGGCCGGCTGTTCCTCCAGCAGCGCCAGGTACGACGAGCGCCGCGCCACCGCCTGCACCAGCCGGCACAGGCGCAGCATGCACGGCACCGGGGCGGCGCTGGCACGGGCCGCGCCGAACAGCTGCGGCAGCAGCCGGTCCATCCGCTCGCGCGAACGCGCCGACATCGCCCGCACCTGCCCGTCCTGCGGCAGTTTGAGCAGGGCGTCGGCCAGCTCGGCACCCGGCACGAAACCGCAGGCCTCCAGCACCGCGGGATCGAGCGACTCGTCGCATGCCTGTTGCCACAGCAGCCGGTCCTCGACCGGCGCACCCGCGCTGCGCCCGCCCTGCGGCACCAGCACGGCGGCAAATTCCTCGCTGACGATGGCGCGATGGCGGGCCAGCGCCGCATCGAGCGCTGGCCAGTCCGGATAGTCCAGGCTCAGTGCGATGCGCTCGCGGCTCAGGGCGTCGGCCGGGACATCATGCGTCTGCGCATCGCGCAGCATCTGCACGTGGTTTTCCGTGCGGCGCAACAGCGCGTAAGCCTCGCGCAGCACGCGTGCGCGCACCGAGCTGATGTGCCCGCGGGCCTCGCAGGCGCCCAGTGCCGGCAACAGGCCACGCACCCGCAGGCTCGGTTCGCGCCCCCCGCGGATCAGCTGGGTCAGTTGCACGATGAACTCGATCTCGCGAATGCCGCCGGGGCCGAGCTTGAGGTTGTCGGCCAGATCCTTGCGCGCGACTTCGGCATCGATCAGCGCCTTCATCTCGCGCAGGCCGGCAAAGGCGGTGTAATCGAGATACTTGCGGTAGACGAACGGTCGCAGCAGTTCCTGCAATTGCCTGCCGGCGTTGCGGTCGCCGGCCACCGGGCGGGCCTTGATCCACGCGTAGCGCTCCCAGTCGCGACCCTCGCTCTGGTAGTACTGTTCCATCGCCGTGAACGACAACGCCAGCCGCCCGGCATTGCCGAACGGGCGCAGGCGCAGGTCGACCCGTGCGCAGATCCCGTCCATCGTCGGCTCGTGCAGCAGACGCACCAGCTGGCGGCCCAGCCGCACGAAGTACTCGCTGTTGTCGAGCGGTCGCGGGCCGTCGCTCTGGCCGCCTTGTGGGTAGGCCAGCACCAGGTCGATGTCGGAGGAGAAGTTCAGCTCGCTGCCACCGAGCTTGCCGAAGCCGAGCACCACCATCCGCTGTCGTGTGGTGCCATCCTGACCGCGGCTGTGGCCGTAGCGTGCGGCCAGTGCGCGTTCGGACCAGGCCAGCGCCACGCCCAGCAGTTCCTCGTACAGGACACTGGTGGCCGACAGGGTTTCCGGCAACTGGTCCAGTCCGTTGACATCCCGAAACAGCAGCCGCAACGCCTCGGCATGGCGGAAGCGGCGCAACGCCAGCATGCAGGCGGCTTCATCGGCCGGCAGCTGGAGTGCCTCGATGCGGGCGCCGGCATCGGTGCCCGAACGCAACCGCTCCAGCCCCTGCGGCGCCAGCAACTGCGGCTGGCGACACCACACGTCGAATGCGAAGTCGCTGGCCAGCAAGGTGCGCCGAATACGTTCGGCGACACCGGCATCGTCGTGCAGTGGCACGCCGGCAGCACGGCAGCGGGCGGCGAGCTCGCTGTAACGGTCGTCGATCAGCGCACGCAGCGCGGTGGATTCATGGGCTGGCATCGGGCCATTGTGCCGCAGTGGGGGCAAGCTGCCGACCACCGGCACGTCGTTTCCGCAGCACCGGTGCAGCAACCCGGCGCCGGCGCATCGAACCGACTGCAGACAGGCGCGATCTGCGCCCGGGATCGGGCAACGCTGGGTTCATGTCCGGAAGATTACATTTCAATGCCAGATCCATGACAGCGAATCACAGGACTGCCATGTTGTCGAATTCAGCAAACCCGCCCCCACGCCGGCGCGCCCTGGTTGCACGGAGCGCGCTGGTGTTGTCGCTGGCGCTGGCGTTTGTGCTGTTGACCGGACTGCTCGATGGCGGCAGCGGCGTGCTGCCGTCGCGGTTGTTCGACCAGCCGCGTTTCCCGCTGGCCAATGCATGGCCAGGCCTGTTGCTGGCTGGCGTGCTGCTGGCGCTCAGTCGCCGCCTGCTGCTGTCGTTCGGCCTGACATTCCTGCTGCAGGGGCTGCTGTACGGCATCAACACCCTGAAGGTGGAAAACCTCGGCACGCCACTGCTGCCGGCCGATTTCCGCATGGTCGGCCAGCTTCGCAAGGGTGGCGCGCACCTGCTGGTCGGCTATCTGCCGCACAGCCCATGGCTCTGGCTGGCGCTGCTGGCCGCGTTGGCGCTGATCATCGCGATATGGCGTTATGAGCCGCCGTTGTTTCCGCGCCGCACCCGCGGCAAGCGGCTGCTGGCGGGCAGCATGCTGGGGGGGGTACTGCTCAGCATGCTGGTCGGCATGCCTGCCTGGGCGAACGTCTACAACGCCAGGGTGCTCTGGCTGGAACCGTGGTCGGCCTCCTCCACCAGCAGCCATTCCGGCCTGATCAGTTCGCTGATGATGTTTCATCTGCAGTACGGCCACGGCAAGCACAAGCCCGACCCCGTCGCGGCCGCGCAGTTGATCGATCAGTCCGCCGCGGCGCTGCGGCAGTCCATGCGGACGCCGCCCGCGAACAGCGAGTTGCCGGACATCGTGGTGGTGCAAAGCGAATCGTTCTTCGACCCGACCAGCATGCGCGGTTACGAGCACAGCAACTTCACGCCGAACCTGCGCCGGCTCGCCGCCCACGGGATCAGCGGCAAGCTCCATGTGCCGACGTTCGGCGGTGGCACCATCCGCACCGAATTCGAGGTACTCACCGGGCTGTCGCTGCGCTACTTCGATGACCTGCAGTTTCCCTACCTGCAGATGAACCGCAAGCGGGTACCGAGCCTGGTGCACGCCTTGAACGCGCATGGCTACGAAACGGTGGCCGTGCACGGCAACGACCCGGCCTTCTGGAACCGCGCCACCGCCTTCAAGGCACTGGGCTTCGACCGCTTCGTGTCGCGGTCGTCATTCCCGTCCACTGCCCCGAACGACGGCAAATACATGGCCGACAGTGCGATGACCGACGAGATCATGGCGCAGCTGAAGGACAGCGGCCCGCCGCAGTTCATCTTCGCGATCAGCATCGAGGCGCACGGCCCGTACGATGTCGACCCCAGCCATGTCGCCGAGCGTGACGCCATTGCGGTGCCCGCCGGGGTCACTGGCAATGCCAAGCGCGAACTGCAGAACTACCTCTATCACATCGGCCACGCCGACGCCGAGCTCGGGCGGCTGGTCAGCTGGCTGGCCCGGCGCAAGCGGCCGAGCCTGGTGTTGTTCTACGGCGATCACCTGCCGGCACTGACGAACATTTACCAGGCTACCGGCTTTGTCGATGGCAAGGGCATGCTGAGCCAGGCCGGGGTCTGGCTGCTGGTCGACCCACACCATCCAGGCAAGCCGGTAGATCTGGACACGGCCGCCTGGCTGCTCCCCGGCAAGTTGCTGGAGCAGGCCGGCATCCACGACGCGCCCTATTTCGGGTTGAGCGAACTGGTCGGTCCGCCACTCGCGGCGTTGACCGCGGCGCCAGGCGCTTCACTGCCAGCCGAAGACGGCAACGAACAGAAGCTCGACCGGGCCATGGCCAGCGTCGATCAGCTGCGTCTGGGCGGAAAACTGGGCAAGCTGTGGCTGCAAGCACAACTACCGACCGCCACCGGCGATGCAGGTGAAAACACCGCCGCCGCGGCAAGACCGCAGCCCCGGGCAGCCGCCGCGGATCGATGAACCCGCGCAACAGGCCTGCGTGACAGCGGCGCCAGTGGCGGTCTTGGCCTGCATGCCATCCGGCAGAGTGTTCCGGTTCAGCCAGCTGTCTGCCCGCTTAAGCGTGGAAATACGTGTTCAGGGCGCAGTGGGGAGTCCCTGCCTATGGTCGATCCAGCCGCGAGACATTCGTGTTCACGGCTTCACCCATCGGGAGATCCTGACCATGCACAAGACCATGCTTGCTGCTTTCATCACTGCGGCTGCCGCACTCTCCGCTCCTGCTTTCGCTCAGGTCCACCTTGGCGGCGCCATCGGCGGCGCGGGCCGGATCGGCGCCGGCGTGCCTGCCGGCGACACGTTGCCCGGCGCCATGCATACGGTTGACCAGGCCGGCAGCCGCGCCGGCAGCACGATGAGCCGCGTCGACCAGCAGACTCGACACAGAACGCGCCGGACCATCGACAAGACCCGCTCGGCCACGACCGGCAACGGCCAGGCCAATGCCAGCCTTGACGCCCATGCATCGACCCACGCCAGTGCTGCCGGCGCGAACGGCGGCGCCAACGCCAGCGCGGACAGGGGCGCCGGCCTCGATACCGCCGCACTGGCCGGCAAGGCAGGCCAGGAAGGTCGCGGTGTCGGCGGCGAGGTTCGCGATGCTGCCCACTCGGCGATCCAGTCCTCTGACCGCACCGCCGGCTCGGTGGGCGACGCGGTGAAGGGCATCAACGCCAGCGGCAGCGGCAGCGCCAACGCGAGCGGAAATGCCCGCAGCAACGGCGGTGCCAAGGGCACTACCCGCACCCGCGGCAGCAGCAACGCCGGCTCCGGCCGCGGCGTGAACGCGGGTCACTGAACGCGCGGCCATGCGTGATAAACAGGCCCCGGGGATGACCTCCACGGGGCCTGTGTTTTTCGCATGACTGCATATCGATCGTGACGCATATGCGACCGGCGACGTACCGCCGGTGTCTGCATCCGCCTCGTAACCGTACCCCTCAAGAGAAAACCCCGCCGAGGCGGGGTTTTCCGTGGTGCAACGTGGTGAGGCGGGACTTAGAAGTCCATGCCGCCCATGCCGCCCATGCCGCCGCCCATGCCGCCGCCACCGTGGCTGTGGCCTTCGTCCTTCTTCGGCACTTCGGCGACGATCGCCTCGGTGGTGATCGCCAGGCCGGCAACCGACGCGGCGTGCTGCAGCGCGGTGCGGGTGACCTTGGTCGGATCCAGGATGCCCATCTCGACCATGTCGCCGAACTCGCCGGTAGCAGCGTTGTAGCCGAAGTTGCCCTTGCCTTCCTTGACCTTGTTGAGGATCACGGACGGCTCTTCGCCGGCATTGGCGACGATCGCACGCAGCGGCGCTTCCAGCGCGCGGCGGGTGATCGCGATGCCCAGATCCTGATCGGTGTTGTCGCCCTTCAGGCCTTCGACCGCCTTCAGCGCGCGGATCAGCGCCACGCCGCCGCCGGGGACCACGCCTTCTTCGACGGCTGCACGGGTGGCGTGCAGGGCGTCTTCGACGCGGGCCTTCTTCTCCTTCATTTCGAGCTCGGTGCCGGCACCGACCTTGATCACCGCAACACCGCCGGCCAGCTTGGCCACGCGCTCCTGCAGCTTCTCGCGGTCGTAGTCGGAGGAGGTCTCCTCGATCTGCGCCTTGATCTGGCCGATGCGCGACTGGATCTTCTGCGCTTCGCCGGCACCGTCGATGATGGTGGTGTTTTCCTTGGTGATGACGATGCGCTTGGCGCGACCCAGATCGGCGAGCGTGGTCTTCTCCAGCGACAGGCCGACTTCCTCGGAAACCACCTGGCCGTTGGTCAGTACCGCGATGTCTTCCAGGATCGCCTTGCGACGGTCACCGAAGCCCGGCGCCTTGACGGCGGCGACCTTGACGATGCCGCGGATGGTGTTGACCACCAGCGTGGCCAGCGCCTCGCCCTCGACTTCCTCGGCCACGATCAGCAGCGGCTTGCCGGCCTTGGCGACGGCTTCCAGCACCGGCAGCAGCTCGCGCACATTCGACACTTTCTTGTCGTGGATCAGGATATACGGGTCGTCCAGCTCGACCTGCTGGCTGGTCTGGTTGTTGATGAAGTACGGCGACAGGTAGCCGCGGTCGAACTGCATGCCCTCGACCACGTCCAGCTCGTTCTCCAGGCCGGAACCTTCCTCGACGGTGATCACGCCTTCCTTGCCGACCTTCTTCATCGCGGTGGCGATGATGTCGCCGATGTTGACGTCGGAGTTGGCCGAGATCGTGCCGACCTGGGCGATTTCCTTGTCGTTCGCGGTCGGGTTGGACAGCTTCTTCAGCTCGCCGACGGCGGCGTTGACCGCCTTGTCGATGCCGCGCTTGAGATCCATCGGATTCATGCCGGCGGCGACGGCCTTCAGGCCTTCCTGGATGAACGCCTGCGCCAGCACGGTAGCGGTGGTGGTGCCGTCACCGGCCACATCGGAGGTCTTGGAGGCGGCTTCCTTGACGATCTGCGCGCCGAGGTTCTCGTACTTGTCGGCCAGCTCGATCTCCTTGGCGACGGACACGCCGTCCTTGGTGATCGTGGGGGCGCCGAAGCTCTTTTCGAGCACGACATTGCGGCCCTTCGGGCCCAGGGTGACCTTGACCGCGTTGGCCAGGGTGTTGACGCCCTTCAACATGCGGGCGCGGGCGTCTTCGCCGAAACGTACTTCTTTGGCTGCCATAAAATTTTTGCCTCAAAAATTTTGAAATTAGGAAAGGGGTTTTGCTTTTCGAGCGGTAGCGCGAAGGCTTATGGCACCGAGGAGGTCAGCGTGCGCGGATCTACGCGCTCCTGCGGGCCTCGGCCCCAGCCAATCAGCCTTCGATCACGGCCACGATGTCGTCTTCCTTCAGGAACACGAGTTCTTCGCCGTCGATCTTGATTTCCTGGCCGGCGTACTTGCCGAACAGCACCACGTCGCCGGCCTTCAGCGACATCGGGCGCACCTTGCCATCGCTCATGATCAGGCCGGTGCCGGCGGCGACGACCTTGCCACGGGTAGGCTTTTCGGTGGCGCTGTCGGGGATGACGATACCGCCGGCGGAAACGCGCTCCTCTTCCAGGCGCTTGACGATGACGCGATCATGCAACGGACGCAGTGTGCTCATGGATGACTCCCATTGTTTGAGGGGAAACAAGGCTTTCGAGACCCGGATCGGCGGTCTTGTCAGCACTCATGGTAAACGAGTGCCAATTTTAGCGATACAGCCTGCCGTTGCAAGAGCTTCGTTCCGGTGACTGCAAGCAGATTGGGCGGTTGGAGATGACTTTCAAGGGCCGCCCGATATCCAGGCCCCACCGCCGCCGGCAGGAGCCCGCTTGCGGGCGATAAAGCGAACGTCGGCGCGACGCTCGGCATCGGCTCGCACCCACCACCAGTAGGAGCCCGCTTGCGGGCGATGCTCTTCTGGCCACGCTATCAGAGCATCGCCCGCGAGCGGGCTCCTACGCGGGTGGCGAGGCGGGGGCGCTCGGATAAAGGTATTCGCGCACAGGGTGCGCTCCTACGCGGTGCGGGGTAGGCTGTCGACATGTCCGACACCGTTCTGCTTTGCTATTGCAGTTGCCCCGACGCGGCCAGCGCAGGGGCGATTGCCGCGGCGCTGGTCGACGAACGGCTGGCCGCCTGCGTCAGCCGCCTGCCCGGCGCCAGTTCCACCTATCGCTGGCACGGCGTCGTGACCACCGACAGCGAGGAACTGCTGCTGATCAAGACCACCGTCCGATGCTTCGAGGAACTGAAAGCCCGCCTGCTGGTCCTGCATCCCTACGATGTGCCCGAACTGATCGCGGTACCGGTACAACAGGGACACGCGGCCTATCTGGACTGGGTGCGCGCCAATACCGCAGGCTGAGCGCAGCGCCGGCCGGCAGCCTGTCGGGCCATAATGCCCGCTCATCCGCCCTGAGTTCGGGCCCATGGTATCGATGGAGTCATGATGCGATCGCTGTTTGCCGGCCCACCGGCCGCCCGCTTGCTGGTCTGGCTGAGCCTGCTGTCGTGCGCGCTGCCGGTTTTCGCGCAGAACGCCGACAACCTGCTGCCCGTCACCGAGGCGTACCGGCTCAGTGCCGATGCCGCCACCCCGGGCGTATTGAAACTGCACTGGACGATCGCGCCGGACTATTACCTCTACCGCGGCCGCATGAAGTTCACGGCCGGCGATGGCGTGACGCTGGGTGCGGCGCAACTGCCCGACGGCAAGAAGCACCATGACCCCTATCTCGGCGACGTGGAGACCTATCACCACGCCGTCGATGCCAGCGTGCCGTACACGCTGGCTGCCGGTACCACCCGGCTGAAAGTGAGCGTGCAGTACCAGGGCTGCCACGAAGTGGACCCGAAGATCTGCTACCCGCCGCATACCGAACAGCTGGATCTGCCGCTGCCTGCCGGTACGGCTGCGAATTCCGCAGGGGCAGCGCCGCTCGCGCAATCAGGTGGTTCGCTGGGCTCCGCCCTGAAAGCCCTGGGCAGCCAACCCGCCAGCGCCGCCGATGGTGCCGCCCTGCCGCCGGAACAGGCGTTTCGTCTGGAGGCGCTGGCCAGCTCGCCGCATCAGCTGCTGCTGCGCTGGACGATGCCCGCGGGCTATTACCTGTATCGCGACCGCACCACGCTGAAGCTCGAAGATGCCGCCGGCCTCAGCCTGAAGCCCGCGTGGCCGGCGGGCACGGCGCACCACGACGGGCATTACGGCGATGTCATCGTGTATTTCGATCAGGTCGATTTGCCGGTGGCGGTCGAAGGCGACCTGGCCGGAAGGCACCAGTTGCTGCTGCAGGCCAGCTTTCAGGGCTGTCAGCAAGGCGGCCTGTGCTATCCGCTGATGACCCGCACGATCAACATCGACCTCGGCAGCGATATCGCAGCCTCCGGCACGGCGACGCCTCAGCGGCTGCCGCTCGACAGTACCCCCGGCGCGCTGCCGATCGGCCTGATCGCGGCGCTGCTGCTGGCACTGGGCGGCGGTCTGGTACTGAACCTGATGCCCTGCGTGCTGCCGGTCCTGTCGATCAAGGCGGTAAGCGTGCTGGAAAGCGGCGAAAGCCATGCCAGGGCGCGCCGCCACGCCCTGTTCTACACCGCTGGCGTGCTCGGCAGTTTCGCGATGCTGGGCATGGGCATCCTTGCCTTGCGCGCGACAGGCCACGCACTGGGCTGGGGTACGCAACTGCAGCAACCGCTGCTGGTCGGCGTGCTGGCGCTGGTGATGCTGGCGGTGGGGCTGTCGATGTCGGGGGTGGTGCAGTTCGGCGCCGGCCTGGGCAATGCCGGCGCCGGGCTGGCAGCTCGCTCCGGCCCGGCTGGGGATTTCTTCACCGGCGTGTTGGCGGTGGTGGTGGCCAGCCCCTGTACCGCGCCGTTCATGGGCAGCGCGCTGGCGTACGCGTTCGCCGCGCCGATGCTGTCCGCGCTGCTGGTGTTTCTGATGCTGGGCCTCGGCCTGTCGCTGCCGTTCCTGCTGATCGGTTTCGTGCCTGCACTGGCGCGGTTGTTGCCGCGGCCCGGGCGCTGGATGGAAACGCTGAAGCAGGTACTGGCCTTCCCGATGTATCTGACCGCGGCGTGGCTGGTGTGGGTGCTGGCCAACCAGCGTGGCGCCGATGCGGTGGGTCTGGTGCTGGTGGCGATGGTGCTGCTGGCGATGACGCTGTGGTGGTTCGAACGCAGCCGTTCGCATGGCTCCTTGAGCCGCGCGCTGGTCGTGCTGCTGGCACTGGTCACCCTGGTGCCGATGTATCTGCTCGCCCAGGTGCCACGGCCCTCTGCCGTCGCCGTGACCCGGGACGGCGTGGTCGCGTACAGCCCGCAGAAACTCGCCGCACTGCGTGCCGCGAGCACGCCGGTATTCGTCGACATGACCGCCGACTGGTGCGTCACCTGCAAGGCGAACGAGCACACCGTGCTGGACACGCAGGCATTCCGCGATCTGCTCCAGCGTACCGGCGCGATCTACATGAAGGGCGACTGGACCGATGTCGACCCGACCATCGGCGCATTCCTGCAGCGATACCACTCGCCCGGCGTGCCGCTGTACGTGGTGTTTCCCCGAAACGGCGGGCCCGGCAAGCAGCTGTCCACCGTACTGACCTACTCGCGGGTGCAGCAGGCACTGACGGAAGCGGCGCGCCGATGATGAGCCGCAGCAACTGGTTGATCCTCCTCCTGGCGGTACTGGCTGGTGCGATCGGCGGCTATGCCGCACACCGCGGCCCGCTGTCGGCAACCGCGGACTCGAGCCTGGCCGGTCAACCGGCACCACCACTGAGCCTGCCTGATCTTGACGGCAGGCAGCACCGACTGAGCGACTATCGCGGCCGTCGTGTACTGCTGAATTTCTGGGCCAGCTGGTGCGGCCCGTGCCTGGACGAAATGCCGGCACTGACCCGGGCCCAGGCGAAGTTCGGCGACCACGGCGTGGTCATCGTCGGCATTGCGATGGACGAACCCGGCCGCGTGCGTGCATTTCTGGCGACGCATCGGCTTAATTACCCGGTCTGGCTGGGCCAGCTCGGCGCACCGGACAGCTCGCGGCAACTCGGCGATACGCAAGGCGTATTACCTTACAGTGTGCTGCTCGACGCCGATGGACGCGTGCAGGCAACCCACGTCGGCGCCGTGCCTGCCGCGCAACTGGAGGCCTGGCTGACAACACCCGCCGAGCAGCCCTAGCCGCCTGCCGGGCTTTGGTGGTCGAGGCGAGAATTCGGCTGTGCGAGGACAGAACTCGCCGCTTCTTGGCCCATGGTGGTTCCAGCCAAGAAGCGGCGGAAATAGGGATCGCATAGACGGGTTCGCAGCCCGGCCGACCAACGGTCCAACAGGCTGCCAGGCATCGGGTCGACATACGCCTACGCACGGAAACCCCCAGGCTTCTCCGCCAAACATCGCCGATCTGCAGTGAACTGGACAACATTCCCGACTACGTGCAAACTGCGTCGATGCCCGGATGTCCGGACGCAAGCTGGGGGTTTCGTGGCGAAGATCCTGGTCCTGCATGGGCCCAATCTCAATTTGCTGGGTACGCGCGAACCGGCGATCTATGGCCGCGAAACGCTGGCCGACATCAACCAGCAACTGGCCGAACTGGCCCACGCGGCCGGACACGAACTGGTCTGCTTCCAGTCCAACGCCGAACACGAACTGGTCGGCCGCATCCAGCAGGGGCGCGATGACCGCACTGCGCTGATCCTGTGCAATGCGGGCGCATTCACCCATACCAGCATCGCCCTGCGCGACGCGCTGGCCGCCGTGGCGATCCCGTTCATCGAAGTGCATTTGTCCAACGTGCATGCGCGCGAGCCGTTCCGCCACCATTCGTACCTGTCCGATATCGCGATCGGCGTGATCGGCGGTTTCGGCGCCGACAGTTATCGCCTGGCACTGGAAGCGGCGTTGCGCCGACTGCAGGCATCGGCGGCGCCGTAGGCACACGCCCGGCAGGCCTGCCCGACCCCTATTACCCACATCCGGCCACCAGCGGTGGCATGACTGACAAAAGGCTGATCCGATGGATTTGCGCAAAATCAAGAAGCTGATCGATCTGCTGGAAGAATCCAACCTCGCCGAACTGGAGATCAAGGAGGGCGAGGAAGTGGTGCGTCTGTCGCGCGTCCCCAGGAATACCGCGCCGGCGGCTGCCGCCGCTCCCGCCGCCGCTCCGATCGCTGTCGCACCGGCACCGGCCGCTGCCGTCGTCGAAACCCCGACGGCCGATGCGTTGCCTGCCGGGCACGTGGTGAAGGCCCCGATGGTCGGTACGTTCTACGAATCGGCCAGCCCGGGCACGCCGGCCTTCGTCAAGGTCGGCCAGCAGGTCCAGGCCGGCGAGACGCTGGGCATCATCGAGGCGATGAAGATGTTCAACCAGATCGAAGCCGACGTGGCCGGCACCGTGCAGGCCATTCTGGTCAAGAACGGCCAGCCGGTGGAATTCGACGAGCCGATGTTTGTGATTGCCTGATTTTGGGCGGGGCCGGGAACCGGGAACCAGGGACCAGGAAAAGCCAAGAGCCGCGCCGCTTTTGCTCTTCCGGTCCCTGGTTCCCGGTCCCCGGTCCCGGCCTCCGGAGTTTTCCCCATGCTAGAAAAAGTCGTCATCGCCAACCGCGGCGAAATCGCCCTGCGCATACTGCGCGCCTGCCACAGTCTGGGCATCAAGACCGTGGCGGTGCATTCCACCGTGGACCGCAATCTGAAACACGTCGGTCTGGCCGACGAGTCGGTGTGCATCGGCCCCGGCCCCTCGGTTGACAGTTATCTCAATATCCCGCGCATTATCGCCGCAGCCGAGATCACCGACGCCGGCGCGATCCATCCCGGCTATGGCTTTCTGTCGGAGCGCGCCGACTTTGCCGAGCAGGTAGAGCAGTCCGGATTCGTGTTCATCGGCCCGACCGCCGAGGTGATTCGCCTGATGGGCGACAAGGTCGAGGCGATCCGCGCGATGAAGGCGGCCGGCGTGCCGTGCGTCCCCGGTTCCGGCGGCCCGCTCGGCGAAGACGTGGACGAGAACCTGCGCATCGCGCGCGAGATCGGTTACCCGGTGATCATCAAGGCGGCCGGCGGCGGCGGCGGCCGCGGCATGCGCGTGGTGCGCACCGAGGCCCATCTGGGCAACGCCGTCAGCATGACCAAGGCCGAAGCCAAGGCCGCGTTCGGCAACGAGCAGGTCTACATGGAGAAATTCCTGGAGAACCCCCGTCACGTGGAGATCCAGGTACTGGCCGACGGCCAGGGCAACGCGATCCATCTGTGCGAGCGCGACTGCTCGATGCAGCGTCGCCACCAGAAGGTGGTTGAGGAGGCGCCCGCGCCCGGCATCACGCCCGGGCAGCGCGAGCAGATCGGCAAGGTCTGCGTCGACGCCTGCCTGCGCATCGGCTACCGCGGCGCCGGCACGTTCGAGTTCCTGTTCGAGAACGGCCAGTTCTATTTCATCGAGATGAACACCCGCATCCAGGTCGAACATCCGGTGACCGAACTGATCACCGGCATCGACCTGGTGCGCGAGCAGTTGCTGATCGCCGGCGGCGAGAAACTGTCGATCCGGCAGCAGGACATCGTCATCCACGGCCACGCGATCGAGTGCCGCATCAACGCCGAGGATCCCGAGACGTTCATGCCCAGCCCCGGCACGGTGAAGCGCTTCGAGGCGCCCGGCGGCCCCGGCGTGCGCGTCGACACCCACCTGTACGACGGCTACCGCATCCCGCCGAACTACGATTCGATGATCGGCAAGCTGATCGTGCACGGCCCCGACCGCGAGACCGCGATCGCGCGCATGCGCATGGCACTGGCCGAGACGGTGATCGAAGGGGTGAAATGCAACATCCCGCTGCAGCAGCGGATCATGGCCGACGCCGGCTTCCAGCACGGCGGCCAGAACATCCACTATCTGGAGAAACGGATGGCGGAAAACAAAGAGCCACACCCGACCGGCAACTGATCACCCCCGTAGGAGCGCACCCTGTGCGCGAAAAGCTCTTTACGGACGTTTCGATCAGAGCTTTTCGCGCACAGGGTGCGCTCCTACCCACCGAACGAACTCGACCATGCCATGGCTTGAACTTTCCCTCACTGTCCGCGCCACTCAGCAACCCGCTGTCGAAGACGCGCTGAACGATCTGGGCGCGCTGTCGATCACCCTGCAGGACGCCGATGCGCAGACGCCGGACGAACAGGCGATCTTCGAGCCCGGCGTGGGCGAATTGCCGCTGTGGCCGACGATCACCCTGCAGGCACTGTTCGACGAACACGTCGATCGCCGCGGTCTCAGCGAAACACTCGGTGAACTGCTGCCATGGCTCGAACCCGATCAGCTGCAGTTTCGCGAAGTGGCCGACCAGAACTGGGAACGGGTGTGGATGGACCAGTACCGGCCGATGCCGTTTGGCCGGCGCCTGTGGATCTATCCGTGGAACATCGAGCCGCCCACGCACAGCGAGAACGGCGATGACGCGCCGGTGGTGGTCCGGCTCGACCCGGGCCTGGCCTTCGGCAGCGGCACGCATCCGACCACCGCGCTGTGCCTGGAATGGCTCGACGGGCTCGAGCTGGCCGGCAAGAGTGTGATCGACTACGGCTGCGGCTCGGGCATTCTGGCGATCGCCGCGCTGAAGCTCGGTGCGGCCAGTGCCGTGGGCATCGACAACGATCCGCAGGCACTGACTGCCTCGGCCGACAACGCCCAACGCAATGGCGTCGCCGAACGGCTGGCGCTGTATCTCCCGCAGGATTTTTGCGGGCAAGTCGCTCCTGCGCATCCTGCGCCCGCGACACTAGTGCATCCATGCACGTCGGTCGCTCCTGCGCATCCTGCGCCCGCGACACTAGTGCATCCATGCACGTCGCCTGCCGACGTGTTTCTCGCGAACATCCTCGCCGGCCCGTTGCTCGAGCTGGCGCCGACGTTCGCTGCCGCCGCCAAGCCACGCGCACCGTTCGCGATCTCCGGCATCCTCGCCGGCCAGCAGGATGAACTGCTGCAGCATTACGCGGAATGGTTTGACGAGCTGCGCGTGGATCGCCGCGAGGACTGGGTGCGGATCAGCGGTCGGCGTCGCTGATGCCATTGACCGACACGGACGGACGCGCGGACCGGCCGAACAATGGTCCGACAGGCTGCTAGGCTTGCACCACTTCGCTCGCACACGGCCCGCATGTACACCCAATGTCCCGACTGCCTGACCGTCTTTTCGCTGGATGTGGATGTCCTGGCGCAGGCGCGCGGCCATGTCGCCTGCGGTTATTGCGGCCTCGAGTTCGATGCGATGGCAAGTCTGGCCGGGCAACTGCCGGCGGAACCGTTTCGATTGCTGCCTCCGCGGGTGGCGTCGGATCAGCCGCCGTCACTGGAACTGGCGGTCTACCGGCCGCGGCCCGACCCACCGGCGGTCGCCGGCGACGACGCGGTGACGGCAGCAACGGAATCTTCGGTGGACTTCGCGCAGATGGAGTTCGCACCGCGCTTCGTTCGCGAGCAGCAGGCACGCGCGCCCGCACGAGCGCATCGACGCCGGCGCCAACGACACCCGCGCGAGCCCGGTGAGCGTCGCTGGCCCTGGATCACCGCATGCATCGTGCTCTCACTGTTGCTCGGGACGCAGCTGGCATGGATCGACCGCGACACGCTGATCCGCAATCCCGCCGTGGGCGGCTGGCTGCGCAACAGTTGCAAACTGCTACGCTGCGAACTTCCGCTGGTCGCCGCCCCGCAACAATTGCGTCTGCTCGCAAGCAACGTGCAGGCGCACCCCAGCGTGCCCGGTGCCTTGATGATCAGCGCCAGCGTGCGCAATCAAGCCGCGTTCGCGCAACCGTACCCGATCGTGACCATCATCTTGTCCAACGCCCGGGGCCAGCGCGTGGCGATGCGCCGGCTGCGCCCGCGCGAATACCTCGACGACGACGAGATTTTGCAGCGCGGCATGGCCCCGGGAGCCAGTACCGTACTGCTGTTCGAGGTGCAGGACCCCGGCGACAAGGCGGTGGCTTTCGAAATCAATTTCGAATAGGACTTAAAATTGTCGGCATACGCGGGTAGACTCAGGCCCCTGTCGCGCCGGTTGCCACCCGGTATCCGGTCCGCGCCGCTATTCGCGTCAACAGTCACAATCATATACCGCGGCCAATGCAGCCGCTGCCTCGTCTGTGAGGGGAAATGTCCGTGAACGCCGCAAGATTGCCTGCCATCGAGGCCGCAAAACAGACCTCGTCGCAGCACACTGCCCCCCAGAGTGCCTTGAGCGAATGCGTCACGCACAGCGTGCGTCGTTATCTTGCCGACATTGGCGATACCGAATGCAGCGAAGGCCTGCATGCCCTGGTGCTGCGTGAAGTCGAGCGGCCGCTGCTGCGCGAAGTGCTGGCGTTTCATGACGGCAACCAGAGCCGCGCCGCTTGCGCACTCGGCATCAATCGCGCCACCTTGCGCAAGAAGCTGGCCGCGCACGGCCTGTTGTAGGCTGCCGATCCGGGCCATTCGCCAGGCATCCGCCCGGTGCGGGAACGGCCTGCAGATCGGGCGGCTATAATAAGCGGCTTTCCCCTTCTGGAAACCGCGCATGTCCCCATCCACTCTCGTCCCGGTCCGCCGGGCCCTGCTCAGCGTTTCCGACAAGTCCGGCCTGATCGAGCTGGGCCGGCGACTGGCGGCCTGCGGCGTGGAGCTGCTGTCCACCGGTGGCAGTGCGAAGGCGCTGCGCGAGGCCGGCGTGGCGGTGACGGAAGTCAGCGACGTCACCGGTTTCCCGGAAATCATGGACGGCCGCGTGAAGACGTTGCACCCGAACGTGCATGGCGGACTGCTCGGTCGCCGCGGCACCGACGACGCGGTGATGGCCGAACTGGGCATCGCGCCGATCGACCTGCTGGTGCTCAACCTGTACCCGTTCGAGGCCACCGTGGCGAAGCCGGGCTGCACCCTCGAGCAGGCGATCGAGAACATCGACATCGGCGGCCCGGCGATGCTGCGTTCCGCGGCAAAGAACTGGAACGACGTCGGCGTACTCACCTCGCCCGACCAGTATGCCGACGCGTTGAGCGAGATCGAGACGCGCGGCGGGCTGACCCGCGCCACCCGTTTCAAGCTGTCGGTGGCCGCGTTCAACCGCGTGGCCGACTACGACGGTGCGATCAGCGATTACCTTTCCGCACTCGAACTCGATGACACGCAGGCCGCGATCGCCGGCCACGCCGCCTTCCCGGCGCAGAGCAACCAGCACTTCGTGAAGTTGATGGATCTGCGCTACGGCGAAAACCCGCATCAGCAGGCCGCGTTCTATCGCGACCTGCATCCGGCGCCCGGCACGCTGGCCACGTTCCGCCAGTTGCAGGGCAAGGAGCTGTCGTACAACAACATCGCCGATGCCGACGCGGCCTGGGAGTGCGTGCGCCAGTTCGAGGCGCCGGCCTGCGTCATCGTCAAGCACGCCAACCCCTGCGGCGTCGCCGTGGCGGCCGATCCGCTGGCGGCCTACGAGCTGGCCTATGCGACCGACCCGACTTCCGCGTTCGGTGGCATCGTGGCGTTCAACCGCCCACTCGACGCCGAAACCGCGAAGACGATCCTCAAGCGCCAGTTCGTCGAGGTGCTGATCGCGCCGAAGGTCGAAGCGGGCGCGGTCGAAGCCGCCGCCGCGAAAGCCAACGTGCGCGTGCTTGAGATTCCGCCGGGCGACGGCCACAACACGCACGACCTCAAGCGGGTCGGCTCCGGCCTGCTGATCCAGAGCGCCGACCGGCGCATGGTGGGCCGCGACGAACTGAAAGTCGCGAGCAGACGCGCACCCACGGCGCAGGAACTCGATGACCTGCTGTTTGCCTGGCAGGTCGCGAAATACGTGAAGTCCAACGCGATCGTCTACGCGAAGGACGGCCGCACGATCGGCGTCGGTGCCGGCCAGATGAGCCGCGTCGTCAGTGCGAAGATCGCCGGGCTGAAAGCCGACGAGGCCGGTCTGACGGTGCCGGGGAGCGCGATGGCCAGCGATGCGTTCTTCCCGTTCCGCGACGGCATCGATGCCGCTGCCGCCGCCGGCATCCGGGCGGTGATCCAGCCCGGCGGCTCGATGCGCGACGCCGAGGTCATCGCCGCCGCCGACGAACACGACATGGCGATGGTGTTCACCGGGGTCCGGCACTTCCGGCACTGACCCCGCCGGTAGGAGCGCACCCTGTGCGCGAGCTTTTCGTCACGTGACGAAGAGCATCGCGCACAAGGTGCGCTCCTACACGCGCGAACACTCCTATGTCGACCTTTCGCTATTCCAGCTGATGGCCGGACTGGACTACGCGTTCCCCCGCACGATGCGGCGCCTCGGGCGCGACCTCCCACGGCTGCGGGCCCTGGCCAAACGGGTCGCGGAACGGCCGCGCATCGCGGCTTATCTCGACTCTCCGCGGCGGCTGGCGTTCAACGAGAACGGCATCTTCCGCCATTACCCTGAGCTGGACGATCCGCTCTAGCAGCCTGTCGGACCGTTCAAAACAGCGCAATCACCATCGCCCCGGACACGATCAGCACGCCACCGATCAGCAGCGGCCAGCTTGGTCGCTCGCCGAGAAACACCAACCCCAGCACGATCGCCAGGGCCACGCTGAGCTTGTCGATCGGCGCCACCTTGCTGACCGGACCAAGCTGCAGCGCACGGTAATAGCAAAGCCACGACAGCCCGGTGGCGATACCCGACAGCACCAGGAACAGCCAGCTGTGCAGCGGCAATCCGGTCGGCCTGACCCACTCCCGGCGCAGGCTGAGGATGCCGGCGGTGACCAGCAGGATCACGATGGTGCGGATGAAGGTGGCGAGGTTGGAATTGATGCCAACCACACCAAGCTTGCCGAACAAAGCGGTCAACGCCGCAAACAGCGCCGAGCCCAGCGCGAACAGCAGCCAGCTTTCACGCAGGTGCATCGTTCATCCTCTTCCCCGGGGGCGCCCCTGATGCCGGCAACCCGGCATGCATCGAGGACGAAATGCCAAGAGCGGCATCAATGCCCGTCGGTACTCTGTGTGTCTGCAGCGGCAGCCTTCGCGGGCGGCCTGCTCTTGCCCCATTCCAGTACCTTGTACATGACCGGCCCCACCGGTTTCTGGCCGTGTTCATCGACCAGGCGGCCCTGCGGATCGACCGTGTAGATCTGCTGGATGCCGTTCTTGGGCGTCACCACCACCATGTAGACTTGGCCATTGCGCCGGTATTCCTGCACATTGATGTCACCTTCCTGGCGCACCCGGACGTCCGGCGGCGACGCATGGCGGCCGAGCCGGCTGTCGCCGCTCTTCATGGGCGGCAGGGTCAGCGGCGCCTGGCTGGACTTCGGCGTGCCGGTCTGCTCGCGCTCGACGGCCGATTTCGTAGTGGACGACACCGCCTTCACGCCCGGATCGTTGATGCCCGGTGGTGGCGGCACGTTCGTGCTTGACGCCGACGACTGCGCAAAGGCGCTGGAAGCGAGCAGAACGCTGGCGGCAACCAGCAAGGCAGCGATTTTCATGGCGGCAACCTCGATCGGGAAGCAAAGCATAGCAGTGCGCCCGCCGAGCGTTCGTGAAGCGCGCCGATTCGCGCGTGCATGCGAGAATGGCGCATGGCCAAACTCATACTGATCGACGGCTCTTCCTATCTGTATCGCGCCTTCCATGCGCTGCCGCCGCTGAGCAATGCCCACGGCGAACCGACCGGCGCGCTGTTCGGCGTGGTCAACATGCTGCGCGCGACGTTGAAGGCCAACCCGGATTATCTCGCCTTCGTCAGCGATGCTCCCGGCCCGACCTTCCGCGACGTCTTGTACGAGCAGTACAAGGCGAACCGGCCGCCGATGCCGGACGACCTGCGCGCGCAGGTCGAACCGATGCTGGCGATCGTGGGCGCGCTCGGTTTTCCGATCCTGCGCGTGCCGGGGGTCGAGGCCGACGACGTGATCGGCACGCTCGCCGTGCAGGCGCAGGCACTCGGCATCGAGGTACTGATCTCCACCGGCGACAAGGATATGGCGCAGCTGGTGGGGTCGCACGTGACCCTCATCAACACCATGAGCAACACCATCACCGACAGCGCCGGGGTGATGGAAAAATTCGGCGTGCGGCCGCAGCAGATCGTCGATTTTCTCGCGCTTACCGGCGATACCATCGACAACGTGCCTGGGGTGCCCAAGTGCGGCCCGAAAACCGCCGCCAAATGGCTGACCGAATACACCACACTGGACGGCGTGATCGCGAACGCCGACCGGATCGGCGGCAAGATCGGCGAGAGCCTGCGCGCCACGCTGCCGCTGCTGCCGCTGTCGCGCGAGCTGGTGACGATCAAGACCGATGTGCCGCTGGAATTCGGCCCCACCGACCTGGCCCGGCGCGAGGCAGACACCGCACGGCTGCGCGAGCTGTACACCCGTTACGAGTTCAAGGCGGCGCTGAAAGAGCTCGATGGTCCCGCCGCCCCCGTAGGAGCGCACCCTGTGCGCGAAAGCTCTGGCGAAAGCTCTGGCGAGAGCTCCAGCGAAAGCTCCGAAGTATCGCCCCAAGAGCTTCGCGCACAGGGTGCGCTCCTACGGGGGCCGGGCGAATACGAACTGGTCACTACCCCGGCCCGTTTCGATGCGTGGCTGGAAAAACTGCGCGGCGCCGAACTGATCGCGTTCGACACTGAAACCACCAGCATCGACGCGATGCGTGCGGACATCGTCGGCATCAGCTTCGCGGTGGAACTGGGCCGGGCCTGCTACATTCCGCTGGGCCACGATTATCCCGGCGCGCCTGAGCAGCTCGACCGCGACAGCGTGCTGGCCGCACTCAAGCCGCTGTTCGAGGACACCACCAAAGCCAAGCTCGGCCAGCATGCCAAGTACGACATCAACGTGCTCAGCCATTACGGCATCGCCGTGCAGGGGCTTCGCCACGACAGCATGCTCGAATCCTACGTGTGGAACGCCACCGCCACGCGCCACGACATGGATTCGCTGGCACGCAAATACCTCGGCTACGAGACGGTCAAATACGAGCAGGTCACCGGCAAGGGCGCGAAACAGATTTCGTTCTCGCAGGTGGATCTGGATACCGCCTGCCGCTATGCCGCCGAGGATGCCGACGTCACCCTGCGCCTGCATCACGCGCTGTGGCCCTTGCTGCGGGGCGCGCCGAAGCTGCGCAGCGTCTACGAAGAGATCGAGATTCCGCTGGTTCCGGTGCTGGCCGCGATGGAACGGCACGGCGTGCTGATCGACGGCGACGAACTGCGCCGGCAGAGCCAGCAACTGGGCAAGCGGATGCTGGAACTGCAGCAGCTGGCATTCGGCTCGGCAGGGCGCGAGTTCAATCTGGACTCGCCCAAGCAGTTGCAGGCGATCCTGTTCGACGAACTCGGCCTCAAGGCAAAGCTGAAAACCCCGACCGGCCAGCCCTCCACCAACGAGGAGGCCCTGGAAGCGATCGCCGACACACACGAGCTGCCGCGGCTGATCCTGGACTATCGCGGCCTGGCCAAGCTGCGTTCCACCTACACCGACAAGCTGGCCGGCATCGTCAACCCGCGCACCGGCCGCGTGCACACCAGCTATCACCAGGGCGCGGTGGCGACCGGGCGGCTGTCCTCGTCCGACCCGAACCTGCAGAACATCCCGGTGCGTACCGAGGAGGGCCGGCGCATCCGCCAGGCCTTCATCGCGCCGCCGGGCTGGCAGGTGCTGGCGGCGGACTACTCGCAGATCGAGCTGCGCATCATGGCGCACCTGTCCGGCGACGAGGGCCTGCTGCGCGCGTTCCACGAAGGCGGCGACGTGCATCGCGCCACCGCGGCGGAAGTGTTCGGTGTGCCGCCGGACGAAATCACCACCAATCAGCGCCGTGCCGCCAAGGCGATCAACTTCGGCCTGATGTACGGCATGAGCGCGTTCGGACTGGCCCGCCAGCTCGGCGTCGACCGCGGCGAGGCCGGCGATTACATGGCGCGCTACTTCGCGCGCTACCCCGGCGTGCGCGCCTACATGGACGCCACGCGCGAGCAGGCGCACCGCGACGGCTACGTCGAGACCCTGTTCGGCCGGCGGCTGTATCTGGAAAACCTCGCCTCGCGCAACCAGAGCCTGCGCCAGGGCGCCGAACGCGCAGCGGTGAATGCACCGATGCAGGGCACCGCGGCCGACATCATCAAGCGCGCGATGATCGCCATGGCCGCCTGGATCAACGGGCGCAACGACGTGCACATGCTGATGCAGGTACACGACGAGCTGGTGTTCGAGGTGCGCGTCGACGCGGTCGACAGCGTGCGTGCCGCGGTCATCGAACGAATGTCAGGCGCGGCGGAACTGGCGGTGCCATTGCTGGTCGATGTGGGCGTGGGTGCGAACTGGGACGAGGCGCATTGAGGCCGTTACCGCAATCGGGCCTGCAAGCACAACAACCACTTGCAGGTTAATGTTTCATGATATGAACCGGCGATAAATTTGCCCTGCAGCCTGTGCAACTTTCGCCGCATTCGCCGTTCAAAGTTATCGGATGCACGCAATGGCATCCGCGGCCGGCTCACCTCCCTGGGCCGCCAACCGGACGCGAACCTCTCCCCTGGGTTTCGCCTCCACCGACCCCGAAGGCTCCCCCTGGCCTTCGGGGTCTTTTTTTGGGGGATCGGCTTCTGCCCGGATCGTCATGGCGCAGAGCTGTGAGCGCACCTTGTGCGCGATCACGGGCCGCATCGCAGCATGTTTTCGCCCACAGGGTGGCTCTTACCTGCACTTTCTATGCACATGACCTCGCGGCATACTCGACCTATCCATCGAGGAGAGGCATTCATGCGCGCAGCACTGATCATCGCCGGCATCATCCTGCTGGTCGCCGGCATCTGGATCGTCGCCGGCCATGCCAGCTACCAGGACACCGACACCGTGCTGCAGGTCGGTACGGCCAAACTCACCGCCACCCAGAACAAGGACATACCGCGATGGTTGGGCATCGCCGGCATCGTGGTGGGCGGCCTGCTGGCGGTTGGCGGCTTCATCAAGAAAAATTGAGCGTCGTCGATACGCCCGAAAGCCGCCGCATTCGCGGCGGTTTTCATCGGGCAGCCCGGTACAATCGGCACGATGGATGTCTCGCACCTGATCGACCCGCTCAACGACGCGCAGCGTGAAGCGGTCTGCGCCCCGCCCGGCCATTACCTGATCCTGGCCGGCGCCGGTTCCGGCAAGACCCGCGTCCTGACCCACCGGATCGGCTGGCTGACCCAGGCTGAACGCGTACCGCCATGGGCGATTCTCGCCGTCACCTTCACCAACAAGGCGGCCGGCGAGATGCGCGCGCGGCTGGACGCGCTGATTCCGGGCGGCACCCAGGGGCTCACCGTCGGCACCTTCCACGGCATCGCCCACCGCCTGCTGCGCCGGCACTGGCGCGAGGCGGGGTTGCCGGAGACCTTCCAGATCCTCGACGCCGACGATCAGCTGCGGCTGGTCAAGCGCGTCGTCGCCGGACTGGGCCTGGACGAGGCGAAGTTTCCGCCGCGCCAGGCCGGCTGGCAGATCAACCAGTGGAAGGACGAGGGCAAACGCCCGGGCAGCATCGAGCACCGCGACCATCCGGTCACCCGCACCTTCGTGCAGATCTACCAGGCCTACGAGGATGCCTGCCGTCGCGCCGGGCTGGTCGACTTCGCCGAACTGCTGCTGCGCGCGCACGAGTTGTGGCTGAAGAACCCGGCGCTGCTGGAGCACTACCAGCAGCGCTGGCGGCATCTGCTGATCGACGAGTTCCAGGACACCAACACGCTGCAGTATGCGTGGATCCGGGTGTTGTCTGGGGCTGGAGCGGGACCGGGACCGGGGACCGGTCCCGGTCAAGTGTTCGCCGTCGGCGACGACGACCAGTCGATCTACGGCTGGCGCGGCGCCAAGGTCGAGAACATGCAGCAGTTCCTGCGCGACTTCCCCGGTGCCCGCACGATCAAGCTGGAACAGAACTACCGCTCCACCGCGACCATCCTCAAGGCCGCCAACAGCGTGATCGCGCACAACGGCGGGCGCCTGGGCAAGCAGCTGTGGACCGCCGGCGGCGAAGGCGAACGCATCGCGCTGTACGCGGCCTACAACGAACAGGACGAGGCGCGCTTCGTGATCGAGCGCATCCGCGAGTTCATCGCCGGCCACGACGATTCACCTCCGGGCAGCGCGAAAGACTGCGCGATCCTGTACCGCTCCAACGCACAGTCGCGCAACTTCGAGGAACAGCTGACCCAGCGCAACATCAAGTACCGCGTCTACGGCGGCCAGCGGTTCTTCGATCGCGCCGAGGTCAAGGACGCCCTGGCCTACCTTCGCCTTACCGCGAACCGGCATGATGATGCGGCATTCGAACGGGCTGTCAATACACCCGCGCGAGGTATCGGCGAGCGCACGCTGGACGTGCTGCGCCGTCGCGCACGCGGCCAGAACACCTCGATGTGGGAAGCCGCCTTGACCGAACTGGCCGGCGGCGAACTGGCCGGGCGCGCGAAGAATACGGTGAAGGCGTTTCTGGCCTTGATCGAGGAGTTGGCGCGTGCGTTCGCGGGACCGGGGACCGGGGACCGGGGACCGGATGACCCGGAGGCCATCGCACCGTCCGAAGAAGCCGCTTCCAGCGAAGCCACACCCCGCGAGCTCATCGACGCCTTGCCCACTGCCGGTCCCCGGTCCCTGGTCCCCGGTCCCCAGAGCCTCACCCTCGCCGAACAGATCGACCACACGATCACCCATACCGGCCTGCGCGATTTCTACGAGAAGGACAGCCGCGGCAACGCCGAATCGCGAGTGGAAAACCTGGACGAACTGATCAACGTCGCCAGCCGCTTCGAACTGACCCCTGACGACATCGAGACGGGTTTGAACGAACTGTCGGCGTTCCTGTCGCACGCGGCACTGGAAGCCGGCGAGCACCAGGGCGAGACGTGGGACGACTGCGTGCAGCTGATGACGCTGCATTCGGCCAAGGGGCTGGAATTTCCGGTGGTGTTCCTGGTCGGCATGGAAGAGGGCCTGTTTCCCAGTCAGCGTTCGGTCGACGACGAAGGCCGGCTGGAAGAGGAGCGCCGGCTGGCCTACGTCGGCATCACCCGCGCGCGCGAAAGACTCATCGTCACCCACGCCGAATCGCGCCGCATGCACGGTACCGAGATGCTGGCGCGACCGTCGCGCTTTCTCGGCGAGATGCCGGGCGAACTGATCGACGAAGTGCGCCCGCGCGTGCAGGTCAGCCGCCCGCTCTACAGCGGTGCGGCGCGCCATGGCGCATCCACCTCGCTGGCGGAAGACCTGCCGGTGAAACTCGGCCAGCGGGTCAGCCACCCCAGCTTCGGCGAAGGCGTGGTGATCAGTGCCGAAGGCAGCGGCGCGCACATGCGCCTGCAGGTGAATTTCGAAGGTGCCGGCAGCAAGTGGCTGGTGGCCGCGTATGCCCATCTGACGCCGCTATAGCCGGTCCGACAGGCGCCTAGCGCGGCGCTTCCTCCGCCGCGTTCACCGTGGCCTTGCGCTCCTGCCGACCCCAGCCGACCGCGGGGCCGCGCAGCGCCGTCGACACCGATCGCACCACCACGTAGTACATCAGCTGGCGGTAGCCGAAGCGCTGCAGCACCAGCCACCACAGCAGGCTCCACTGCTCCTTCTTTTCCATCGCGAAGGCGAGCACGGCGGCAGCCAGGTCCACCGCCATGAACACGGCGTAGAAGATCGCGACCCGGATCAGGTTGTCGGGATCGAACTGGCCGCGATGCTGCAGGTAATCGAGGCCGGTGGAGATGATCTGCCAGACCAGCAGCGATCAACCAGCGGCGACACCACCGAGAAGACGATCTGGAACAGCCATACCTGTGGCAGCGCCACCATGCCGAGCGCACCATAGCGCGGACGGAAGGTGGCATCGCGGTGTTTCCACAGGCATTGCAGGGTGCCGTAGGCCCAGCGGAAGCGCTGACGAGCGAGCCCACGCATGCTGTCCGGCGCCTCGGTCCAGGCGATCGCTTCGCTGTCGAACAGCGTCTTGTAACCGGCCTTCTGGATCGCGATGGTCAGATCCTGGTCCTCGGCCAGGGTTTCGCCCGGGAAGCCGCCGAGCCGTTCCAGCGCCTCGCGGCGCCACGCGCCGACGGCGCCCGGCACCACGGTGATCGCGCCGAGTGCCGCCAGTGCCCGGCGTTCCAGGTTTTGCGCGGTGATGTATTCCAGCGCCTGCCACCAGGTGATCAGGTTGATCCGGTTGCCGACCTTGGCATTGCCGGCGACCGCACCGACCCGCGGGTCGGCGAACCAGCGCACCAGACACGGGATGGTATCGGGCTCGAACTGGGTATCGGCGTCCAGCGCCACGATCACCGTGCCGCGCGCTTCGCGCAGCGCGGTATTGACCGCATGGGCCTTGCCGCCGTTGGGGACGGTCAGCAGGCGCACGCGCGGCTCGTTCGCATAATGTGCGCTGACCACCGCCGAGGTGGCGTCGACGGATCCATCGTCGACAACGATGATCTCCAGCTTCGGATAGCGGCTCGCCAGAATCCGCCGGATCGAGCCCACGATCACCTTCTCCTCGTTGTAGGCCGGGATCAGCACCGACACCAGCGCCGGGTCGTCGCCGATCGATGGCGGCGTGCGCCGCCGGTCGCGCAGCCAGTTGAGCAGGCCCAGCCCACCCAGCAACAGCAGCCGTGCAATGCCAAGCCAGATTGCGGCGAGGAACAGCGACCGCAGCAGATGCCCGAACCAGCCCAGGGTCAGGAATACCGAGCGGTCGGCCAGTCGCGACAGCGAACCCGGCGGCAACGGCGGCATGCCCTGGTCGCGGGTCAGTCCGGCCAGCGTGGACACGGTGACGAACTGGTAGCCCTGCGCGCGCAGGCCGTCGATGATGCGCGGCAGGGCTTCCACCGTGTTGGCGCGATCGCCGCCGCCATCGTGCAGCAGCACCACCTGGCCGTGCCGGGCGGAACCGGTGGCAGTCGCCTGGGTCAGCACCCGGCTGACGATCAGGTCCGCCGGCGGGCGCTGCCAGTCGTCCGGGTCGATGTGCAGCCCCACCGCGATGTAGCCCATCTTCTGCGCCAGCTGGATCGGCACCAGTTCGTCGGCGGTAGTCGGTTCGGCATCGCCGAAGTACGGCGCACGAAACAACCGCATCGAGCGCCCGGTCAACGCCTCGAACAGGCGCTGGGTGGCATTGAGTTCCAGCGCCGTGATGCCCGGCGAGGTGTCGCCGAGATTGGGGTGGGTGAAGGTGTGGTTGCCGACGTCGTGGCCCTCGTCGACCATGCGTTGCACCAGTCGCGGCGACGACTCGGCATTCTCGCCGATGATGAAGAACGTGGCCGGCACGTGCTTCGCCTTGAGGATATCGAGGATCTGCGGCGTCCACTGCGGATCCGGGCCATCGTCGAAGGTCAGCGCGATCTTGTGCGGCAGCGTGCCCACGCGCTGGATCACGTAGGACGTGGGCAGGCTGGTGTAGCTCTCGTCGTCGATGTCGCCAGTGCCCTTCTCGACCTCGAAGGTGCGCGAGCCGGGCGCCGGCTGCGAAGCGATCTGCAGCACCTCGCCCTCGCCCTCGATGTCGATGTCCTCACCTTGGCCGATCTGCCCCAGCTGTGCCGGCGCCGCGGCGTCGTAGTCGCGCCCCAGCAGCGGCCAGATCGACGGATCCTCCGAACCCAGCCGCCACACGGCATAGCCGTAAGGTTTATAGGTATCGGCGGCGTGGATCTGGTTGTACGCGGTCACCCCGTCGAGAAACCAGACCTGATGCACGGTGCCGTCGTCCTCGCTGTAGGAGAAGTGCGGGTTCTGCGTGTCCGCGTCGAAGCTGATGCCGGCCTGCGCGTCCGCCGCGCGATCCATGGCGTCCTGGAAGGTGAGCGCCTCGGCGTTCTGCCCGCGCGACCAGTCGTAGCCGTAGCTGCCGATCGCGATGATGGTCTGGTCCGGATCGAGCACCTTCATGCGCTTGTCGAGCGTGTCCTCGAACCAGGTTTCGCCGGCGATGCTGCCCGGGTCCTTGCCGGCCCAGTGTTCGTCGTAGGCCATCAACAGCTCGAAATCGACGATATTGGCGTAGGCGGCATAGTCCCAGGTCGCGTCGTCGAACGGTACCGACAGCACGATCGCCCAGCCGTGCGGCGCGAATGCGTCGGACAGCTCCGACAGGAACGCCTGCAGGTTCTTCTGCGCGCTCCCGGGCACATCCTCGAAGTCGACCGTCAGGCCCTGGAACTTGTTGGCCGCGAGGAAAGCGACGATCTGCGCGATGCGCGCCTGCCGCATGGCCGGATCCGCCAGCAGACGCGCAAGGCCCGGGCCGTCCCAGACACTGTCCACCGCATTCTGCAACAGCGGCAGGATCGGCGTCGACGGCTTGACCCGGCGGATCAGGTCGAACGCCTTGGCGTCGACGCTGGTTTTCAGCGCCATCTGCGGCCCGCTCAGGCTCATCCAGGTGGGGATGACCCAATCCAGCGTGGGCAGCGCGCGCTTCAGCGAGGCGTAGCTGCCGTCGTCCCAGTTGACGTAGAAGCCGATCGCCAGGGCCCGGCCGGCCGGCTTGGCCAGCGCGGGCGGCCGCAGCCTCGACGGGTTGTTGTGCGGCTTGCGTACGCGATGGGCGTGCAGCAGTTTCTGTCTGGCCAGCACTTCCGCCGCCAGCCGCGCCGCCGGTTTCAGCAGCGCCGGCACCGCCGCCACCGAATGCAGACCCTTGCCGCGGCCGCCCAGCTTCAATCCGGCCATGCTCGGCCCGATCAGCAGGCTGGCCGCGAACGCCACCACGAACAACGTGCTGACGACGCCCGCCAGCAGCCCGAGCCGCGAAATGTGGCTGGCCCGTCGACCGGTGGGGTCGAAGAAAATCGGTTTCTTTTGCATGCCGGAGTTTATTCGACGGATGTCCCTGATCGCCCAGTTTGCCGGGTGGCTGGTGAACCCCGATTGAGTGGCTGGCGATCGCCCGGGGTGCAGGCGGACGGTCTGCGTGTCTCGGGCATGGCATCGGCATTGACCGAAAGCCGTCGAATGCGCCCGCTTCGAACGGGCGCGCGGCGATGCCCGACCCATGCCTCCTGCGCAATGCGAATGCCAGCTGAACACCGGACCGTGACAAGCGCAATCTGCGACCGCTCATGCGGTCGGAGACCTTGACGCCCGCTGCCTCGACAACCCGCCTGCCCATGAATCAAACCCAGCCGCTCGACAATGACATCTGCGTGCACATTTTCACCGCATCGGCGGCGATGGTCGGTGTGTGCCTGACGGTGATCGGGATCATCCGGGTGGTGATCGTGCTGCGCAAGGCGGATCTGTTCGTGGATGACCTGCTGGCGGGGGATGCGATGCTGTACCTGCTGTCGTGCCTGCTCTCATACTGGGCGCTGCGCACCCGCAGCATCCGACGCAATCACCGGCTTGAGCGCGTCGCCGATGCGATATTCCTGATCGCGCTGACGCTCACTGCACTCAATGCGGCCTTCATCGCGCTGGCGATCTCGGTAGCCTGAGTCGGCCGGCCGGCACTTTCATTCCCGCAACCTCGGCACCCCGTGCTGGTTGCGCTCCTCGATGGCGACGGGACGGGTATCTGGCTGGCCCGCAGGGTTGCCCGGCGGCAGCGGAACGATCGCCTCGCCGCGACCGAACGCCAGCGCGTTGCGATAACACAGCAGCGCCAACGCGGTCTCGCCCCGGCCCGCGAAGGTGTCGCCCAGGGCTTCCCACGCGGCCGCCGCGGGAGCCAGCGCCAGCGAACGCTCGAGCGAACGTTGCGCCTGGCCCCACAACTTGAGTCGCACGCACATGCGGCCGAGCGTGAGCAACAGGATGGCGTCGTTGGGGTGCGCATCGAGCCAGCCTTCGGCGCGGCGCAGGCGGGCCTCAAGATCGTCGCGACCCAGCGCACCGTAGGTCTCGATCAGCAACGGCGACCACTCGCGCCGCAGCGCGGATTCCAGTTCGTCCATCGCCGGCAGTACCAGGCCGAAGCCGGCCGCGCGCCTGGCATACGCATCGATGATCGCCGGCACCCGCCGCTGCGCCTTCGGCAATTGCGACCACAGCGCATTGAGCGTGGCACCGTCGGTTGCCGCATTGAGGTTCGCGGTAAGCACCTGCACTTCGAGTGCGGCATAGCCTCGCGTGCCCAGCACGGCGCTTTTCCTCAGCGGTTCGAGTGCCTCGCGGGCTCGCCGGGGATCGCCGCTGGCCAGTGCCGCCAGCGCCAGCTCGCGCCAGCCGCCGGGAGTCAGGGTGCCCTTGTCGGCTTCCGGTACCAGCAATGCCAAGGCGTCAGCCGGCTTGCCATCGCCGCGAAGCATGCGCGCACGCAATACGCGGGCTGCCTGCGGGGCAGCTTGCGATGCCTGGTCAAGCGCCTCCAGCGCCCGGACATGCTCGCCGCGGCGTGACGCCGCCTCGGCCGCCGCCAGCAAGGCCGGGCCACGCAGGCTGTCCAGCCGGGCGGCGCCGTTGAGATCGCGCTCGGCATCGCCGTGGCGGCCTTCGATCAAGGCGATCAGGCCATCGCTCATGCGCTGCTGGCTGATCCGCCGATGCCGTCGTGAAAACGCGCCGAACGGCCAGCGCAGAAAGCGCCACAGCACGGCCAGCACGATCCACGCCAGCAGCAGCAGCAGCACCGCGGCCACCACCGTGGTCTCCACCCGCCAGCCGCGCAGCCGCAGCAGCACATAGCCGGGATCTTCCGCCACCCAATGCCAGCCGAATGCGGCCAGCATCGCGACGCTCACCAGCACCAGGATCCCGCGCCACAACTTCATGGCCTGGCCCTGCCCGCCGCCGTGGCGGCAGCCGCCGGTGCGGCGCCATCGACACCCTGCTTCAGCGCATGCACGGCACGCAGATTGCGCAGTTCGTCGAGCGCGGCACCAAGCCGCACCGGTGCGGTCGACGGCAACACGGCAGCCAGCTGCTGCAGCGTGACGCGTGCTTGCTGCACGGCCGGCGCGTTGTCGTCGAAGCGGGTCGACAGGCTCTTCTCCGCGCGCTGCAGTGCCGCCGCATAGGCGCCACTGTCGTACGCCAGCAGCGCGGCCTGCGCCTGCGCCAGATCGAGCTGGGTCAGTTCGCGGGCAAGGCGCGCGTCGGCGACGGTCAGCGGCGCGCCATGCTCGCGCTGCACACGGACCACCCCGGCCAGCGCATGGAGAATGCGCGCCCACACGCCTTGCGGCTGGGTGGAGCCCGGATGGTCCAGCGGTTTCAGCGGCAACGTCGCCAACTCGCTGCGCAACTCGGTCAGCTGCTGCAAGGCACTGGCCCGACTGGCCGGCTGGCTCCTGGCCAACGCCTCGCGTTCGGCGTCGATGCTCTGGCGCAAGCCGGAGAATGCACCATCGTTGACCGCGGCCAGGGCTTGGTCGGCCAGTGCGTAGGCTGCTGCCGCACCCTGCGCATCATGGAACAGCGTGTAGCGCTCGTTCGCCATGCGCAGCAGCGATTCGGTTTCGTCCAGCAGCATCGCATCGTGACCGGACAGGCTCTTCTCGGCCAGCTTCGCCACCGCGTCCTCGAGATTGCGCGTACGCTCGTCCTGGCCGAGCAGTTCCTCGCGCAGCGACCGGTTCACCTGGGCCGCATCGCTCAGGCGCTGATCCAGGCTGGCGCTCTGGCCGCTCACGCTGGCCAGGGTGGCCTCCAGTGCGCCCACCCGTTGCTGCAGCGCGGTCAGATCCCGGCTGTCCGCGGCGCTGCCCCGCATCTGTTGCCATTGACGCCAGCCGACGTAGCCGGAAACGCCCACGGCCAGCAGCGACAGCAACAACGCCAGCGCCAGGCTACCGCCGCCAAACGCGCGCCGCTCGCGGCGCGCGGACACGGCGCGCGGCGCGCGGGCTGGATCGGGACGGGCGTCCTCGGACGCGACGGGCTCGTTCGGTTGGTCTGGGTTGCTCATGTGCGCATGCTAGCAGCCCGTGCGCCGCGGTTCGTAGCAAGGCGGCGTGAAGAAGATCAGGTCCCGCGCAGACCGGGATTCGCAGCACGGCCACAGGCTGCCAGCAGATCGGCCGGCAGTGCCGAAACGGCCAGTTTGATGCGGCAAAAGCCGGCCGCGCCCGCAGCCACCACCAGTCGCTCGCTGCTGACCACCGCCGTCGCGGCGCACAGCCGGGCCAGGGCCGGTGGCGGCAGCAGCCGACCCAGGTTGTGCAGTGCTTCGGCACTGGACAACAGCACCAGCGAGGTGAGCGGCAATTGCAGCACTGCCTCGATGTGGCGACGATCCAGCCGCGGTGCCGCGCGCCGGTAGACGTGCACCTCCCGCAACCGCGCGCCACGCACGACGATCGCTTCGCGCAACAGGCCGCGCCCTCCAGGCGCACCGATCAGGGCCACGCGGCGGTCATGCAGTTCCTGCAGCACCGGATGCTCGAGCATGCCTTCGCTGTCCTGCCGCGACGGCACCAACGGCGATTCGATGCCATGCAGGCGCAGCGCCCGCGCCGTGCCCTGCCCCACCGCCATCACCGCGGCACGGGTACGCAGCGGCACCAGGGCAGCGGCAAAACGCACCGCCGCCGGGCTGCTGAAGATCAGCACGTCGTCCGCCAGCGCCGCCTGCAAACCGGCCCGCGCCGACGTCTCGTCGGCCGGACCGTGCACGGCCAGCCCCGGCAACAGAAGCGGCACACCGCCGGCCTTGCGCACCTGTCGTGCCAGGCCTGCCGCGGTGCCGGCCGGACGGGTGATCACCACGACCCGCCCCTGCAAATCCACGCTGTTGATTGAAGACCCCCGCTGCACCTGTGTCCCCCCGCGTCCACTGGCTGCCTTGGCCTCATTGTAGCGGGAGCTTTACACTTACGGGTCTTACCCTGCCCACGGATCCCCGATCAACGTGACCATCACCGACCGACTCACCCAGGCACAAGAGCTGGTCCAGTTCATCCGTGACGAAATTCCGCTGGCCCATGCCATGGATCTGCAACTGGGCAGCTGCGACGCCGATACCTTCAGCCTGCTGGCGCCGCTGGCACCGAACGTCAACGACAAGGGCTGTGCCTTCGGCGGCAGCCTGCTCAGCCTGATGACCTTGAGTGGCTGGGGCCTGGTGGAACTGGCGCTGCGCCGACGTGGCGAATCCTGCGATGTCTTCGTGGCCGAATCCACGGTGCGCTATCTGGCGCCATTGTGGCAGGATTTTCACAGCGAATCGCGGCTGGCCGCGGATGCCAGCTGGGAGACCTTCTTTCGTACCTTGAGCCTGCGTGGCAGGGCGCGCATCGAGGTTGCCTGCGTAGTACCCGGCAGCCATGGCCAGCCGGCCGCCACGCTCGGCGCACGCTACGTCGCCAAGCGGCGCCATTGAGTCGGCAAAGACTCCAGCCGCCGCTTGCGGCAGAATGGCCGGGCCATTCATCGGGAGACGAACCATGCGACGCATCCTGGGCATTCTTGCCATGTTGTCCGCGCTGCTGCTGGCCGGCTGTGCCACCCAGAACCGCAGCGATACCCTGACCGCCACGCTCACCGCCTACGGCAGCACGTTGCGCTGGGGCGATTTCCAGAGTGCGGCACTTTTCATCGACCCGAAAATCCGCGCCGCGCATCCGCTGAGCGATCTGGATCTGGCACGCTACAAGCAGGTGCGGGTGACCGAATACGACAACGGCAGCGGCCCGGTGCCGCTGGACGATCTCGACGTGCAGCAGACGGCGCGCATCAGTCTGGTCAACATCCATACCCAGTCCGAGCGCACGATCGTCGACCACCAGACCTGGCACTACGACGAAAAGACCAAGCACTGGTGGCTGACCAGCGGCCTGCCCGACATCACCCGGGACTGATGCCCGCGACGATCGCGGAAGCAGGTGGCGATCGCGCACAGCCCGTATAATCGCCGGTTTACCCGGATCGGCGCACCCAGCGCCCGTGGAATGACGATGAACGATTTCCTGCACAAGCTGCCCCAGTTTCTCGGCAATCATCTGGCGCTGTCCGCGCTGTTCGTCATCCTGCTGGTGGCGCTGATCGCGATGCAGCTCGCCGAACTGTTCAGCAAGACCCGGGAACTGACTCCGACCGGCCTGACCCTGCTGATCAACCGCGAAAACCCGCTGCTGATCGATCTGTCCTCGATCGCCGATTTCGAGAAGATGCACGTGCCCGGTGCACGGCACGTGGCGATGAGCCAGTTCGATCCGGAACACAAGGATCTGGCCAAGGCCAGGGATCTGCCGGTGGTGGTGATGGACAAGGACGGTCGCGGCAATGCGGTCAAGGCCGCCCAGCGACTGGTCAAGGCCGGCTTCGGCAAGGTCCATACGCTGGGCGGCGGCGTACTGGCCTGGCACCAGGCGCAACTGCCGGTAGCCAAGGGCAGGTAGGAGCGCACCCTGTGCGCGAATGCTCTCCATCGACACCCAGGCAAAGAGCATTCGCGCGCAAGCGCGCTCCTACGG
>SCRF01000108.1 GCA_004322005.1 Rhodanobacter sp. | reverse complement strand
TCTTGCTCCATCCACCTCGACAAGAGCATCGCGCGCAAGCGCGCTCTCATCAAACATCACGTAAGCCGTTGATTTAAGCATTTCCCATATTCAAGCGATCAGGCCACATGGACGAGCGCGAGGCCAAGTTGCCTGGCCTTGTGTTGAAGTGCGCGAAGCTGTTTGTCGCGACGTTGCGCCTCGAAGGCATCGATGCCCTTTTCGACATAGGCCTGCCCCTGGGTGAGCATGGCGTAGATCAGGCGGGCCAACTGGTGGGCCGTGGCCTTGATGGCCTTGCTGGTGTCCATCCGTGCCAGCCGGGCCCGATGGGACGCGCCGATGAAGCTCTGGCTGCGTCGGGCGTTGGCGGCGGCCTGGCGTAGCGCCTGACCGGCGCGGTTGATGATCTTGGGCGCGTGCCCCGGCAACGGTTTACCGCCGGAGATGCGTGTCGGCGGCGCCACGTTCAGCCAGGAGCTGAAGTGCTCGGCGGTCGGAAAGCGCGATACATCCGGACCGATTTCGCCAGCCAGCACCAGCACGGTCTCGAGGCCCAGGGTGGGGATCGCCGTCAGATCCACGCCAAACAGGTGTCCGAGGGCGCGGTGCAGTGTCTTTTGCTGTGCGGCCGTGCGATGCGGCGAACGTAACGGTTTGTCGGGCGTGAAGGCCACCTCGCCACGACGCGGCAGCGTCTCCAGCACCGCGGCAATGGCCTGGTCGCAGGCCGCGATCTGGGTCTGCAGGAAATCGTAAGTCTGCATCGCTTGCGCCAGCGCAAACAGGTGCTCCTGGCGCCAGTTACCCCCCAGGCTGCGCGCCACCGTCGCTTCCGTGGCGTGCACGCGGCGATCACGCAGACGGGCGAGTTTCTGCGGATCGCGCTCGCCGGCGAGAATGGCCCGCACGATCGCCTGGCCGGTCTTGCCCATCAGGTTGCTGAGCACACCATCGAGCTGGATATTCATCTGGGTCAGTGCCTTCTGCATATGCGCCAACGCCCGCGACTGGTCGCGCACCTTGGTCGCCCGCTGCCGTACGTACATGCGTAGCGGACAGATGGCATCGGGAGGGCGGAAAGCACCCCGCAACAGGCCATGACTCATCAACTGCCAGATCCACTGGCAATCGAGCACGTCCGATTTGCGCCCGGACACCTGCCGGGTCGCGCGCGCGTTGACCAGATGCACCTGGAACCCGCGGGCATCGAGCACCTCGTACAGGGGGATCCAGTACACCCCGGTGGCTTCCATGGCCACCACATCCACCTTCAGCGCCGCCAGCCAATCGGCCATGGCATAAAGATCATCGCTGAAGGCCGAGAAACATCGAACCGACTCCGCGCACTGCGTCGGGTCCACCGCGACCCAGTGCTCCCGGCTTCCCACATCCACACCGGCACAGTGCCGGTGAACTCTTGACAGGCGTTGCTGGCAGGCCTTGCGCGTCATGGTCAATCCTCCGATGATGATGGAGCGCGCGGGAAGACACGGTGGCGAAGGGCTCACTCTCTCATCCGAGGTCGTGGCAAGCCACGCCTTCAACGACTCCACGCCGATACCGTGCCGACCACTCTCCTACACGGGTGCAAGCACACCAATGCAACATCGGTCTCTCCTTCCCGCGCGCGCTCCATCTTGCCGCAGCCCATGTTTGTTCCGCGACAGCGCGCCGCCAAAGGCGGGGCGAAAACTCCTACGGGACGGGCCTCGTGCGCAGTGGGCACGGCAGGTCAGACCGGTACGGGCGGGCAGTTCATGTTCAGCCAGGTTTCGGCCGGTTGCGGTGTCGCGAACAGGAACCCCTGGCCATAGCGGCAGCCGACCCTGAGCAGGGCTTGCCGCTGTGATTCGTCCTCGATCCCTTCGGCAATCACTTTCATCCGCAGTGAGTCGGCCAGCACCTGGATCGCCCGGACCAGCGCAAGCCCCTGGGTTTCCTCGTCGCCGGGCGGCAATTCGGTGATGAAGGAGCGGTCGATCTTCAGTGTGTCGAAGGCGTATTGGTGCAGGTAGCTGAGCGAGGAATAGCCGGTGCCGAAATCGTCCAGGGCAATGCCTACCCCGTGATGGCGGAGATTCTGCAGGATGCGCTTGACCTGCTCCGGGTTCTCCAGCAGCGCGCCCTCGGTGACCTCGATGCGGATGGAGTGGTTCGGCACGGCGTATTGCTCGAACAGCGCGAGCAGCCGCAGGTCGAGTTCGGCCGAACGGAAATGCCGGCCGGAAACGTTGATGCTGATGAAGCCCGCGGTGCCGATCAGCCGCATCGCCTGCGCGCAGACCTGTTCGAAGATCTGCCAGTCGATGACCTCGGCACAGCCGCTTTCCTCGGCGATCAGCAGAAAGTCGCCCGGTTCCAGCAAACCGCGTTCGGGGTGATGCCAGCGCAGCAGCGCCTCGTAACCGGTGACGCGGCCATCGGCGAGCTCGACGATCGGCTGGTAGAACGGCACGAATTCATTGCGGTTGAGTGCGTGGCGCAAGTCGCTTTCCATGTCCAGCAGCGACAGTGCCTCGCGGCGCAGCCGATCGTCGAACATCGCCACGCGATGGCGGCCGCGATCCTTGGCGTGGTACATCGCCGCGTCGGCGTCGCGCAGCAATTCTTCCGGCTGTTGATAGTGCCGGCTGGACAGTGCCACGCCGATCGAGGCCGAAGTGAAGATCTCCTTGGTGCCGAGCCGGAACGGCGTGTGCAGTTCGCTGATGATGCGTTCGGCGATCTGCGGCGCCTTGCCGGCATCGGAAATGCTTTCCAGCAACACGGCGAATTCGTCGCCGCCCAGGCGCGCGACCACGTCGCGGGTTTTCAGGCAGGCCCGGATGCGGCCGCCGACCTGGAACAGCAGGTCGTCGCCAACCAGGTGGCCGACCGAATCGTTGATCACCTTGAAGCGGTCCAGGTCGATGAACAGCACCGCGAACAACTCTTTCGGATTGGCGGCGTGGCGCTGGATCGCCTGTTCCAGCCGCTGCAACAGCAGGGCGCGGTTGGGCAGTCCGGTCAGCGAGTCGTGCAGCGTCTCGTATTTCAGCCGGCGCTCGACCCGCTCGCGTTCGGCGATCTGTTCGCGCAGATCGCGATTGGCCAGGGCCAGCGCACGGGTGCGTTCGGTGACGCGGCGTTCCAGGCTGGCATACGCCTGTTGCAGCGATGAAGCGGCGTGCTTTCGCTGCAGTGCATTGGCGATATGGTAGCTGACGAAGGTCAGCAGCTCCTGATCGCGCTCGTTGTAGGTGTGCCTGGGCGAATAGCTTTGCAGTGCCAGCACGCCGATGGCCTTCCCGCCCGATATCAGCGGCACGCCAAGCCAGCACTCCGAGCGCGCGCCGAAGTGGGTGATCTCGCCCAGCGCGCACAGCCGCTGGATTTCGTCCGGACCGGCCAGCAGCGGCTTGGCATGGCGCAATACGTATTCGGTGGCGCCGCGACCGTGCGCACGCGGCAGCCGCTCGGCGTCGACTTCGTCGACCGAATAGGGAAAGGTCAGGTAGCCGCTTTCCTCGTCGACCAGCGCGATGTAGAAGTTGCGCGCATACAGCAGGCCGCTGATCACCTGGTGCATGGCCGCGTAGAATTTTTCCAGGGTGTCGGAGGTATTGGCCAGTTCGGCAATGCGGAACAAGGCCGCCTGCAGGCGCTCGCCGCGCTGGCGCTGCAGGACCTGTTGGCGCAGGACGCGATTCGACTCGCGCAGCGCCGCCGTGCGATCGGCCACCCGGCGGCCCAGTTCGAGGTGTGCTTCGCGCCGTTCCAGCGCGGTCTGCACATGCTGGGCCACATAGTTCAGCAGTTCGAAGTCGTGCCGGGAGTAGTGCGTGTCGGTGCGGTAGCTCTGCATCACGATGCCGCCCACCGCACGCCCGGCGCGCAGCAAGGGCACGCCCAGCCAATGCTCGCAACTGGGACCGAACAGCACGAAGCGCTCGCCGAACTGCTGTTTCAGCTCCTCGATCGACCCCATCAGCGGCCGGCCTTCGTGCAGCAGGTTCCAGGTAAGGCTGTACTGGATGTCGCGCAGCGGCAGATTCTGGTCGGGCAACGGCGGATCGGTATCGGCGATGTCGACGTAATAGGGGAAACGCACGGTGTCGGACGTGGTGTCGTACAGCACGATGTAGAAATTTTCCGCATACATCAGGCTGCTGACGGTGGCATGCAGCGAACGCATCATCTCGGGCATGTCGTGTTCGCTGCTGGACTGCTCGGCGATGGCATACAGCGCACGTTGCAGGCGCTCGGCCAGGGCCAGGCGGGAAATTGCCTCGTACAGCCGACTGCTTTCGGCCAGTTGGCGCAGGCGGGCCTCGGCCAGGCGCCCCAGCCAGGCCAGCTGCTCGCGGATGGGCTCGGGGAGTGGAAGGTCGGCCCCCTCCAGGATCAGTGCGCGCAACCCCTGGGGGTCGGTGGCCAACTCCAGTTGTCCAGCCAGCGGATGAACCGGCTGTTCATGCATGCCGCGCCAGCGAAGTCGGCCCTGGATATCCAGGTTGCCCCGCATCAGGTCGCAGATTTCCATGACGCTGGCTGCGTCCGAAGCCTGAAACAGGAGTTCGATCGCCTTGTGCAGAGCCGCAAGATGTCGCGCCATCGGATAAGGCTGGGTTGAGCGCATCGTGGGCGTGACAATCATCGGTGGCTGTTGGTCAGTTCCGGATCGGTCCTGCGGCATGGGCTTACGGCACCTTCAAGGTGCCTTTATATCGTGTAAGCCAGCCTGGCTGCCAGCATTATGGTGGGGGAACCTGTGCATGGCCTGGCCGGTCATAGGGGCCGGAGCCAGCGATTTTGTGATTTGACCGCCATTTCCATGGCGTTAGTTAAATGTAAAAATGCGCTACAATCCGTCCATGTCCCATTGATGAATCGACCGACTCATAACCATGCGTCATCCGGCCACCCTGTTGTTGACGTTCCTGCTGCCGCTCGCCGCGGTCGGGCAGTCTGTCAGCAGCAACAGCGCTCCGTCGGAGTATCTGCTGATGCGGCAGCCGACCCGGATGACTGCGTCTGGGCTGGATGCGGCCATGCCATTGTGGCTTGGCGGGGATGATCATCTGCTGACGCTCAAGGTCGGGCGACGCAGTGGCGCCGATGCCTTGTACAACAACGCGCCGCTGACGTTTGGCGTGGTCGGCACGGGCAATGTCATCACCACCGGCCTGCAATATGGCATCGCGCCGAACCTGCAGGCGCATGCCGAAGTCAGCGAGCATTCGTGGGTGAACCAGCCCTGGCGCGTGCTTGGCAGCGAGGTGGGGGCTACCTATGTGGGTGGTCGCTACAGCATCGACCTCAGTGTCGGCGGCAATCGCACACCGAACAGCCGCGCCGTGTTGCCACGGGTGTTGCTGGGTGCGTCGCCGGGGGTTGACGGCCTGTCGGGTTTTGACAGCAGCACCCAGTTCAACGCGCGCGGCCGGTTGGCGATTGGCAGCAAGAGCGGCATCGATCTCGGCGCCAGCGTCGGTCGCATCTACCTGCTTCCGGGCAATCTGCTCGGCGTCAGCACGCTGGATCAGCAGGCACTGAGTTTCGGTATCGAGCACGGCTCGCTGCGTGGCACCCTGATCGGCCGAACCATGCAACCGCAGGTCAGTATTCCGGGCAGCCTCAATGCCGACCGGCGCTGGAACAGCATCGACCTCGGCGTCACCTGGCGGTTGCCGTGGCAGGGCGAGTTGAGTATCGGTGCCCAGAATCTGTGGTCATCGGGGAATCCGGCCAACACGCCGGTCGGTCCCGAGCCGGACCAGTCGCGTACACCGTACGTGCAGTATCACCAGGATCTTTGATCCCCGGTCCCTGCGAAGTCAGTCCTGCCTGCGGATGCGCAGGTCGCCGCTGAACGTTTCGATGTCGATCCTGCCGCGGCCAGTGCCCAGACGGGTGTCCAGGGTGACGCCGGGGCCGTGTCCGGATTTTTGCGGCGTGCCGAAATCGCTGCGCAGGTCGCCGCTGAAGCTGCTGGCATGAAGGGCGCCGGTGGTGTCCGCGGGCAACTGCAGCTGCACGTCGCCGCTCATGCTGTCGATGCCGAGATGGCCGTCGCTGGCCAGCTTGCCGGCCAGTTGCACATCGCCGGATACGCTGCTGAGGGTGAGTTTTCGCCAGGGTCCACCCGCTGCCTGGACGTGCCCGGAAACGGTCTGCAGCCTGGCCTCGCTGCCGAGCGCGGGGGCAAGGATGTCGCCGCTCACCGTCTGCAGGTCGGCGCGTTCGGCGTGCCCGGCCTGTTCGATGCCGCCGCTGATGCTGTCGATCTTCAATGAAGGCGTCCGCGCGTTGATGCGGGCCTTGCCGCTGACCGTGTTGACCACGATGCTGCCGCCATCGATGCCGTCGACGGTCAGCGGCGCGCTGATCACATGGATCTCCAGCGAGGCACCCCGTGGCACGTGCAACTCCAGCGAGCTTGGCGCCATGGCATTGTCGCCACGCCAATTGAACCAGCCGGAGCTGCCTTGCGGTTCGACCTTGACCGCCAGGTCGGCATCGCTGCCCGTGATCGCCAGCGGCCTGGCGCCCTCGCCGAGTTGACCGGCGACTTCCACTTCGGGGCGATCCCAGCCGATGACTGTGACGCTGCCCTTGACGTTGCTGATGCTGATGTGGGCCGCCGCGGTGGCGTCATGGTGCAGATGAATCGGCGTGTCGGCCAGCGCGGCCTCGATCGAGGTCCAGAGATCCCGCCGCGGCCTGAGCGGCTGGCGCAGGTCGCGCAGTTGGCGGCGCCATTCGAATTCGTTCATGCCGGTACTCCCGGAGCCGCAGGCCCCAATATTTTTCGCAGCAAGCCGCGGGCACGGTGCAGTTGCGCCTTCGAGGTGCCTGTCGCCATGCCCATCTCGCTGCCGATCTGCTCGTGCCGCCAGCCTTCGATGTCGTGCAGGACCAGCACGGCGCGGGCACGCGGCGGCAGCCGGCCGATCGCGCGTTCGAGTTCCTCGCGTTCGGCCGCGCAGAACGGCGTCTGGCCGGTATCCGGCAGGCGCTCGTCGTCCACCATGCTGACCGGATCGGCGCCGCGCGCGCGGATGTCCATCAAGGCCAGGTTGACCGCAAGCCGGTACAGCCAGGTGCCGAATGCGCTTTGGTGACGAAAGCCCGGCAGTTTCTGCCAGGCGCGGATGAACGCTTCCTGGGTGAGATCCTCGGCACGGGCACGGTCGTAGCCGGCCAGCCGGTAGACCGCACCATGCACCCGAGCCACGTGCAGCCGGTACAGCCGTTCGAACGCGTGGCGATCGCCGGCCGCCGCGGCACGCACGTCGTCGGTGTCGTTGGCTCCCGTGTTGGCGGCGACAGGCGACATGCGGCTTCCGGGGTCGGTTTGGGCGACGATCATCTTGCCAGCTTGGATGCAGCGGCACCCGGAAGGGTTTGCACGCGCGCTGCGATGACGAACCGGAGCGGAGCACCCGGGGCGCCGCCCGCGAGCCATGCCGTCAGGGTGTGGCGCCGGCCTGGCGTGGCTGCCCGAGCGCCCTGGCCAACGCCTCCGCCACGCGTTGCTGTTCCTTGCGCAGGCGCTCGGGCAGGCGGGGCAGGCAGGTTTCCAGATACTCGCCGATGGCGGCCAGTTCGGCCTGCCAGCCGGCGTGGTCCACCGCCAGCAGTTCGTCGAGATGGTGGCGCTCGAGATCGAGTCCGTCCAGCTTGAGTTCGGCCGGTCCCGGCAGGATGCCGATCGGCGTCTGGACGCCGTCGAGGCGACCTTCGACACGGTCGATCATCCACTCCAGCACACGCAGGTTGTCGCCGAAGCCGGGCCACAGGAACTTGCCGTCGCGCCCCTTGCGGAACCAGTTGACGTGGAAGACCTTGGGCAGCCGGGCGCCGGCCTGATCGAACGACAGCCAGTGCGCGAAGTAGTCGCCGTAGTGATAGCCGCAAAACGGCTTCATCGCCATCGAATCGCGGCGCATCACGCCGACCGCGCCAGTGGCGGCGGCGGTGGTTTCCGAGCCCATCGATGCGCCGACCAGCACGCCGTGCGACCAGTGGTGCGCTTCGAAGACCAGCGGCACCAGCGACGGCCGCCGGCCACCGAACACGATGGCGCTGATCGGCACGCCTTGCGCCGCCTCGGCTTCCTGCGACCAGGTCGGGCACTGCCTGGCGCTGACCGTGAAGCGCGAATTGGGATGCGCCGCCGGGCCATTGGCCGGATCGTAGGGACGCCCCTGCCAGTCGATGACCGGCGTGCCGGGCAGGCCTTCCCACCACGGCTGGTTGTCGGCGGTGAGCGCGACGTTGGTATAGATGGTGTCGCGCGCGATCGTCTCCAGTGCGTTCGGATTGCTGCTCCTGCTGGTGCCCGGGGCCACCCCGAAGAAGCCGGCCTCCGGGTTGATGGCCCACAGCCTGCCGTCCGGGCCGGGGCGCATCCAGCAGATGTCGTCGCCGATCGTGCGTACCTTCCAGCCATCGCGCTGATAGCTTTCGGGGGGGATCAGCATCGACAGGTTGGTCTTGCCGCAGGCGGAGGGAAACGCGGCAGCGATGTAATGCGTCACGCCCTGCGGGTTCTCGACACCCATGATCAGCATGTGTTCGGCCAGCCAGCCTTCCGCGCGGGCCTGGTTGCTGGCAATGCGCAGGGCGTGGCACTTCTTGCCCAGCAGCGCATTGCCGCCGTAGCCGGAGCCGTAGGACTTGATCGTGAGTTCGGCCGGGAAATGCATGATGTAGCGGCGTTCGGGATCGAGCTCGCCGATGGAATGCAGGCCTTTGACGAACGTGCCGTTCGAAAGCGCACCGTTCGAAAGCCGGCCCTCGCGCTCGATGCGCGCCAGCGCCGCGGCACCCATGCGGGTCATGATGCGCATGTTGGCGACCACGTACGGACTGTCGGTGATTTCCACGCCGCAACGGGCCAGCGGCGAATCGATCGGCCCCATGCAGTAGGGAACCACGTACATGGTGCGGCCGGCCATGCAGCCATCGAACAGGGCGTCGATTTTCGCGTGCGCCTCGTCCGGTGCCATCCAGTGATTGTTCGGCCCGGCATCTTCGCGCTGCGGATGGCAGACGAAGGTCAGGTGCTCGACGCGGGCCACGTCGGCGGGGTCGGAGCGGTGCAGGTAACAACCCGGATGGGTCTGCTGGTTCAGCTCAATCAGGTCGCCGGACTGCAGCATCTGCTGCAGCAGGGTGTCGTATTCCGCATCCGAGCCGTCGCACCAGTGAATGTGTGCGGGACGGGTCAGCGCCGCCATTTCGGTGACCCAGCTCGTCAGCGCATCGAGTCCGCTCGCCATTGTTTCCTCTCTGGTCTTGTCGCAAAAAAGAGAGGGAACGGTAGTTTGCGGGCACTGGCATTGCAAGGTTCCGCGCAACAGAACAGGCGCTCAGGCCGGGATCAGGGTGGCGATCATGTGTTCCACGTAGGCATCGAATTCCTCGTGGTTGATGCGCGGCAGGCCCAGGGTGAAGTTGAGCTGCAGAAAACCTACGTAGGCGGCGTACGTCAGGCGTGCCCGGTTCAGTGCCTGCGGCGGCGGCAGCCCGGCCTCGCGATAGGCGGTGGTCAGGAATTCCATCCGCCGTTGCGATACGCGCGCCATCACCGGCACCACCTGCGGATGATCCAGCGCCTTCAGCAGTGCTGCATAGATGCGGTGTGCCTGCAGCTCGTGGGCCACCCGGCGGAACAGTTCGGGCAGGCGCTTGCGCGGGTCGGCAATCTGTTCGATCTGGCTGATGATCTCGCGCTCGCCATACAGCTCCCAGCGTTCCAGCGCGGCGTTCAGCAGGGCTTCGCGGGTACGGAAATGCCAGTAGAAACTGCCCTTGGTGACGCCCAGTTGCCGAGCCAGCGCCTCCACCGCCAACGCGCCGACGCCTTGCTCGGCGATCAGGTGCAGTGCGGCCAGTTCCCAATCCTCGGCAGACAGACGGGTACGTTCGGGCTTGTTGATCACATTCATGTGCGTATGGTAGCCGCACCCTGCGTCTTTGTAATCCGCGGCAGGCAACATATCTGAAATCATGGAAGATCCGTCGCCGCTGCCGAACGCGTGCACAGACCGGTTGACGGCACTTGTGGCGGGCATCCATACTCAAGCGTATGGTTATCGATCCTTCCACGTCGGCGACAGTGAGCCGCTTTCCGGTCGCCGGCATCAGCCTGGCGGTGGAGACACGCAACGCCGGCGGGCGACCGGTACTGTTGTTCGCGCACGGTTTCGGCCAGACACGCGGCGCCTGGAACGGCGCGGCCGGCGCTCTGGCGGGCCGCGGCTGCTGCTGCGTGACGTTCGACAGCCGCGGCCACGGCGAAAGCGACCGCGTGGCCAATGGCGACTACCACATGGATCAGTTCGCCGGCGACCTGGCCCGGTTGGCCGAGGCTCAACCGCAACCGCCGATCCTGGTCGGGGCGTCGATGGGTGGGCTGCTGGGGCTGTTGCTGGCCGGCGAGATCAATCCCTCGCCGTTTCGGGCCCTGGTGCTGGTCGATATCACGCCACGCTGGGAAACCGCCGGGGTGGAACGCATCCTCGCGTTCATGCAGGCGCATCCGGATGGCTTTGCCGATTACGCCGAGGCCGCCGAACAGATCGCCGGTTACCTGCCGCAGCGGCGCAAACGCAAGAGCGAGGAGCAGTTGCGCCCCTTGCTGCGCGAAAGTGCCGACGGCCGGTTGCGCTGGCATTGGGACCCGGCCCTGCTGTCCGGCGTGGTACGGGACAGCGAGCGCTATCAGCCACGCCTGCAGGCGGCGGCATCGAAAATCGAGGTGCCGGTCCTGCTGCTGTCGGGCGCGCGCAGCGACGTGGTGTCGGGCGATACTGTCGGCGAATTCCTGCAACTGGTGCCGCACGCGCAACATCGGGCCTTGCCGAACGCGACCCACATGGTCGCCGGCGACGCGAACGATGCTTTCACCCGCGAAATCGCCCGCTTCGTGCAAAGTCTGAATCCATCAACGTGATGTCCGGCTTGGTGCCGGCACTGTCCAACCGTGAATAATGAGGTGTCGAGATGTCCGTGATATTGACTCTGCTGGCGGCGCTGCTCGCTACCGGCGCCTGTGCCTACCATCGCAGCAGCCTGCGCACATGGGCGATCGTCACGCTGGCGGCCACGCTGCTGGTGGGGCTGCTGGTGCATGCGCCGTGGACCCTGGCGATCCTGCTGATCGTCGAGGCGGCGATCGCCGTGCCCTTGCTGCTGGTGGATTTTCGCCGCCGCACGATCAGCGCGCCGCTGCTGAAACTGTTCGCCGGCGTCACCCCGAAACTGTCCGACACCGAGCAGACCGCGCTGGAAGCGGGCACGGTCGGCTTCGAGGGCGAGCTGTTTTCCGGCAAGCCGGACTGGAGCGAACTGCTGAAACAGCCGAAACCCGAATTGAGCACCGAGGAACGCGCGTTTCTGGACGGCCCGGTGGAAGAACTGTGCGCGATGATCGACGACTGGCAGATCACCCACGAGCTGGCCGACCTGCCGCCGAACGTGTGGGAGTTCATCAAGAAGCACAAGTTCTTCGGCATGATCATCCCCAGGCGCTACAACGGCATGGAATTCTCCGCGCTGGCGCATTCGGCCGTGCTGCAGAAACTGTCCACGATGTCGGCCACGGTGGCTTCGACGGTGGCCGTGCCGAATTCGCTGGGGCCGGCCGAGCTGCTGCTGCATTACGGCAGCGAGGAACAGAAGAACCATTACCTGCCGCGCCTGGCGGTGGGCGAGGAGATCCCCTGCTTCGCGCTCACCGGCACGTATGCCGGCTCCGATGCCACCTCGATTCCCGACTTCGGCGTCGTGTGCAAACAGGTCGTCGACGGTGTCGAGACGATCGGCATCAGGTTCACCTTCGACAAGCGCTACATCACGCTGGCGCCGGTGGCCACCGTGGTCGGCCTGGCGTTCCGCATGTACGACCCGGAGCACCTGCTGGGCGAAACCGAGGACCTCGGCATCACGCTGGCGCTGCTGCCGCGTTCCACGCCGGGCCTGGAGATCGGTCGCCGGCACCTGCCGTTGAACGTGCCGTTCCAGAACGGGCCGGTTCGCGGCACGGGCATCTTTGCGCCGTTGTCGGTGCTGATCGGTGGCCCGAAGATGGCCGGCCAGGGTTGGCGCATGCTGGTCGAGGTGCTGTCGGTGGGTCGCGCCATTTCGCTGCCGTCCAGCGCCACCGGCGCGGTGCGTGCCGCGGTGGCCTCGGTGGGCGCCTACGCGCGCATGCGCAAGCAGTTCGGTCTGGCGATCGCCCGCTTCGAGGGCGTGGAAGAGGCGCTGGCGCGCATCGGCGGTCTGGCCTACGCGACCGCGGCCTTGTCGCGTTCCACCGCGGCGGCGGTCGATCGCGGCGAGAAGCCGGCGGTGACCTCGGCGATCGCGAAGTATCACGCCACCGAATGGGGCCGCACGGTGGCCGGCGATGCGATGGACGTGCTGGGTGGCAAGGGGGTGCAGCTGGGGCCGAAAAACTACGCTGGCCGCGCCTGGCAGGGCGTGCCGATCGCGATCACGGTGGAGGGCGCCAACATCATGACGCGCAGCCTGATGATCTTCGGGCAGGGTGCGATTCGCTGCCATCCTTACGTGCTCAAGGAAATGCAGGCGCTGTCGATCGCCGATCGCGGCGAGCAACTGGAGACCTTCGACCGCCTGCTGTTCGGCCACCTGGGTTTCGGCATATCCAACGCGGTGCGCAGTTTCGCGCTGGGCCTGACCGGCTCGCGTCTCGGCGATACCGCCGGCGATGCGTATACGCGGCGCTATTACCGCAAGCTCGATCGCTACTCGGCCGCGCTGGCGCTGTGCGCCGACGTGTTCATGGGCGTGCTGGGCGGCAAACTGAAGTTCAAGGAGAAACTGTCCGCGCGCCTCGGCGACGTGCTGAGCTACCTGTACATCGCCAGCGCGATGCTGAAGAACTACGAGGACAACGGTCGCCCGGAAGCGGACCGCCCGCTGCTGGCATGGGCTTTCCATGAATGCGTATGGCGCATGCAGATGGCGCTGGACGGGGCGGTCCGCAACTTCCCGGTGCGCCCGGTCGGCTGGCTGCTGCGGGTGCTGGTGTTCCCGTTCGGGCGGCGCGAGGTACCGCCGTCGGATCGCCTGGGTCGCCGCGTGGCCGCGCTGATCACCGCGCCGGGCGAGGCGCGCGAGCGCCTGATCCAGGGGGGGTACCTGACGCCGACGCCGAACAACACGATCGGCCGCATGAACGCGTTGCTGCCCGACGTGATCGCCGCCGAGCCGGTCGAGCGCAAGTTCCTCAAGGCGCTGAAGGCCGGCCAGTTCAAGACCCACGATTACCTGGAGCAACTGGCCGAGGCGCAGCAGGCCGGCGTGGTCAGCGCATCCGAATACGAGTTGCTCAAGCGCGTGCGCGAAGCCGTGTTCGAGTTCATCTCGGTGGACGATTTCGACTCGCGGGAGCTGTGCGCGGCGGTGGTTCGGGACGCGCAGGGTACCGCGCACGCCCGTACCGACTAGTGGCCCGCCGGCCACGGTCGAGGCGAGACCGGCTGATTGCCGTAGGAGCCCGCTCGCGGGCGATGCTTTTGGCTTTGATCCACATCAGTGCCAAAAGCATCGCCCGCGAGCGGGCTCCTACGCGGGTTGCAGTCAGAGCATCGCCCGCGAGCGGGTTCCTACGCGGGTTGCAGTCAGAGCATCGCCCGCGAGCGGGCTCCTACGACGCGAGTGGCCGGGGCCCGCGGCGGTCCTGGAAGTCGGTCAGGGCGCTACGCGGCGTCGGCGAGGACATAACGGTTCTTGCCGCTTTCCTTCGCCTGGTAAAGTGCGCGGTCGGCGGCCTGGATCAGCGACTCCTCATCGCTGCCGGCCTCGCTGCACCACAGCGCGATGCCGATGCTGGCGCTGACCTGCACGACGACCTCGCCCTGGCGTCCCTGCAGCGGGCAGGGCTCGGCCAGCAGGTCGCAGATCCGCTGGCAGCGTTCCAGCAGCGGCGGTACCTCGGTGAGATCCTCCAGGATCAGGGCAAACTCGTCGCCACCGAGGCGGGCTGCGGTGTCGGTGGCGCGCAGCTCGTGGCGCAGGCGTTCGCTGACCGACTGCAGCAGCACGTCGCCGGCCGGATGGCCGAAGTTGTCATTCACCGCCTTGAAGCCGTCGATGTCCAGCAAGGCAAGCGCAAAGCCGTTGCCCTGCCGGGTGGCGCGATGCATCGCCTGCTGCAGGCGGTCGTGGAACAGCACGCGGTTCGGCAGGCCGGTAAGCATGTCGTGTGTGGCCTGGTGGCGCACCTTCGCTTCGGCGCGTTCGCGCTCGGCAATCTCCACCTTGAGCTGCTCGTTGCGCTCGGCCAGTTCGTCCAGTGCCTGCTGCAGCTGCATGCGCGCGGCATACAGCTCCAGGAATACCCGCACCTTGGATTTCAGGATGACGTCGTTGATCGGCTTGGCGATGTAGTCGACCGCGCCGGAGCGGTATCCCTTGAGCCGGTTGATGTCGTCGGCATAGGCCGCCGTGACGAAGATGATCGGCGTGTCCCTGAGCTGCTCGGCCTCGCCGAGCAACTGCGCCACTTCGAAGCCATCCATGTCCGGCATGTTCACATCGAGCAGGATCAGTGCGAACTTCTGGTCCAGGCACAGCGTCAAGGCCTGGTTGCCGCTGCTGGCTTCGACCAGCGTGGCGCCGGAGTCGGCCAGCAGGCGGCGCATCGCCACCAGGTTGGCGTGCGTGTCGTCGACGACGAGGATCTTGGACGGCACGACATTCATGGCCGTGGCAGGCACAGGCGGTTGAGCAGCGGCGGGATGTCAGCCAGTGGAACACAGTAGTCGGCACCGGCACGATCCAGCGCCGCCTGCGGCATGGCGGGAACCCGTGCGCTGACCGGCGACTGCACGATCGCGCAGCCGCCCGCGCGGCGCACCAGCCGCAAACCCTCGGCACCGTCGGCACTCGCCCCGGTGAGCACGACGCCGATCAGGGTTTCCCGCCACGCCACCGCGGCGGACGCAAACAGCACGTCGATCGACGGGCGCGAATGGTTGACGCGGGGGTCGGTCGAGAGGGCAAAGCGGCGATCCGGTTCCACCAGCAGATGGTAGCCGGTCGGCGCCAGCTGCACGTGGCCGCCGCGTACCGCATGGCGTTCGGCCGCCGCGATCACCGGCAACGGGGATACCCGGCCGAGCAGCTCGCACAGCAGCTCGATGGTCTCCGAGCCGGAGTGGCAGCACACCAGCAGCGGCTGCGACAGCCCGGGGTCGAGACCGCCGAGCAGGACCCTGAGCGCATCGAACCCGCCGCTCGAGCAGCCCACCACGATGGCGGCAGCGGTTTTCATGGTACCGCCATGGCCACGGTATTGGCGGCCAGCCGATAGATGCGCGCTCCGGCATCGAAGGCGGCGAAGTCGCCGGCGTTTCCGGCGAAGTCGATGCTCTCGCACATGCCCAGGCAGAGAAACCCACCGCGCACCAGCGAATCGCGGAACAGCGCGAGGCAGTGGTCCTGCAGCGGGTTGGAAAAATAGATCAGCACGTTGCGGCAGAGCACCAGGTGCGCTTCGCAGAACACCCGGTCCGAGGCCAGGTTGTGCTGCGCGAACGTGATGTTGCGGCGCAGCCGGTCGTCCAGCTTGAGCAGGTCGTAGCGGGCGCTGTAGTAGTCGACCAGCGAGCGGGTGCCGCCGGCCGCCTGGTAGTTGCGCGACCATTGTTGCGCCTCGCGCACCGGGTAGATGCCTTCCTCGGCCTGCCGCAACGCATTGGCGCTGAGGTCGGTGGCGAAGATCCGGCTGCGTTCGTACAAGCCCTCCTCTTCCAGCAGGATAGCCAGCGAGTAGACCTCTTCGCCATGCGCGCAGCCCGCCTGCCAGATGTTGATCTGCGGATACGAGGCCAGCAGCGGCAGCACCTGTTCGCGCAGCGCGCGGAATACCGCCGGGTCGCGAAACATGTCCGAGACCGGTACCGACAGACCCTCCAGCAGTTGCGGCAGCAACCTCGGCTCGTGCAGCGTACGGCCGGTCAGCGCGCTGATCGAGTCGCAGCCAAGCCGCTCCGCCAACTGGCGCACGCGGCGGCGCAACGAGGCGGGTGCGTACTGGCTGAAGTCGTAGCCGTGCCGTCGATGCATGGCCTGGACGAACAGCTCCAGTTCGATCGCCTCGCACGCCAGTTCGTCGGGTAGCGGTTGCATGGGCGCGCTCATCGGCGTAGCCAGACCCGGATCATCGAGGCGAGCTTGTCGATGTCGATCGGCTTGGACAGGTAATCGCTGGCGCCTGCCTCCAGGCATTTCTCGCGATCGCCGCGCATCGCCTTGGCCGTCAGCGCGACGATCGGCAGCCGGGCAAAGGCCGGCTGCGCCCGGATCGCGCGCATGGTGTCGTAGCCATCCATCACCGGCATCATGATGTCCATCAGCACCAGCTCCAGCGAGGGGGTGTCTTGCAGCGCCTTGAGCGCCTTGTGGCCGTCCTGGGCCATGCTGACCGCCATGCCCCAGCCGCGCAGCACCTTGGACAGCGCAAACAGGTTGCGCATGTCGTCGTCCACCAGCAGCACGCTGTGGCCCTTCAGGTCGCCGCCGCCGTTGTCGCCGGCCGCCGTGCTGGCGGGTACCGCCTGCGGTTTGCGCTTGATGCTGTGAAGGAACAGGCTGACCTCGTCGAGCAGCCGCTCCGGCGAGCGCGCACCCTTGACGACGATGGAGTCGGTGTGCGCGCGCAACTGCAGGGTTTCCTCGTTGCTGAGGTCGCGGCCGGAATACACCACGACCGGCGGTATGCCCGATGCGCTGGTCGCCAGGCGTTCCAGCAGCTCGGTGCCGGACATGCCGGGCAGGCCGAGATCGAGCACCATGCAGTCGTAGCGTTGCTGCCCGATCTTCTCCAGCGCCTGCTCGGCGGAATCGGCCTCGTCGATGCCGACATCGTCGGCGCGCAGCATGCTGCGGATGGCGGTGCGCGAGGCGCTGTCGTCGTCGACGATCAGCAGGTGGCGCATGCGGCCGTCGGAAAAGTGCAGCAGGCGCTCGAATGCCCGGTCGATCGCCTCGCGGGTGACCGGTTTGGTCAGGAAACCCACGGCGCCCAGTCCGAGTCCGCGGCTGGCTTCGTCGACGGCCGAGATGAAATGCACCGGGATCGAGCGCGTGGCGGGCTCGCTCTTCAGTTGCTCGATCACGCTCCAGCCGTCCATGCCGGGCAGCATCACGTCCAGCAGGATGCCGGTGGGGTGGTGCGCGCGCGCCAGCGCCAGGCCCGACTCGCCATCGGCGGCGGCCAGCACACGGTAGCCCTTGCGGTGAATCATGTCGGCGAGGATGCGCGCGAACGCCAGGTCGTCCTCGATCAGCAGGATCACCGTCTGACCCGCCTCGAGCGTGTCGCGGTCGTCGGCGATGCTCTCCGGCAGCAGCGCCGGGCTGCGTGATCGCACTACCGCCCCGGTCTGTACCGAGGTTGACGGGGCGGCGAATTCGGTGTGGGGCGTCGGCGGGATCAGCGGCAGCACCACGGCGAAAGTGCTGCCCTTGCCACTCTCGCTGCGCACCGCGATGTCGCCGCCGAGCAACTGGGTCATGCGGCGGGAGATCGCCAGTCCCAGGCCGGTGCCGCCGTACTGCCGACTGGTGCTGCTGTCGACCTGTTCGAAAGCGTTGAACAGCCGATGGAACTTGTCGGCGGGGATGCCGATGCCGGAATCGCGCACGCTGATCGCGAGCAACGCCTGACCGGCCAGTGCGGCGGGCAACGCCAGTTCGCTGTCAGGCCGGCCGATGTTCACATGGACGCCGCCCTCCTTGGTGAACTTGAAGGCATTGCCAAGCAGGTTGTTCAGCACCTGCTCCAGCTTGGCACCGTCGGTGTGCAGGGTCGGCCGCACGTTGGGGTCGATGTGCACACTGAAGTCGAGGCCCTTTTCGCGCGCCACGTGCGCAAACGTGCGCCCCAGCCGCCGCTCCAGATCGGCCAGCGGCAGTTCCTCGACCAGCAACTCCATCTTGCCCGCCTCGATCTTGGACAGGTCCAGGATGTCGTTGATCAGACGCAGCAGGTTGCTACCCGCGTCGTGGATGATCCGCGCCGATTCGATCTGTTCGTCGTCCAGATTGCCGGTGTCGTTGTCGGCCAGGCTGCGCGAGAGGATCAGCAGGCTGTTCAGCGGCGTGCGCAATTCGTGCGACATGTTGGCGAGGAAATCGGATTTGTACTGGCTGGCGCGCTCCAGTTCGGCGGCTTTTTTCTCGGTGTCGAGCTGCAGATCCTCGAGGATGAATTTCTGCTGGTTGAGGATCTCGGTTTTTTCGCGCAGCTCTTCGTTGGAGGCCTGCAACTCGTCCGCCTGCACGCGCAGCTCCTCCTCCGAGGCAAGCAGTCGCTGGGTCTGCTCCTGCATCTCATGTGCCTTGGCCTGCAGGGCCTCGTTGCGCTCGCGCAGCACCTCCTTCTGCTCGCGCATGACCAGTTCGGAGGAGCGCAGTGCGGCGGCCTGTTCCTGGGTCTGTTCAAGCAGTGTCTGCGTGCTGATGGTCCGGTTCAGATTCTCCTGGGTCAGGCCGATGATCGGCAGCAGTTCTTCCAGCAGTTGCCGTTGCAGCGGCGTGAGCGCGGCGAAACCGGCCAGTTCCAGCACGCCGATCAGGCAGCCGCGATAGAGCACCGGAAAAATCGCGATGTGACGGGGTAGCGCCTCGCCGCTGGCGGATTCGATGCGCACGTAATTGTCCGGCACCTCATCGAGGATGATCGCCTTGCGGTCGGCGGCGCATTGGCCGACCAGACCTTCGCCGGGCACGTACTGATCCGGCGCCGGGTGGCCCAGGCGCAGGCCGTAGCTGCCCAGCAGATCCAGGCGCGAGCTGGCGTCGTCGTACCCATAGAACAGGCCGACACCGGCCTTGAGCAACGGCACCATCTCGCTGGTCAGCCACTGCGCGAACTCGCGGTGGGTGGTCGCCTGCTGCAGCCGCAGGGAAATCTCCGATACCTGGGTCTTCAGCCAGCTCTGCGCCTGGGTATCGATGGCCATCTGCTTGAATACATCCAGCGCACGGGCCATCTCGCCGATCTCGTCGCCGCGATCCTGGCCGCGCACTTCGAAGCTGTGGTCGTGCCGGGCAAGCCGGGTCATCAGGTCGGTCATGCTACGCAGTGGCCGGGCGACCATGCGCGAGCTCAACGAAATCACCAGCAGCCCGAGCAGCAGGCCCGACATGGCGAATATCGTGTCGACGACTTGCAGTCGAGCCAGACTGCGCTGCGATTGAAGATGGTACTGGCCGAGCTGTTCATGAGCTGTCGCGGCCATCTGGTCGATGCTCGTTAAGATGTCCCGGGCGCGCACGACGCGACGTGCCAGGTAGCTGGAGCGGATATGCCCGAGTTCGAGCAGGGCCTGCTGTTTATCCGCCATCGGCAGCTGGTGCGCCGGCGCAATGACAAGGCTGTCCACTTCGCTGGCCCATTGTGCGGTCAGCGTCTGGATACGATCGAGGCGCGATTGCTGCAGCGGATCGTCCTGCAGCAACTTGCGCAGTTCGGGAAGATGTCGCAGCAGGGCCTGCCGGCTCGCCTGCAGGCTGGCCAGCGCACTCGCATCCAGGCTCAGCATGTAGCCGCGTGCGCTGATCTGTCCGGTCTGCGTTGCCCGTTCGATGTCACCCAGTTGCAGCAGCGCGGCATGGGCCTGGTCGGCGTGCTGGTGACTGCGGTTCTGTTGCTGCAGCGAATTCAGCGTGATCACGCTGGCAGTCAGGCACAGGCCCAGCAGCAAGCCGATCGCCAGCAGCATCTTGCGCTGGATCGGCTGGTGGGTCAGCCAGGTGTATTTCGATCGGGTCGGGCGCATGCGCAGGCCATCGCGATTCAAGGGGGCGGATTCACGCGGTCGCCCGCAGGGCGGGCCGACCTTCGACAGATTAGCTGGTGTCGCGGTCAAGCCATAGTCGGGTTTTGCGGATACTTTATCGTCAGCCGAGGGGGGGATCTCGAATAACCTTGTTCCTGGCACTCGGTAGGAGCGCACCCTGTGCGCGAAAACACGTTGCAGCAGCCATGACAAGAGCCATCGTGCACAGGGTGCGCTCCACAAGGGCATTCGCGCACAGGGTGCGCTCCTACGAATCGGGGTTGTTCGAGGTGCCCTGGGGATTCAGCGGCGCTGCCGCCACGGGACGCGCGACCCGCGGCGCAGCGCGATGCGCAGCAGCGCCAGCGAGAGCACCGAGCAGGCCAGCAGCGCGACCACCGATGCCTCCGCACCGAACACGCCGCCGCTCAGCCAGTCCGGGCCGGTGCGGTTGGAGATCAGCCAGCCCTTGCCGGCACTGCCGGAAACCGGAATGCCGTACACCGTGCCCTGCATGATGTTCCACGCGGCGTGCAGGCCGATGCAGGCCCACAGCGAGTGGGTGACGTGATAGAGCATGGCGAGCAGCAGGCCGGCTTCGATCGCGATCGCGGCCGAACTCCACAGCGTGGCGCCGGGATTGAAGATGTGCGCGGCGCCAAAGAACAGCGCCGAAATCGCCAACGCCCACCAGGTGCCGAGGCCTTCCTCGACAATCCGGAACAGCACGCCACGGGCGACGATCTCCTCACCGATGCCGGCACCGATACCGGCCACCAGGACGGCGGGCAACCAGTCCACCTGCGGGTCGGTACCGATGACGTGGTAGCTGCCGGCCAGCCACAGCACGCCGACCACCACGCTGAACAGCACGGCGCCGGTTGCGAGACCGGCGAGGCCGTAGGTGGGAATGCTGCGCAGTGAAAGCTCCTGCAGTGGCCGTTGCTCGATCAGACGGACCAGGATCAGGTAGCCAAGCAGCGCCGGCAGCAGTTGCATGCCGAGGGTCGCCAGCGCGCGATGCAGCGGGTCGGCGGTTTCCGCGGTCCAGCCCAGCGCGACGACGGCGGTGTGCGTGAGCATGCCGAAGCCGATCAGCATCGCCGCGAAGAAAGCGATGCGTGCCACCGGCGAAAATACCAGCCAGCGTTGCCAGCGTGGGGCCAGGGGAGGCGTGGTGAAGGCGAGCTGTCCGGTCTGCATGGGAATCTCGAATAACCTGGATCCTGGCGCTTGGTGGGAGCGCACCGAAGTGCGCGACGGCTCCCGGAAAATAGCACCGTAGGAGCGCACCCTGTGCGCGATGCTTTCGCCGCACGTTGGGTAGGAGCGCACCCCATAAGCGCTAACCTAATATTGCGTATCCACCGGGAGTCCAGTACCGTTCGCGCATGAACGCCACGCTGCTGGACGAGGAATGGGGTGTGCTGACGCGCCTGCT
>SCRF01000107.1 GCA_004322005.1 Rhodanobacter sp. | reverse complement strand
GCACCGGCCGCGCGCACGGCGATGCGTTTTTCCTCCGCGCTCAGGGTCGCCGCCACGGCGCTGCCGCCGCGGTGCAGGTTGGCGCGGAACTCGCCGGGGCTGGCGTCGCGCTGCATCGCCGCCACCACTTTCCTGCCGACCACGAAGCAGCGCAGGTCGCTGCCCTTCGCCTCGGCGATGAACTCCTGCACCAGAAAGTTCGCATACAGCCCGCGGAATGCCTCGATCACGCTTTGCGAGGCGCTGCGCTTCTCGGCGAGCACGACGCCGGTGCCCTGGCTGCCCTCGTTGAGCTTGATCACGTGCGGCGGATCACCAAGCAGCGCCAGCACGTCGGCGGTATCGTCCGGGTTGTCGCCGAACACCGTCACCGGCATGTCGATGCCCTGCGCCGCGAGGATCTGCAGACAGCGCAGCTTGTCGCGTGCACGCAGCACGGCGTCGGACGGATTGGGCGTGTACACGCCCATCATCTCCAGCTGGCGCAGCACGGCGGTGCCGTAGAACGTGCTGGTGCTGCCGATGCGCGGGATCACCGCGTCGATGTCGCGCACTGCCTTGCCCTTGTAGCGGACCGCCACCGCACCGGGGGCGATGCGTACGTAGCAGCGCAGCGGATCGAGCACGCGCACCACATGGCCACGCTCGCGCGCCGCCTCGACCAGCCGCCGGGTCGAATACAGGCGGGCGTTGCGCGACAGGATCGCAATTTTCATGGAGTGACCGTCATCGATGACCCGTGGCCGACAGGCGTGGCCGTGGCTGGGTATAGGAAAGTGCCGGGTCGACCGCGAAACGCCCGCGCAGCGCACTGCGACCCAGCAGCAGCGGAAACAGCATGTGCCGGCGATCGGTCAGGTTGATGTCGATGTCGAAACGCTGACCCGCCAGTTGCACCTCGCTGCGGATGAACCAGCGCTCGGTGCGGCGACCACCGGTGTCGGTCACCGCGCGCCGGTCCACGGCCGGCACCTCGCAGCTGACGTTCCACGGATGGCGCCGACCGACATGCAGGCCGAAGCGCAACCACGTGATCCCGCCACGCTGGAAGCTTTCCAGGGCATCGACATGCAGCGAACTGCTGCGCGCCCCGGTATCGAGCTTGGCCTTCAGCATCGCAATGCCCAACTGCGGCAGGGCCAGCCGCTCCCGCCAGCCCAGGGTGACCAGATCCGGAGTGACCGGATCTGGTGTGCTCAGATCCACCATGATCGGATCCGCCATGATATTCGGGGGTTGCTCGGTGGGGATCGCAGGGATTGGAGCGGGTGAAGGGAATCGAACCCTCGTCAGTAGCTTGGGAAGCTACAGCTCTACCATTGAGCTACACCCGCGGTGACCGGCGGATGGTAACCCGGGATTCGCGCCGTTGGAACTGGACCTTCTGAAATAAACCGCGCGCGCAGCGCACACCACTGCCGTGGTAATGAAATAAAACCGTGCGCGCAGCGCACCCCATCGCCTCCTCCCCCCTTGGGGGAGGATCGAGGAGGGGAGGTCAAGTTGCCACCACGCCTCAAGAGCGCCCCCACTCCGGCCCTCCCCCGCAAGCAGGGAGAGCGTCGGGGTGGGGGCGCTTCCGCCGAACATCACGTGAATCACAGCTGGCGGCCAGCTGAACCGCCGGTGGCGTGGACGGATCAGGCTAAGCCATGCCTAATCCGCGGTGTGCCCATAATCGGGCCGTGACCGGTGACCGTGGTCTTGATGGCGATGGATACTGATTGCTTGCGCGAACCGGCAACGCGCCCACTGTTCGGAGAACACCATGCTGATGCTTGCCAGGATTGTTGCTCCACTGCACCGCCGCTGGCGGATTGCGGCGGTCATGCTGCTGTGTGCGGCCGCCGGCATGGTCCAGGCGCAGTACGCGGCGAACGACTCGGCTGCCGACCCGCCCAGCCGCGTGGCCCGCCTGTCGTACATGAAGGGCGATCTCGGCTTGCTGCCGGCCGGCGCCAGGGACTGGGGCGACGCCAGCATCAACCGCCCGCTGACCACCGGCGACCGGCTGGCCAGCGGCCGGAATTCCCGCGCCGAACTGGAACTGGGCGGCGGCACGCTGCGAATCGCCGGGCAGACCGACTTCGGCCTGCTCGACCTGAATGATCGAATCGCCCAGGTCGAACTGACCCAGGGCACGCTCAGCCTGACCGTGCGCCATCTGGACCAGGATCAGAGCTACGAGATCGACACCCCGACCGTGGCCCTGGTGGTCGACCAACCGGGCACGTTCCGGGTGGACATCGAGGATGACGGCCGACGCACCCGGGTCACCGCGTTCGATGGCAACGCCACCGTCTATGGAGAGCACAACGCACAGCGCGCCATCAACGCTGGCCGCAGCTATCGTTTCGACGATTCCAGCCTGGCCGCGGTCACCATCAGCGATATCGGCGGCGAGGACGCCTTCGACGCATGGGGGCGCGAGCGCGACCGTCGCTATGCGCAGTCGACCTCCCGCCAGTATGTATCCGACGAGGTGATCGGCTATCAGGATCTTGACCGATACGGCGACTGGCAGACCACCAGCGACTATGGCGCGGTGTGGTTTCCCAGCGACGAAGGCAGCGACTGGGCACCGTATCGCGACGGCCACTGGGCATATATTGCGCCATGGGGCTGGACCTGGGTGGATGATGCGCCGTGGGGCTTCGCACCCTATCACTACGGCCGCTGGGTGTATGTGCACGGCGACTGGGGCTGGATCCCGGGACCGATCGAGATGCGCCCGGTCTATGCACCGGCGCTGGTCGCATTTGTCGGTGGCGGCGGCTGGTCGGTCGGCATCGGCAGCGGCCCGGTCGGCTGGTTCCCGCTCGGCCCGGGCGAGATCTACAACCCGTGGTACCACGCCAGTCGCGGCTACTACACCGAGGTCAACATCACGAATATCCGCGAGCGCCACTTGCACCACCGGCGCAGGCTCATCGGCGACATCGACGACCACTACAACCACTACCGCGAGGATCGGCCGATGCGCGGCGAACACTATGCCAATCGCGATGCACCGCGCGGCTTCACCGCCGTGCCCGGCACGGCCTTCGCCGGCGGCCGGCATGTACAGCACGATCTGCTGCGTGTCGACCGGCGGGAACTCGCGACCGCACCGGTGCTGCCACGAGGCGCCAGCCTGCGGCCCGCCCCGATCCGCCACGCGGCATCGCGCAGCCTGCATGCGCGGTCGTTGCCGGCCGCCGGCTTCCGACGCAACGTGGTGGCTCGCCACGTGCCGCCGGGGGAACCGCTGAATCGTCGCCTGGCCCCTGCCCGCTACCCGACCGGCCCGCAGCGCACAGGCATGCCGCCCGCCAACGTACGGCTGCTGGGCAACGAACGTGGCGCCCATCCGCCCGGGGCCGGGTGGATCGGCAGGGTGCGGGGTACACCCGCCGGGCAGCGGCGCGAGTCCGACGCGAGGGTCGGCCCATCGTCCAACGTGCCGCGCATCACGACTGCCGCTGCACCGGCTGCGGTGACCCGCGCCGCGCCGCGCCCCGGCGAACTGCCCTCGGCGCGCTTTGCGCATCCGCAGGCAACGGACATCCCCGGCGGGCGCCGACACATGGACGGCCATGCCGAGGTACTGCCGCAGACATCGATATATCAACGCCAGCCGATGCGCCAAGCGGGCAGCGGCAATTTCCCCAACCGCGGCAGTTATCCGCAGCGCCGTGACAACCGCAGCGAACCGACGCTGCCGGTGGTGCCGCAGATCCAGCGCGCCACGCCGGTCAGCCCGACGCCGATGCCGGCCGCCGTCGACCGTGGCGCCCAGCGCTTTGTGGGCCGCCCCACAAGGCAGAACGACATGCCGAGGCCAGCCACGCCAACCGCCGGCTACCGCATCGACTCGCGGCGTTTCGAGCGCGCCGCCACCGCGCGGCGTTTCGAGCCCCGTGCGCAGCCACGCCCGCTGTCGGAATCGCCGCGCCCGATCGCCCAACCGCGTCAGCCACAGCCGCAGACGGTGATGCCGCGCTACCTGCCGCAGCCGGTGCGACCCGAAATGGCCCGTCCACAACAGCCTGTGGTCACGCCGCAGCCAGCCGCAAGACCGCGCGAGCGCCCACTCAAGAAGGGCGAGCAGCACCGGTGATCGGCCCCTCCCGGCCTGCGCCTGCAAGCAGGGGCAGGCCGGGAGGGACCGAGTCTTCTAGACTTGTCGCCCCTCCCGCCGCTCCCCGGCATGCCGGGGAGCGGCCGACACCAGGACCCGCATGAGCGACACCTCCGATCACGACAACGGCAACATGCCCGAGCACATGCGCCGCATCCGCAGCTTCGTGTTGCGCGAAGGTCGCATGACGCCAGCCCAGCAGCGCGCGTTCGATGCCCACTGGTCGCGATACGGCATTGACTATCGCGGCATGCCGCATGACTTCGCCGCGAGTTTCGGCCGCCAGGCGCCGCTGGTGATGGAAATCGGTTTTGGCAACGGCGAAGCACTGGCCTGGGCCAGCGAGCACGACCAGGCGCGCGACTTCATCGGGGTCGAGGTGCACGGGCCGGGAGTTGGCCGACTGATGAACGCGCTGGCCGCACGCGAGGCAAACAACGTGCGGCTGTACCGACACGACGCGGTGGAGGTGCTGCAGCACGAAATCGCCCCCGGCACGCTGAGCGAAGTGCGCATCTGGTTTCCCGATCCCTGGCACAAGAAACGCCACAACAAGCGCCGGCTGATCCAGCGCGAATTCGTCGCCCTGCTGGCGTCGCGCATGGCTCCGGACGGCCTGCTGCATCTGGCCACCGACTGGCAGGACTATGCCGAGCACATGCTCGCGGTGATGGAGGCGGCGCCCGACTGGCGCAACGCCAGCGGCCCTGGCCAATACGCCGACCGACCCGCATGGCGCATCGAGACCCACTTCGAGCGGCGCGGGTTGAAGCTGGGGCACGGGGTGTGGGATTTGTTGTATTGGAAGGTTTGAGGGCGAGAGTGACCCGCTTGCGGCCGATGCTGCGGTTGCAGGAGCCCGCTTGCGGGCGATGCTTTTGGCTTTGGATGTCGATCCAGAGCAAAGGCTTCGCCCGCGAGCGGGCTCCTACTGTTGGCTCTGGTGTCAGATCCAGGCGAAGGGCATCGCCCGCAAGCGGGCTCCTACCAGGTGCCGTTTTCGCGCGGATTCGTTTCTATCCACCGGCTGCTTGATGTGCGATGAGAGCTGAAGTGCAGTTCCCCATCGCCGGGCGCTGTTGATTCACCAGCAGTCAGGCTGGCCCGCTTATACTTGCGCGATCCAGACAGGGACGAATTGACGCAGCGTGAAGCTTCCACTGCCCCCCCATATCCACCGTTGCCAGCCACGTCTGCGGGACGCCGGCTAGTGGGACTCTCGCTCACTCCCGACATGATCCTGGTACTCGGGCTGGTGGGCTTCACCATGCTCATGCTGGTACTCGAGTGGATCCGCGCCGACCTGGTGGCGCTGCTGGTGGTGGTGACGATCGGCCTGACCGGGCTGATCCCGTCCGATCGCGTGTTCAACGGCTTCGCCGGCAACGCGGTGATCGCGATCATGGCGATCATGATCATGGGCGAGGGGCTGGATCGCGCCGGCGTGCTCAACCTCACTGCGCATTTCGTGATGCGCATGGCGCGCGGCGTGGAGTCGCGGCTGGGCGTGGTGATCAACCTGGTCACCAGCCTGTTCAGCGCGGTGATCCCCAGCCAGGCACTGGCCGCGCTGATGATCCCGGTCAGCAGCCGCCTGTCCGCGCGCACCGGTGTGCCGCTGTCGCGGCTGCTGCTGCCGATGGCGTTTTGCATCCTCACCGCCACCAACACCACGCTGATCGCCAACTCGCCGCTGATCGTGCTGAACGACCTGATCGCCAGCGCCAACGTGAACCTGCCGCCGGGCGCGCACACGATTCCGAAATTCGGCCTGTTCAGCGTGACCCCGATCGGCCTGACCCTGGCCCTGGTCGGCGTGCTGTATTTCTATCTGTTCGGCCGCAAGCTGCTGCCCGCGCACGAGGACGAAGGGCAGAAAGTGACGCCCGGTCGCACCGAAAGTTACTTCGCCGAGACTTACGGCATCGGCGGCGAGACCGCCGAACTCACCGTCACCGCGGAAAGCCCGCTGGTCGGCATGAGCATCGGCGAGGCCGAGCAATTGCATGACGCCCCACTGATCCTGGCCATCAAGAGCGGCAACGACGCGCGCATGGCACCGCCGGTCGATCACGTGATCTGGGTCGGCTCGGTGCTCGGCGTGCTTGGCCCGCGCGAGCAGTTGAACAAGTTCGCCAACAACCAGCTGTGCCGGTTGTCCACGCAAATGCGTCAGCTCGCCGAACTGTTCAACCCGAGTCGGGCCGGCATTTCCGAAGTGGTGATCCCGCCCAGCTCGCGCTTCATCAAGCAGACCATCGGCGAGCTGCGCCTGCGCAAGCGTTTCGGTATTTCGGTGCTGGCGGTGACGCGCGGCGACCAGGTGTTCCGCGACGACGTGCGCGGGGTCAGCCTGCGCGCCGGCGACACCGTGGTGCTGCACAGCAACTGGCGCGACCTGGCGTTGGCGGCGGAAGACAAGGACCTGGTCGTCGTCACCGACATCCCGAAGGAAGAACAGCGCCCCGGCAAGATCTGGCAGGCAGTCGGCTTCTTCGTGATGGCCAAGTGCCTGGCACTGTTCACCAACCTCGACCTGTCGGTGGCGATGATGACCGGCGCCGTGGCCATGCTGCTGACCGGCGTGCTGAGCATGGACGAGGCATACAAGGCGATCAACTGGAAGACCATCTTCGTCACCGCCTGCCTGATCCCGCTGGGTTGGTCGATGGACTCCACCGGCACCGCCGCCTGGATCGCGCAGGAGGTGCTGCAGCATCTGGGCAGCTCGGCGCCGTGGGTGCTGCAAGTGTGCCTGGCCGTGCTCACCCTGCTGTTCTCGCAGGTCATGTCGAACGTCGGCGCCACCGTGATGATGGTGCCGATCGCAATCAGCGTGGCGGTTGCCACCGGCGGCAATCCGTCGGCCTACGCGCTGATCGTGGCTGTCTCCTCGTCCAACACGTTCCTGCTCAGTTCCGGTCACCCGGCGCTGATGATGGTCACCGGCCCCGGCGGCTACCGCAGCAGTGATTTCCTGCGGGTGGGCATTCCGCTGACCCTGCTGATCCTGGTGGTCACACTGATCGCCATCAACCTGATGTTTCATTGATCCCACGCCGATCCCACGCCGGCAGCCTGCGGGGCTTCGGACTGCTTCGCGCTGGTCAGGGCGCCAGATGCACGGCGCCATCCTGCACCCGCAGCGCCACCGCGCGCAGATGCTCCCCGCGGCATGGACCGGCAACGCACAGGCCGCCGGTCTGCTTGAAGACGGCCCCGTGCACGGCACAGATCAGTGTGTCGCTCTTGAGCAGAAACTTGCCCGGCGCATAGTCCAGCCGGCTCCCGGTGTGCGGACACACATTGAGATAACCCTGCACCTGCGCGCCGTGTCGCAGCACGATCAGGCTGGTCCGCTCGGGCACGCCACCGTCGACCGCCAGCGTCACATCGAGGGCCGTGGCCGCGCCATCGGGAATTTCCTCCAGTCTGCACAGCGGCTGGATCGCCCTGACTGTATCCATCGGCACTTGCCTCGCGGGCCGCGAGGCCCCATGGTTGCATCCGCAAGTCATTGATTTTAGCACACGGATTTTTAACGAATGTACTTCTCCCTGCCTCCCACGCGTCGCCCGCGTCACCCTCTGCTGCGTACCCTGTCGCTGCTGCTCGGGTTGATCCTGGCCGGCCTGCTGCTGATGTTCGGGCTGCTGGTGGCCGCTGCGCTGATGATCGGTGCGGCCCTCTCGCTGGCCGTGCGCCAGTGGAAGCGTGGCCATGCTGCGGCGAACCCTGTAGGGGCGCAATCCGCCCGCCAGCCCGAAGTGCTGGAAGGCGAGTTCGTGGTGATCCACCAGCGGAATCGTCCGGTCGCGCACTGAGCGCACGATCCGGATGGCCGGCACCGGTCGGTCGTTGCACGCTGTGGGCATTGTCGCGGATGCCACCATGAATACTCGCAAACCACCTGTCGAAACCACCCTGGAACAGATCCGTCGGCGGATCGAATGCGCCGATGAGGCACCGACGCTGCTTGCCCTGGCGCAGACGGCCAGCCTCAGCCCCGGCCATTTGCAGCGCGCGTTCCGCCGCCGCTATGGCATGAGCCCGGCCGAATACCACCGCGCCCGCCGCTTCGGTCAGTTGAAGGTGGCGCTGCGCAAGGGTGCCGATGTAACCACCGCGGTGTACGAAGCCGGCTTCGGTTCCGGCAGCCGCGTCTACGAGCACAGCGACCGCCTGCTCGGCATGACCCCGGCCAGCTATCGTGCCGGCGGTGCCGGCGCCAGCATCCGCTACACCACCACCGGCACCGTGCTGGGCCGGCTGCTGGTCGCCACCACCACGCGCGGCATCTGCGCGGTGACGCTGGGCGAGAACGATGCGGAACTGGAGGCTCGCCTGGCAGCCGAGTTCCCGCGAGCCACGCGCGAACGCGTGGACAACGGCCGCGAGGAATGGCTCGACGCGGTAATCGCGCGGATTGCGCATGAGCTGGGCTGGAGCGACGCAGCCGCGCCCGCGCTGCCGCCGCTGGATGTCGCCGCCACCGCGTTCCAGTGGCGCGTGTGGAATGCCCTGACAAGGATTCCGCCGGGCAGCACCAGGAGCTACCGCGAGCTGGCCGCGGAACTGGGCAACCCGCAGGCCGCACGGGCGATCGGCCGCGCCTGCGGCAGCAACCGGCTGGCGCTGATCGTGCCGTGCCATCGCATCGTGCGCGAAGACGGCTCGCCCGGCGGCTGGCGCTGGGGGGTCGAACGCAAACGTCGGCTTCTGGACCGCGAGCAGCGACAGGCGGTGGGCGAACCTGTCCAGGACCGTCTCGGTTGAGCCCAGGTTTGAATCCTGTTCAAGCCAGCCTCGAGCAACATTCGCTACTGCCCCGACCACGCACGTCCTATCGTCGATCTTTGCGTAAACTGTTGCCTGCATCGACCCCACGATGTTCTCCCCGGACAGCCCGCCATGAACGACACGACCGCCGCCGTTGCCGGCACGCCTGCGCGCGTGCTGGACGATCCGCGCCTGCTGATCCCGCTGGCGCTGTGCGCGTTGTACGTGATCTGGGGCTCGACCTATCTGGGTATCCGCTTCGCGCTTCAGAGCTACCCGCCGTTCCTGCTTGCCGGGGTTCGTTTCCTGGGTGCCGGCACGGTGCTGTACGGCTTCCTGCGCTGGCGCGGCATGGCGCCGCCCACGCCGCTGCAATGGCGCAACGCGGCGGTCACCGGCCTGTTGCTGCTGGGCATGGGAAACGGACTGGTGTGCTTTGCCGAACAACGGGTGAGTTCGGGCATCGCCGCCGTGGCGGTGGCCAGCATGCCGCTGTTCGCCGCGCTGTTCGCCGGCATGTACGGACACTGGTCGAACCGCCGCGAGACGATCGGCTTGCTGATCGGCTTCGCCGGCGTGATCGTGCTCAACCTGGGCAGCAGCCTGTCCGGTTCGCGCATCGGCGCGATCGCCCTGCTCACCGCGGCGATGTGCTGGGCGTTCGGCTCGGTCTGGAGCCGGCGCCAGGACATGCCGGCCGGGCCGATGAACACCGCCGCGCAGATGCTGTGCGCCAGTGTCGGCCTGCTCGCGGCCGGTTTCGGCAGCGGCGAGCGCCTGCCCGCGCACCCGACCGTGCGCGCCACGCTGGCGGTGGTCTATCTGGCCGTGTTCGGCTCGATCATCGCGTTCAGCGCATATCTTTACGTGCTCAAGCACGCACGGCCGGCACTGGCCACCAGCTACGCCTACGTGAATCCGCCGGTGGCCGTGCTGTTCGGCGTGCTGCTGGCCGGCGAACACGTCGGCCCGTACGACCTCACCGGCATGGCGGTGATCCTGCTTGGCGTGGGGGTGATCACCCTGGCGCGGCAGCGGCGGCGCGGCTAGTGGTTTCAAGGATCCAGAGCCGACGATTCTGTAGGAGCCCGCTGGCGGGCGATGCTCTTGGCACTGATGTGGA
>SCRF01000106.1 GCA_004322005.1 Rhodanobacter sp. | reverse complement strand
CGGTCCCAGGATGACGACCGGCGCCGGCTTCAGTCGGTGGCGGCGGGCAACTCGCAGTCCGCCGAATCCGGCTCCTGCCGACACACCTGGGACCGTCACCCCAGCGAAAGCTGGCCGTCATCCCAGCGAAAGCTGGGATGACGGCCTGGGGGATGACGCCGCTGGAATGACGCCCTATGAACTATCCGGGTCGATTTTCTCAGTAACGCGGTACGTCCGGATCGATTTCGGCGGCCCAGGCGTCCATGCCGCCTTCCACGTTGTGCACGTTGCTGAAGCCGTGCGCGACGAAGCGCTCGGCGATGCCGCGGCTGGAGTTGCCGTGGTGGCAGATGAAGGCCAGCGGGGTGTCCTTGGGCAGGGTGGCGAGGCTTTCGTAGCCTTCGTCTTCCAGCACCCGTGCCTGCGCCAGCGGCGCGGCCAGGGCGCGGCCCTGGGCCGGGCGCACGTCGATCAGGGTGATGCCGCCGGCAGCCAGCAGCGACTTCAGTTCGTGCACGCTGAGCGACTTGATCTCCTGCGCGCCGGGGAACTTCAGGCTCAGGCCTTCGCCCTGCACGGTGGATACCCAGTCGATCACGATGCCGCGGGCGCGCTGCGCGCTGGCCGGATCGAAATGCACGTCGAGGCCGTTGGCGTGCGTCACGATATCGTGCGCGCCGGCCGGCGCGAGCTGGAAGCCGGCGCTGTGATCGGGGCCGATCTCCAGATGCAGCACCACGTCCTGCGCGTTGGCCATGCCCTGGCCGATCGCCTCGGCGGCGGCATCGGTGATGGTGATGACCGGCGGCGTGCGGTCCGGCGGGGCGATGCCGAACAGCGTGTGCAGCTCGCCGCTGCCGTACATCTGATGGATGATGTCGGAGCCGCCGACCAGCTCGCCTTCCACGTAGAGCTGCGGAATCGTCGGCCAGTCGCCGTAGAGCTTGATGCCTTCGCGGATTTCCGGATCGTCCAGCACGTTCACGGTGTGGTACTCGGGCAACAGCTCGTTGAGCGTGTTGGTGGCGGCGGCGGAGAAGCCGCACATCGGCTGCTGGCGGTTGCCCTTCATGAACAGCACCACGCGGTGCTCGGCGAGCAAGGCCTGGATACGTTCGCGGGTGGCGGGGTTGAGGGACATGACGGGTTCCATCGATCGGCAGGGAGACTGTGAATGATACCGCGAGCGGCACTATGGCTGTGTTCGCAGCGGTCGCTGTTGCAATCGGAACCTTTCAACGCCTCGCCGATACTGCGTGGATCATCCGACCCGGTTGATGCCGCGCCCGTGCCTCGGCACAGGTTGCCGGCTGGCTGATGCGCAATTGAATCGAACGATGCCGGGTAGGAGCGCGCTTGCGCACGATGCCTTTGTGGGAGCGATTTCAGTCGCGATGCTCTGGCGGTTTTTCCGAAGACGGAACAAAAGCATCGCGACTGAAGTCGCTCCTATCGGAGCTGCGCAAAAGCATTCGCCCACAGGGTGGGCTCCTACCGTACGGCAGGCGGCTGGCGCGACGCGCGCAGGGCGACCGGCGCGACGGTGTCGACCCACAACGCATACTGTGCCGCCGAGGGATGCAGGCCGTCAGCGGCGACCAGTTCGGGGTGCCTGCGCGAGATCGCGGTGACATCGACGAAGCGGGCGCCGGCGCGTGCCGTTTCGTCGCGCGCGATCACGTTGTAGACGTCCAGTTCATCGGCGACGTGGGCGCTGTCGCGACCGAGTTCACGGGCGAACCGGGTGACGCCCCAGTCGGGGATCGACACGACCACTACGCGCGCGGCGTGATGGCCGGCCAAGGCGATGGCACGCGCCAGCAGGCTGGCGAACTGCCGGCGATAGTCGCCGGCCGAGCGGCCGCGGTACTGGTTGTTCACGCCGATCTGCAGGCTGACCAGGTCGTACGGCGGGGTCAGTGTCGCCGCGTCGATGCCCAGCGCCAGCTCGTCGGTGGTCCAGCCGGTGGTCGCGACGATATGTGGCTCGCCGATCGCCGCCCCGCCTCGCCGCAGGTGGCGCACCAGCTGCGCCGGCCAGCGCTCGTGCGCGGCCACGGCCTCGCCGATGGTGTAGGAGTCGCCCAGGGCGAGGTAGTGCAGCGTCGGTGAAGCCGTGAGCGCGGATGGCGCGCCGGGTTGGCGGTGTGGCATATCGGTGGACAAGAGCATCAAGCCATGGCGACGGATCGCGGGGCTTGCGCTTGTTCCTGTGCCATCCGCGCCAGCACCCGCTCGATCCGCACGAACACTTCGCGCAGCTGTGGCGGTGGCGGCAGCAGGGTCAATCGCATGTGATGGCTGCCCGGTACGTTGAAGCTGCTGCCGGGCACTACCAGCACCGATTCCTGCTCCAGCAGGCGCAGGGCGAACGCGTTGTCGTCGAACATGGCGAAGCGATCGCTGCGTACCTGCGGGAACGCATACAAAGCGCCGTTGGGCGTCACCAGATCCAGAAATTCGCTGGCCGCCACACCTTCCAGCACGGCACGACGGGCTTCGTGCAGACGGCCGCCGGGGGCGGTCAGGGTACCGATCGTCGGTGCATCCAGCAACGCCGGCAGCACCGCCCATTGCGCGGTCACGTTGGCGCACAGCCGCAATGCCGCAAGCAGTTGCAACGCATCGCGGTAGGACGCCGAGCGCGCGGGATCGCCGGAAAGACTCATCCAGCCGACCCGGTAGCCGCAGGCGCGGTGCACCTTGCTCAGGCCGCCGAAGCTGATGCACGGCAGCTCGCCGGCCACTTGCGCCAGCGGCTGGAACGTCGCGCCGTCGTACAGGATCTCGTCGTAGATCTCGTCGGAGAGCAGCAGCAGCCGGTGGCGTGCCGCAATCGCCACCAGTCGTTCCAGCAGCGCACGCGGATAGACCGCGCCGGTCGGGTTGTTGGGATTGATCAGCACCAGCGCACGGGTATGCGCGGTGATCAGCGTCTCGATCTCGTCGGGGTCGGGCAGGTGGTCGTGCCGGGCCAGGCAGCGGTAATAGCGCGGCCGACCGCCGTTCAGGATCGTGGCCGCGCTCCACAACGGGTAGTCCGGGCTCGGCAACAGCACTTCGTCGCCGGGCTGCAGCAGGGCACGCAGGGAGATGTCGATCAGCTCGCTGACGCCATTGCCGATGAAGATGCGTTCGGGATCGGTGCCGCGGGCACCACGGGCGCGCTGCTGCGCGGCGATCGTTTCGCGGGCGATCTCCAGTCCCTGTTCGTGGCCGTAGGCCTCGCTGTCACGCAGGTGGCTGGCGATCGCCTCGCGCAGGTGCGTCGGCGCTGCGAAGCCGTAGCGGCCGGGGTTGCCGATGTTGAGCTTGATGATGTCGATGCCCGCGGCTTCCAGCTCGCGGGCGCGCCGGGTCAGAGCACCGCGGATTTCATAGCGCACGTCCGCCAGGTGCGTACTGGGTATGATCGAAGCCAAGGCAGGCATCCTCACTAGCGTCAAAAGCCGGCGCCACCGCCGATCAGTCGATGCTAGCAGCGTGATGCACTGCAGCGCGAGCGTCCCGTGTGCGAAATCCGTGGCCAATGTCTGGCGATCCCCGGGCAGTCGGTCGGACCGTTGATCGGCCGGCAAAGCCCGACGGGCTGCCGGCAGTGCATAATCCGCGAACCATGCACGCAGATTGCCCTCATGAGTGATGCCGATACGATCGAACGCCTCCGACGCATCGGCTGGCGCGGCGATGCACTTCCAGCGACGGGACAGCGGCTGGCCCGCGTGGTGGCGCAGCATCGGGCGGGCTATGAGCTGCATGACGGCGAGACCTTGTTCGGTGCGCAACCGGACGGGCGCTTTCTCAAGCGCGGCATCGATCCCGGCGAGCGCCCGGTGGTCGGCGACTTTGTCGAAGTCGTCGACGGCGCGCCGCCGCATATCGTCAGCGTGGCGCCGCGGCGCACTGTGCTGTCGCGCGCTGCGGCCGGGGAGCGCTACGAGCGCCAGCTGATCGCCACCAACATCGATTACGTGCTGGTGCTGACCGGACTGGATGGCGACTTCAATCCGGCGCGGATCGAGCGTTATCTGTCGCTGACCGAGGATTCCGGCGCGCAGCCGGTGGTGCTGCTGGGCAAGCTCGATACCCGCGACGATGTGCTCGAGCAGATCGCGGCACTGCGTCTGCGCCTGCCCGAGCAGACGCCGATCCACGCATTGAACAGCAAGGATCCCGCCAGCGTGGCGCTGCTCGCGCAGTACCTGCAGCCGGGCGACAGCGCGGTGCTGGTCGGCTCCTCCGGCGCGGGCAAATCCACCCTGACCAACACCTTGCTGGGCACGGCACGGATGGCCACCGCGGCGGTGCGCAGCCACGACAGCCGCGGCCGCCACACCACCACCCATCGCGCGCTGCTGCAATTGCCCAGCGGCGGCTGCCTGATCGACACGCCGGGGATGCGCGAACTCAAGCTCACCGGCGAAGAGAACCTCGACCTGTTTGCCGACATCGAGGCTCTTGCCGAGCAATGCCGTTTCGCCGATTGCAGCCACGGCAGCGAACCGGGTTGCGCGGTGCAGGTGGCGCTGGACAACGGCGAGCTGACCCCCGGGCGCTGGCGCAATTACCTCAAGCTGCACGATGAGCGCGAGGAGCAGGCGGCCACTCTGGAGGCACGTCTGCGCCGGCAGCGTGGCGGCCGTCCGAGCGAGCGCCCGCACGGCCATCGCGGGCAGCGCGAGCGGTAGCGCGAATGCTCCTGCCGGATCTGCCGTAGGAGCGCACCCTGTGCGCGAACGCTCTTGTCGAACATCCGTAAAGAGCATTCGCGCACAGGGTGCGCTCCTACGAGAGCGATTCGCGCACAGGGTGCGCTCCTACGGCCACCATTGGGCCGCGTAATGCTTGGTATTACTATCGTGGCGAATGCCCACCAGGACTGCCTCATGCGCCGGTTGTCCGCTTCTTCCACCGCGTTCAGGACGGATCCGATTGCCGCCGGGTTGATCGAGTGCATCAATGCGCTCCGGCAGGGGCTCCGATGAACACGCCGGCCATCGTCGTGGCGCCGCAGCTGCAGCGTTACATCGATCTGGACAAGCGCCTGCTCGCGGCGGCCAGCGGTATCCACATCCTGTCCACCGTGGCGTGGCCGGCGTCGCTGGAAAACCGCATGATCGAGGCCTACGGCAAGGGCCAGTTCGCCTTGCCCGAAGTGACCTACGCGCGCCCGGACCTGGCCGCGGCACGCACCGAGCTGGCGGCCATCGAGGCGGCGGCAGGCGGCGGCGATCCCCGGGATATCGACCCGCTCGGCGACTATGTGCGCCGTACCGCCGAGTCATGGCGGATCGCCGCCGAGATGCTGGAGGCGACTGGCAGCGCGGGCGTCACCGCACCGTCGATTGCCTTGTATGGCCGTCCGTCCGACATCATTGCCGGCAGCCGGCGCAGCAACCTCGATGCGGCGCGCTACTTCGTCGAGCTGGCCGACGAACTGGGCGCCGACCTGCTGGCCGACGACAGTTGCGAGACCATGCCGGCCGAGGTGTTGCGCACCGAGCTGGCCGGCAAGCTCGATGCGTTTTTCGGCGCCGGCCAGATCAGCGTGGAAGTCGACCCGGAGCTCACCGCCAAGGCGGCTGCCGGCGCCACCCGCATCCGCCTGCGCGGCGGCACCTGCTTCAGCGACTACGACTGCCACCAGCTGCTCGCGCATGAGGCCTTCGTGCATTCGCTGACCGCGCTGAATGGGCGCCGGCAGCCGTTGCTGACCTCGCTGCGGCGTTCCTCGCCAAGGGTCACCGCGACCCAGGAGGGCCTGGCGGTGTTTGCCGAGCTGATGTCCGGCGCGATCGACATCACCCGGCTCAAGCGCATCAGCCTGCGCATCCTGGCGATCGACATGGCGCTGAACGGCGCCGACTTCATCGAGGTCTATCGCTTCTTCAGCGCCTTCGGGCAGACCGCGGCCGACAGTTTCCACTCGGCCCAGCGGGTGTTCCGCGGGGTGCCGTTGACCGGCGGCGCGGCGTTCGCCAAGGACAATGTGTATCTGGCCGGCCTGCTCACTGTGCACACCTACTTCCGCTGGGCGCTGAAGGAGCGGCGGATGGATCTTCTTCGGCATCTGTTTGCCGGCAAGCTGGCGCTGCGCGACGTGATCACCCTGCAGCCGCATTTCGCATCCGGTGTGATTGTGCCGCCGCGCTGGCTGCCGCCGTGGATGCGGCACGTGCATGGGCTGGCCGGCAAGCTGGCGTTTTCGGTGTTCGTCAACGGCATCCAGATGGGCCGGGTACAGGGCGACGAATTGGTACTCGGCGTGTAGCGACACGTCGTTGTCACGCAGCAACGGATGGGTTCGTGATGTCCCGGTGCTAACATCGCCGGCAGTCATCCGCCGTGGCGGTGGCTGCCCCCTCCCTCAATAAAAATCGCCGCCGATGTCACAGCCTGAAGAACTTCGCCTCGCCGCACTCGAATATCACCGCCAGCCGCACCCGGGCAAGATCAAGGTCACCCCGACCACTTCGCTGCTGACCCAGCGCGATCTGTCGCTGGCCTATACGCCCGGCGTCGCCGCCGTCTGCGATGCGATCGTCGCCGATCCGGGCGCAGTGGCCGAGTACACCGCACGCGCCAACCTGGTCGCGGTGATCAGCAACGGTACCGCCGTGCTGGGCCTGGGCAACATCGGGCCGCTGGCGGCCAAGCCGGTGATGGAAGGCAAGGGCGTGCTGTTCCAGAAATTCGCCGGCATCGACGTGTTCGACATCGAGATTGCCGAGAACGATCCGGACAAGCTGGTCGACATCATCGCCTCGATGGAGCCCACCTTCGGCGGCATCAACCTGGAGGACATCAAGGCGCCGGAGTGCTTCATCGTCGAGCGCAAGCTGCGCGAGCGGATGAAGATCCCGGTATTCCACGACGACCAGCATGGCACCGCGATCATCGTCGGTGCGGCAGTGCTGAACGCGCTGGAAGTGGTCGGCAAGCCGATCGGCGAGGTGAAACTCGCCACCGCCGGCGCCGGTGCGGCCGGCATCGCCTGCCTGGACATGCTGGTGGCGCTGGGGCTGAAGCCGGAAAACATCCTCGCCTACGACCGCGAGGGCGTGCTGTACACCGGCCGCGACCAGCTGGACCCGGACAAGCGGCGCTACGCGCGCGACACCGCCAAGCGGACCCTGGCGGAAATCGTCGAGGGCGCGGATGTGTTCCTGGGCCTTTCCGCCGGCGGCATCCTGAAGCCGGAGATGGTCGCGACGATGGCGGCCCGGCCGATCATCCTGGCGCTGGCCAACCCCAACTCGGAGATCATGCCCGAGGACGCCAAGCGGGCGCGGCCGGACTGCATCATCGCCACCGGCCGTTCGGACTACCCGAACCAGGTCAACAACGCGCTGTGCTTCCCGTACATCTTCCGCGGCGCGCTGGATGTCGGCGCCACCGTGATCAACGAGGCGATGAAGCTGGCCTGCGTGCGCGCGATCGCCGCGCTGGCGCGGATGGAAGCCACCGACCTGGGCGGCGCCTACGGCGGCGAGGTGCCCACGTTCGGTGCCGAATACCTGATCCCGCGGCCGTTCGACCCGCGCCTGCTGGTGATGCTGGCGCCGGCGGTGGCGCAGGCGGCGATGGATTCGGGGGTGGCCATGCGCCCGATCGCCGACATGCAGGCCTATCGCGAGAAGCTCGGCCAGTTCATCTACCGCACCGGTCTGTTGATGAAGCCGGTGTACGAACGGGCACGCGCCGACCGCCAGCGCGTCGTCTACGCCGAGGGCGAGGAAGAGGTTGTCCTGCTCGCGGTGCAGACGGTAATCGACGAACGCCTTGCCTACCCGGTGCTGATCGGGCGTCCGGATGTCATCCAGGCACGCATCGAGCGGCTGGGCCTGCGCATGCGCGCCGGGGTCGATTTCGAGCTGACCAACATCAACGACGACCCGCGTTTCAACGAGTACTGGCAGCAATACCACGCGATGACCGAGCGCCGCGGCGTGACCCCGGCCGCCGCGAAGAACCTGATGCGCTCCCGGCCCACCCTGATTGCCGCACTGATGGTCGAGCGGGGCGAGGCCGATGCGATGATCTGCGGTCTGGTCGGCCGCTATCACAAGAAACTCGGTTATCTGCGCAGCGTGTTCGACCTGGATCCGGGCGTGCAGTGCACTTCGGCGATGACCGGCGTGATCAACGACAAGGGCGCCTGGTTCTTCCTCGACACCCACGTGCAGGTCGATCCCGATGCCGAGCAGATCGCCGAGGCCACGCTGGAGGCCAGCTATCGGCTCAAGCTGTTCGGCATCGAGCCGAAGGTGGCGCTGCTGTCGCATTCCAACTACGGCAGCCACGACAACCCCAGCGCCGCGAAGATGCGCAAGGTCTGGGAGCTCCTGCGCGTGCGCGCGCCCGAGCTGGAGATGGACGGCGAGATGCAGGCCGACACCGCGTGGGACGATGTGTTGCGCCAGCGCATGTTTCCGCACACCACGCTTTCCGGCCGCGCCAACCTGTTCGTGATGGCGAACCTGGATGCCGCCAACATCGCCTACAACATGGTGCGGGTGATGACCGAAGGTGTGGCGATCGGTCCGATCCTGATGGGACTGGACAAGTCGGCGCATATCCTCACCCCGGCCTCGAGTGTCCGCCGAGTGATCAACATGACGGCGGTAGCCGCATTGGATGCGCAGATCCGCACGGCCAACCGTCCGGGCAGCTGACCAGGCGAGCGCACGGGTTTCCGTTTCGCGGGCAGGGCGACTGCCTTGGCATGGTGAATTCTCCGTTCGCCGGCGGGCGCCCGGCCATGCGTCGGCGAATGGATGATTGAATTGGCAGGCGTGCGGTGCAGCGGCTAGACTTGGACGTTGATTCCGTCGCCATCTCCGGCGGCGGAAACCCACCCCAAGCTTGGCGCCGATCGGCACTGCGGAGACTCTTCATGGATCAGCTCGACGATATCCTCAACCAGGACATCGACCCCACCGAAACCCGCGAGTGGATGGATTCGCTCGATGCGGTGATCCATCACGACGGTACCGAGCGCGCGCATTTCCTGCTCGAGCGCCTGGTCGATTCGACCCGTCGTTCGGGCGGCTACCTGCCGTTCGATCCGACCACCGAATACGTCAACACCATCGCTCCCAGCCAGGAGGCCAAGAGTCCCGGCGATGCGGCGATGGAATGGCGCATCCGCACGCTGATCCGCTGGAACGCGATGGCGATGGTGGTGCGCGCCAACCGCAAGCCGGGCGAGCTGGGTGGGCATATCGCCAGCTTCGCCTCGTCGGCCACGCTGTACGACGTGGGCTTCAACCATTTCTGGCGTGCGCCGAGCGCCGATCATCCCGGGGATCTGGTCTTCCATCAGGGCCATTCCAGCCCCGGCATCTATGCGCGCTCGTTCCTCGAAGGGCGGCTGGGCGAAGATCAGCTCGACCTGTTCCGCATGGAGGTGATCGGCAAGGGCCGCGCGCTGTCGTCGTACCCGCACCCGTGGCTGATGCCGGACTACTGGCAGGTGCCGACGGTGTCGATGGGACTGGGCCCGATCCAGGCGATCTACCAGGCGCAGTTCTTCAAGTACCTGGAGCACCGCGGTCTGGTCCCCAAGAGCGACCGCAAGGTGTGGTGCTTCATGGGCGACGGCGAGTGCGACGAGCCGGAGTCGCTCGGCGCGATCTCGCTGGCCGGCCGCGAGGGCCTGGACAACCTGATCTTCGTGGTCAACTGCAACCTGCAGCGGCTGGACGGGCCGGTGCGCGGCAACGGCAAGATCATCCAGGAGCTGGAAGGCGAATTCCGCGGCGCGGGCTGGAACACGATCAAGCTGGTCTGGGGCAGTTACTGGGATCCGCTGCTGGCGCGCGACACCAGCGGCAAGCTGCGCAAGCTGATGATGGAGACCGTCGACGGCGAGTACCAGGCCTGCAAGGCGTTTGGCGGCGCGTATACACGCGAGCATTTCTTCGGCAAGTACCCGGAGACCGCGCAGCTGGTCGCCAACCTGTCCGACGACGACATCTGGCGCCTGAACCGCGGTGGCCACGATCCGCACAAGGTCTACGCCGCCTACCACGCGGCTACCCGCACCAAGGGCATGCCGACGGTGATCCTGGCCAAGACGGTGAAGGGCTACGGCATGGGTTCGGCCGGCGAGTCGCAGAACCCGACCCACCAGCAGAAGAAGCTGGATTCCGACTCGGTGCGCCACTTTCGCGACCGCTTCAACATCCCGGTGCCGGACGACAAGCTCAAGGACGTGCCGTACTACCACCCGGGCAAGGATTCGCCGGAAGTGCAGTACATGCTCGAGCGCCGGCGTGCGCTCGGCGGCGCGCTGCCGCAGCGCCGGCGCAAGGCCGACGCGAAGCTGAAGGTGCCGGAGCTTTCGGTATTCGAGCAGATCACCAAGGGTACCGGCGAGCGCGAGATCTCCACCACCATGGCGCTGGTACGTGGCATCAACCTGCTGCTGCGCGACAAGCAGCTGGGCGAGCGGGTGGTGCCGATCGTCGCCGACGAAGCGCGCACGTTCGGCATGGAAGGCATGTTCCGGCAGATCGGCATCTACGCCCCGTTCGGCCAGAAATACCGGCCGCAGGATGCCGACCAATTGTTGTATTACCGCGAGGACCAGAAAGGCCAGGTGCTGCAGCAAGGCATCAGCGAGGCCGGCGGCATGGCGTCGTGGATGGCCGCGGCGAGCAGCTATTCGGTCAGCAACCAGGCGATGCTGCCGTTCTTCATCTACTACTCGATGTTCGGTTTCCAGCGTATCGGCGACCTGTGCTGGGCCGCCGGCGACATGCGTTCGCGCGGCTTCCTGATCGGCGGCACGGCGGGCCGCACCACGCTCAACGGCGAGGGGCTGCAGCACGAAGACGGCCAGTCGCACCTGATGTCCGGCGTAATCCCGAACGTGAAGTCGTACGATCCGACCTTCTCGTACGAAGTCGCCGTGATCCTGCAGGACGGTACGCGCCGGATGATGCAGGAGCAGGAGGACATCTACTACTACATCACCGTGATGAACGAGAACTACAGCCATCCCGATCTGCCGGCCGGCAGCGAGGAAGGCATCATCAAGGGCATGTATTTGTTGCGGGACTCGGGGCTCGGGACCCGGGACTCAGGTAAAGGCAAGAGCAAGGCGGCGGCGCCATGCGTGCAGCTGCTGGGTTCCGGCACGATTTTGCGCGAGGCGATCGCCGCGGCCGAATTGCTGGAGAAGGATTTCGGCGTCAAGGCCGACATCTGGTCGGTACCCAGCTTCGTCGAATTGCGCCGCGACGGTTTCGACGCCGAGCGCTGGAATCGGCTGCACCCGGAAGCCGAGCCGCGAGTGCCGTATGTCACCAGCCTGCTGGCCGGGCGTCAGGGTCCGGCGATCGCCGCCACCGACTACGTGCGCGAATATGCCGACCAGATCCGCGCCTTCATGCCCGATGGCATGCGCTATACGGTGCTCGGCACCGATGGCTTCGGTCGCTCGGACACGCGTGCGCACCTGCGCGGATTCTTCGAGGTCGATCGCTACTGGATCGCCCACGCCGCGCTGGCCGCCCTGGCGAAGGACGGCAAGGTCAACGCCAAGGACGTCAGCCGGGCGATCAAGGAATACAAGCTCGATCCGGACAAGCCGAACCCGCTGACGGTCTGACGGCGCTACCGCCTGCCGACCATGAGCCTCGCGCTGCCTGGCGTGGCCTGGTAGGAGCGCGCTTGCGCGCGATGCTTTGTGCAAAAGAGCATCGCGCGCAAGCGCGCTCCTACGCGATGCCTTTGTCGTTGTCGTGCTCGCCCCGATCGGGATGGGGCGCCGGATCGGTGCGGTGCGATCAATCCTCGTCGTCGCTGCGGAACGCCTGGCGCAACAGCAGGAATGCGCCGATCGTGCCGGCGATGATCGCCACGGTGGCGGCCGGGTGGCGATTCACCTGGCGGCGCAACCGGCGGTAGCGGTAATTCGCCTCGTCGGCAAAATCCTCGGCTGCATTGGCCAATTGCTGGCCATAGCCATTGCCGCGTCCCAGGCGTGCGCCGATGCGTCTGCTGCGCTCGTACAGGCTTTGGGCACGGTCGGCCGCGCCGTTGGCGTATTTGCGCGCCTGTTCGCCGGCACGCGTGCCGGCATCGTGGATCTGTTGCTCGATATCACGGTTACGCATGCGGATTCTCCTTGGCATTTGATTTCAAAGATTGCCAGCGGCGCCGTGACTGGGGCGTAAACAGTGCCGTGCGGTCAGGGCGAAAGCGTGACGGTCCGCGACAAGCGTGATACTCCGCGCTCGTCGAAGGCCTCGACCGCCACGACGTAGCTCACGCCCTTGTTCAACGAGCTAAGCGTCAACCGGGTCGGCTGGTCGGCAAAGCGCTGCCAGGTTTCGTGCAGCCGGTCGGGGGAAAGTCCCCAACGCACGTTGTAGCCGACCGCGCCGGGCACCGGTGTCCAGACGATCTCGGCATCGCGGGCATCGGGCAGGCGCCGTGCGGAGACGAGGGTTGGCGCGGGCGGCGGCGGACCGTCGGCATGGCCGAACACGCGCAGGTCGGCGATCGCCAGCGTGCGCGCGCCGACGTGGACATGCACGTAGCGCACGAAGCGGATGCGCGCCGGGCGATCCAGTTCGACATAGGCGTTGGCGCGATCGCGCATTTCGTGCGAGAGGTCGGCCAGCGTGGTCCAGTGCCGCCCGTCGGTCGAGCCTTCGAGGCGGAACTGCGTGACGATGTCCGGCGCATCGCCGTAGCGGCCCGACTGGAAGTCGGCGTAGTTGACCTGCACGGCGCGTACGCTACGTTCGCCGCCCAGATCCAGCGTGAGGGTCTGTCCGGGCGCATTGCGCGCGGCCACCCAGAAGGTGCGCGGATTCTCGTCGGTGGCGGCCGCCGGTGGATGGTCCGGCAGCGACGAGGATGCCTGCGCCGGCTTGCGGTACGACAGCAGCATCCAGCCGGTGAAGGTGCTCTCGCCCTCGCGCAGGGGATGGTTGGGCATGCGCTGCGGAAAATCGCCGAAGCGGGTGTCGATCCACATCTGGCCATCGGCGTGGAACCCGGCGGGGAACAGATCGATGCGCCGCTCGAACTTCCAGTTCAGGCCGATCCACGCGGTGCCGGTGTTCCAGTAGTTGCCCCAGGCATCCTGGAACGTGGAGCCGTGGCCGGCGCCGGTGACGAAGCCGCCGGGCTTGTAGCCGACCGGGTTGTAGGGCGCGTAACGGAACGGGCCGAGCGGGCCGGCGCCGACGTAGACGCCAGTGGCGTAGACGTTGTACTCGGTACCCGGCGCGGCGTACTGCAGGTAGTAGCGGCCGCCGTGGCGGTTCATCCAGGCGCCTTCGACGTACGGGTCGATGCGGGTGTCGCCGTGGTCGCGACCGAAGCGTTCCCAGCCGTGGTTCGCCGGGTCGGGCCTGAGCAGCACCTGCGGCTTGCTGGTGAAGACCAGCCGCTTGCCTTCGCCTTGCGCCGCTTCGCCGAGCTTCAGGTCGATGCCGGCGGCATACAGCGGGAACACGTTGGAGGAACCCCAGTAGAGATAGGTCTTGCCGTCGCGGTCCTGGAACAGGGCCGGATCCCACGGGCCCGGCGGCAGGTCGCCCGGTTTCATCGCGCTCTCGTGTCCGGCCGACACCGCACCGGGCACCGGTGGCAGCAGTCGCGTCCAGAATCGCCAGTGCCCATGCGCCGGATCGGTCGAGTACAGCAGCGGGCGCGGTTTCATCGCGGCCTGCATCAGGAACAACTTGCCGCCGGCGACCAGGGTGGCCGGCGCCACCGGGCCGTCGAACGGCCAGCGATCCGGTTTCACGAACTGCCAGTGGACCAGATCGGTCGACCGCCAGTAGCCGTCGGCCAGCGTCAGGAACAGATAGTAGGTGGATCTCAAAACTTGTCATTCCGGCGAAAGCCGGAGGCCAGTGCCTTCGACACGTGACGAAAGGCGCTGGATCCCGGCGTTCGCCGGGATGACGACATCAGTAGATCTCGCCCACGCAGCAGCGCAGGCTGCCGCCGGCCTTCTCGATTTCGTCCAGCTCGACGGTGCCGATGGCGAAGCCGAAGCCGGCCAGTGCCGCGCGCTGTTCGACGGTCAGCGAATCGGCGGCGCCGGAACTCATCCACACGCGTTCGCCGGAGAGGGTGATCGCATTGCCGGCGTACGCCTGTTTCTGGGCCGGCGTCAGCCAGATCGCGCGACCGGCATAGGCCTGGGCGATGGCCTTGGGCACCGCCGGATCGCGGAAGCCGTCCGCGGCGATGATCGCGGCGCGGCCGGCCAGCAGGGTCAGCACCACGTTGGTGTGGTATTCGCTTTCGGCGAGCTCGAAGCAGAACGTGAGGCGCAGGCCGAACGCCTGATGCATGGCTTCGGCGCCCGCCATGTCGCAGCGTTCGCTCAGGCCGCAGAAGCCGATGCCGCGGGCGCGGTCGATGATCAGCGAGCCGGTCAGCTCGGCGACCAGGCCCTCGCAACCGGACAGATCGATCTCGTCGTAGCCCAGTACGTCGCCGAAGAAACCGCGGATGTCCGGTCGCTCCGCTTCGCGCCGACGCACTGCATGGCGCATGCGGCCGACGATCAGTCGGCCCGGTGCGGTGCCGAAGACGTTGTTGGGAAATACCGCATCGGGCGTATCCGGATTGCCCGGAAAGGTGATCGCCGGCAAATCGGCACGCAGCGCTTGCGCCAGCGTGCTGTGCTGAGCCAGCGCCCTCAACGGATCGACCGCGCGGTTCATGTCCATGTAGCGGTTGTCGCGTGCCGATTCCGCCGCCAGCGCAAACCCGACCGGGGCGATCAGATACGCCGCCCGCGCGGTACCCATGGCTTCGGGCAATGGCGCCAGCGCGGCGTGGGCATCGAGGAATTCGCTCGGCGAAGTGGTGATCACGCTATGGCCTCAAATTTCATCGAATGGGTAGGAGCGCACCCTGTGCGCGAATGCTTTTTGCGCAGACCCACCGAAAAGCATTCGCGCACAGGGTGCGCTCCTACCGATTGCCGAAGAGTATTCCCTGTCGGTCGGTTCGCGTCAGTACCTACTGTTCGCCCCGGTGCGTGTTGAACAACACGTTGCGGTAGAAGGCCGTCACGCGCGCCTCCAGCGCACGATAGGCCCGGTCGGACCAGGCCTTGATGGTGCCGGACACCGCGCCGAACGACGGCGGCAGATCGAACGTGCGCAGGGTCAGCCGGGTGATCACCCCCCAGGCTGCCGCCACCGCCACCCTTGAGGCCCCAGAACAGCTCCGGATGCTGATGCGCGCTGACGGCCAACATCGCGCCGTCGGCGGTCACCGCCTCGGCCTCCCGCAGGTTGCTGGCGGCCGTGCCGAAAGCCCTGGAGTGGTGGTTGCATCGCACTGGCCGCTCGTTCCAAGCTACAACCCCTGTTTCCGATCGGTGCGCTGCTGATGAATTCCGCTTTCCATCGTTGTCTGGCGATTGCTCTGTGCGCCGGTTCATTGTTGCTGGCCGGCTGTTCGCAACAGGGCAGTACGCCTGCGCCGACGGCCGCGCAGCGGCAGGCGCAGGCACAGAACGCGGATGCGGCGCGAAACCTTGAGACCTATCGCCAGCTGCTGCGCATCGGCAACGACCAGATGGCGGTGTCGATCGGCCAGGAGATCGTCAGCCAATTCCCCGGCAGCGATGCGGCGAAGGAGGTGCAGAAAACCCTGCCGGCGATCGAGCGGCGCTATCGCGAAAACAGCGAAAAGGCCCGGCTGGCCGCGCTATGGGAATATCAGGTGTCGCCGATGGCCGGTGGCACCCAGTCCACCGCCGCGATCTACAACAGTCATCCATCCGGCAATGACCGCGTGCAACTGGTGTTGCGCCGGCATAGCAGCTGGGGGCAGAGCGTGTTCCTGTACGGCAGCAAGCCTGGGTTCGTCTGTCACCGCATCTGCCGGATCGCCACCACGGTCGATGGCAAACCGTTCCAGATCAAGGCATTCGCGCCACCCAGCGGCGAACCGGCATTGATGCTGGTCGACGACAAGGCTTTCCTCGCGATGTTGCCCAAGGCGAAGAAGATTGCCATGGACGTGACCCTGGCCGATGGCGAGAAGAAACTGACCCTGGTCTATGAAGTCGGCGGTTTCGACCCGTCCCGATGGCAGCCGGTCCCCAGGCACAGGAAAAAGAAGTAGGGAATGAGGCGTGGGACACGCATCGCATTGGCCGCTGGCCGCGCCGGGTTGTGCATCGTCGTGGACAACGGATAGACCCTCCCGGGCGGCTTGAATGTCGCGAACCTGAACGAGCCGCCCGCACGTGCACGCCGCTGTCACGCTGCAGTGCACACGCTTCGATTACACGCAGCGACGTGCCGGCCCTTCGGAAGCCTGTTTCCTCCGTCGTGCCGTCAACCAACTGCATCCCGCACCAATGACTGAGGAGACTTTCGATGATCAAGCGTACTTTTGGAATGGCCGCCCTGGTGCTGGCCTGCGCGGGCGCCATGACCGTGCTGCCGGTGAGCAATGCACAGGCGGCCGAAGCCGAAGTGAAATGCGACATGACCTACAACCTGTCTGGCTGGTCCCTGATCTACAAGCACGCTGAGGGTACCGGCACGGTCACCTGCAGCAACGGTCAGAGCGCAAAGGTGAAGATTGCCGTGGTGGGTGGCGGGCTCACTGCCGGCAAGTACCACATCGACAATGGCAAGGGTGAGATCAGCCACGTACACAGCATCAATGATGTGTTCGGCAGCTATGCACAGGCGGGCGCCGAGGCCGGCGTGGTCAAGAGCTCGCAAGCCCAGGTGCTGACCAAGGGCACCACCTCGCTGGCGCTGGCCGGTACCGGTGAAGGCGTCAATCTCGGTGTCTCGGTGGGCAAGTTCACGATCAGCCGTCGCTGATTCCCGGGCAGCGATAGACAAAGCGAAGGGCGCCGCATGGCGCCCTTCGCCGTTGGCGGCGAAAAGGCAACGGGGCTGAAGCCCCTCCCACAGGTCCGCATCGCTTGCAGGAGCGCACCCTGTGCGCGAATGCTCCTGCGGACGTTCATCGACAAGAGCATTCGCGCACAGGGTGCGCTCCTACGGTCGGGAGGCTTTTTCCGCGTAAACTGCCACGCCTGCATTCCCCCCATTTCCCCTGGAGACTCCGCCATGCGCCGCTTTTCCTGTGCGTTGATGACAGCCGTCGCGCCAGCCACGTCAAAGGTGGTGTCCGGATGGCATCGATGATGCGCGCAGGGTCATCGTCGACGCGCCGTTTTGCGGCGTGGGCGATCGTGCCGTGGGTCCTGCTGCTGCTGGCGGCACTGGGCTGTCTGCAATATCAGCAACACGCCGAGTACGTCTATCTGCTGGCCGCGATGATGGTGATCGTGGTGAGTGGCGGCTGCATCCTCCGGCAAGCATGGGCGCGCCCGACGATGCGCGCGCTGGCCCTGCTGCTGGCGCTATGGGCGCTGCTCACCGGCGTGCTGATGCTGCGGCAGTGGGGCGATTTTGAAACCGCCCGCCAGCAGGCGATGGCGCAGCCGCAGCTCGGTCAGGTGGCACTGTGGCTGATCGCCCGCGCCCGGCGGACCTGGCTGGTCGCGCTGGCGTTGAAGGCGATCGCCATCCCGCTGTTGCTGTGGCTGGCCTGGGTCCTTGGCACGCCGGCGGCACGTGCGCAGTTCCGGCATCGGCGTTGACTGCCTCCCGTATCCTTGGTGCGGGCATCACTTTTCGGAGCTAGACTGCTTTTCGGTTTATACAGACTGGCGAGGTACACGGATGAAACGCTTGCTGCTGGGGTTGTTCTGCATTTTGCTGTCGGGTGCGGTGCTGGCCACTGCCGCGGAGGATGTCGCCAAACGGGCGGAGGCCAGCATGCTGGTCACCGGCTCGATCGTCGTGGCGCCGGATGGCAGCGTTCAGAGCTATGCCGTCGATCATCCGGAAAAGCTGCCTTCGGGAGTTCTCGCGGTCATCGACAGGACCGTATCCACCTGGAAGTTCGATCCGGTGGTTATCGGTGGCAAGGTGGTGGTGGCCAAGGCCACCATGAGCCTGCGTATCGTGGCCAAGCAGATAGGCAAGGGCAATTTTGCAGTCAGCGTCGGCAGCACATCCTTCGGTAATGATGCCCCGGGTGAAAGCCCCAGCTACAAGACGCAGGCACCGATAGAGTATCCGTCCGCTGCAATACGGGATCACGCCGCTGGTACGGTCTATCTGTTGATAAAGATCAACCGGCAGGGCCGGGTCGAAGCTGCCGCAGCTGAGCAGGTCAATTTGAGTGTCATAGGCAGCGATGGCGCCATGCAACGGTGGCGGGAAGTACTCGCCAAAGCCGCTCTGACGGGGGCCAAGAAATGGACTTTCAACCTCCCGACCACCGGCAAGCAGGTTGCCTATCCTTACTGGATTGCGCGGATTCCCGTCACTTTCACCCTGTACGGCGAATACGGCCATCCCCGTTCCGAAGGATACGGCCAATGGCAGGGCTATGTGCCCGGACCGCAGCAGATGATTCCGTGGCTCGACAACAGCCGTTTGGCTGCGGGCAACGTGGACGCGATGCCGGACGGAGGACTCCTCCTGCTCGACAGCGATGGCTTGCGGCTGAAGAAGCCGTTGGGTGGTACGTAATCTGTCTTGACCGGCGCGTTGCTGCCGCGCCAGGCGCGATTCGTGTCGCATGGCCGGGCATTCAGCATGGGTTGTCGGGCGGGCGGGTATCGCTTGACGGCATTGTCCATGGAAATCCTGCCGATGCGTCTGTTCCGTTCGCTTGCCGTGCTGTTTTTTCTGTCTGCCGCACTGCCTTCGCATGCGCAGGATCTGGCGGCCACCTGCCATGCCAGCAGCAGCTATGACGTGACGCTCCATGCCGACAGCGTGGTCTTCGACCGCGCCGCGCCGGCACCGCTGCGGGTCGAGCTGCAGCAGGGGGTGCTGCATACCGACGGCGCCGCCGTGCCTTTGAATGCGGAGGACAAGGATCGGCTGGCGTTGTTCGAGCGCGACCTGCGCGCGCTGGCGCCGCGGGTGCGCACGGTCGCGCAGCACGGGGTGGACCTGGCGGTGCAGGCGCTGCGCGCCGAAGCGGGTGGCATGGGCCTGAGTGCCGACACGCGCACCGAACTCGATCGCCGGCTGGCCGCGGATGCCCGCGAACTCAAGCAGCGCATTGCGGCCAGCAACAGCAGCCACGACTGGCAGGGCGATGCCGCCAACCGGTACGCCAACCAGATCGCCGCCGACCTGCTGCCGCTGCTGGCCGGCGACCTTGGTCGGCAGGCCATCGACGCGGCCATGAGCGGCGACCTGCAGGCGGCGGCCGACTTGCGCGATCGCGCCGCAAACCTCGCTACCAGCCTGCAGCCGTATCTGCAGCAGCGCATGCAGGCATTGCGCCCGCAGGTCGAGGCGCTGTGTCCGTCGATCCGGCGCCTCGCCGCATTGCAGCAGGGCGTGCGTGGCAGCAACGGACAACCGCTGAACCTGCTGCAGATCGGCCAGTGAAGCGGGGCGTCGCTGGCGCCGGTGCTGGCCGGCCAGCGGGCGGCCGACGCGCGCGCGGAGTATAAACTCGGCCATCCTGGTCTGGCCCGTTTCCAGGCTATCGAGGGGACAGGCATGGTACCCGCAGCCCAAGAGATACTGGCATTCTGGTTTGCCGAGGCGAACGCCGTGCGCTGGTTTGCCCGCGACGATGCGTTCGATGCGCAGATCCGTGCCGATTTCGGTGACGTTGCCGAAGCCGCTGCCGTCGGCTTGCTGGACGGCTGGGCGCGGACGCCATTGGGCTGGTTGGCGTTGTTGATCGTGCTGGACCAGTTCAGCCGCAATCTGTATCGGGACGACCCGCGCGCATGGGCGCAGGACGCCAGGGCACAGGCGCTGGCACTGGCAGGTATCGACGGCGGCAACGATCGGCGGTTGGCGCCGCTGCAACGGGTATTTGCCTATCTTCCGCTGGAGCATGCCGAGGATCCGGGCCTGCAGCGGCGTTCGGTGGAACTGTTCGAGGCGCTGTGCGGGGAGGCATCGCCCGAACAGCATGCAAGTTTCGAGAGCTATCTCGCATTCGCGCGCGCCCACCACGAGGTGATCGCACGCTTCGGTCGGTTCCCGCACCGCAATGCCACGCTTGGCCGGGCCAGCACGCCGGCCGAATTGGCGTATCTGGCTACGCCGGGCGTGGAGTTTCGCTGACAGGTTGCCGGGCGTCGTGCCTTCCCGCATTTGCCGGTGCCCCGCTTGGCGCTCGCCGCGGCGAGCGACAGACTGATTGCGTCCGCGCTGGCGGACCGGAGCCATCAAAATCATCCGGACAGGGAGTGCACGATGCGGCGTCAATTTCTGATACTCGGCTTGTTCGGCCTGGTCACCGCCGCCCAGGCCTCCAGCACCTTGCGGGTCGGCAGTCATGTACTCACCGCCGGCGACAGTGCGGTGCGGGTGACCGAGTTGCTGGGCAAGCCGTCGTACAAATCGCATCGCGGCGGTTCGCGCAGTCGCCGCTCACGTCGCAGCGGGGGGCGTGGCCGTCGCACCCGGGTAGTGGCCGACAGTACGCAGGGCGAGCTGTGGCAGTACCGTCGCGGTGACCGCGTGATCGCCGTGACGATCGTCGACGGCAAGGTTACCGACCTCGACGATCGCCGGCGCTGATCGGCGGCAATCGCTTGGCGCTACGTGACCGCAGCTTCAACCACATTGGTGCCGTAGCTTTGGTAGGCTGATGCGGTTTCCCTGCACAAGCCGATAGCCATGCATGATTTCTTGTCGAACCTGCTGGGGGTGAAACTCTCCGACAGCGTCACCCACGCGGGCTTGAAACTGCTGCTGGCGCTGCTGATCCTGCTGGTCGGCATCTGGCTGGCGGCGCGGCTGGCCAATTTCACGCGGCGGGCCATGCAGCGTGCGGCGATCGATGTCACGCTGATCGAGTTTCTGCGCAACCTCATCTACGGCGTGTCGATCGCGGTGCTGGTCGTGATGGCACTGACCACGGCCGGCGTGCCGTCGGCGCCGCTGGTCGCCGCGCTCGGCACGGCCGGGCTGGCGATCGGGCTGGCGCTGCAGGGTTCGCTGAGCAATCTGGCCTGGGGTGTCCTGCTGATCGTGTTCCGCCCGTTCCGGGTCGGCGATTTCGTCAATGCCGGTGGCATCGACGGCACCGTGGAGCAGGTCAACCTGATGCATACCCGGCTGATCCTGCCGGACAACCGCGAGGCGATCCTGCCGAATGCGAAGATCGGCAGCGATGCCATCCTCAACTACAACCGGCGCGGCATCCGGCGTTTCGAGCTGAAGGTCGGGATCGGCTACAAGGACGACATCGGCGCCGCGATGGCCGAGATCCGGCAGCTGTTCGACGCGGACCAACGCATCCTGAAGGATCCGGCGCCGGGCGTCTGGACCTCCGCACTGAGTGAGAGCTCGGTCGATCTGACGATACGCGCGTGGGCCCGCTCGGCCGATCTCTGGGCCACGCAGACCGACTTGCTGCGCGCGATCAAGGAACACTTCGACGCGGCCGGCATCAGCATCCCGTTCCCGCAGCGCGAGCTGACCGTGGTGCAGGGCAGCCTGCCGGTGAAGCCGGGTTGAACTTCGCGGCGGGCGCTGGCGTAGGAGCGCACCCTGTGCGCGATGCTTTTGTCCGGTCCGCGGCGAAGAGCTTTCGCGCACAGGGTGCGCTCCTACGGATGCCGGGAACCGGGTAATTCAGAACTCCCGGGCAGCCTGTCGCCTCATTGCACGGTCACCGCGTGCCGGTTGTCGCTGGAGACCTTGTCGATCAGCTCGTTGTACGGATCGATGCCGGCTTCGGCGGGCAGGCCGTCGACGGTCACGGTGATCGTGCTGTCGCCGTTCGGCAGCATGCGCTTTTCGAGATACAGCGGCTTGCCGTCCCTGCCCTTGCCGGGCGAGGCGGCAAACACGCCGACCTCGATCGGGATGTCCGGCGTGGCTGGCGTCTCCTTGCCCTTGCCGTCGACATAAACCTTGCCGGCGTGCACTTTCATGGTCACCCGGTACCTGCCATCGGGCAACTTTTTCGCGGTGGCCTCGGTGGTGCGGTTGTCGAACAGGGTGATCTTCCAGAACAGGTCGTTCAGCAGCGGCTGCCATTTCGGTCCGACCGCCTTGCCCAGCGCATCCATGAATTCCCGCGAGGTGGTATAGGGCGGCTGCTGGAAACCCTTGTCGATCAGGAACTGCTTCAGCACGCGATCCACGGTGTCCTCGCCGATGTAATCCTGCAGCGCGTAGAACACCAGCGAGCCCTTCTGGTAGTGGATATATCGCTGATCGCTCTCCACCTTGGCCAGCGGCTCCTCCGCCAGCTTTTCGGTGGTGCGGCCGGCAAGGTAGTGATCCAGTTCGTACTTCAGGAACTTGCGCATCTGGTCGGCGCCGTATTTGTGCTTCATCACCATCAGCGCGGAGTACTGCGCCAGCGACTCGCTGAGCATGGTGGAGCCCTGCATGTCGGCGCCGATCACCCGGTGCGCCCACCATTGATGCGCCACTTCGTGCGCGGTGACGTAGTAGGGGTAGTCGATCTTCGACGGGTCGCGCAAATCGGCGATGAAGCCGATCGATTCGGAGAACGGGATGGTGTTGGCGAACGACTGCGCGTACGTGGCGTAATCGGGAAACTCCAGGATGCGCAATTGACGGAACTGGTACGGCGTGTATTTCTCATCGTAGTAGTCCAGCGCATCCTTGGCGCCCTGGATCATCCGGTCCACGTTCCAGGCATGTGCCGGGTTGTAGTAGACGCCGATCTGCACACCCTTCCACTCGACCTGCTTCACCGCATAGCGCGCCGACAGCCAGGCGAAGAACGGCAGCATGGGTTGGTCCATCCCGCCTTGAGTCAACCCGCCCTGAGTCAAGGTGTAATGGAAATAGCGCCGACCGTTCGCCGTCCATTCCTTTTGCAGGTAACCCGGCGCCACCGCGATCTGATCGGCGGCGGTGGACACGGTGGTGTCGAAGCTGATCCAGTCCGCGTCGTTGCTGATGTAGGTGTTGGCGCGCGCCTTCTCGTCGCCGAGCTTCGGCATCCTCGGCACCGCCTCGTTGAGGCCGTACTTGCGGCGGTCGTTGCGGTCGGTGATCTGTACCTGCGCCTGGTAGCCGAACTGCGGCATCACGTGGTTGTTGAAGAACGTGCCGTTGTGGGCCAGGAACGTGCCTTCGGGGCTGTTGGTGAAACCCTTCGGCGCGTATTCCAGGTCGAAATCGAAGCGCATCGATGCGCCGGGTGCCAGCGGCGTCTTCAGCCGATAGATGGTGAAGCCCAGGTCCTTGTCCGCGCTGACCGTAACGTGCGGCGCGAAGTCCAGCGACTTCACGGTGAAGCCGTCGGTGAAGTTCACGTACAGCTCGCTGATCGGTGCCTTGTGTTTGTTGACCAGAGTGTATCGACCGCGGATATCGAGCTTGCGCCGGTACGGGTGGATGTCCACATCCGCCTGCACCGCGGTGATCCGCGGTTGCGGCAGATCCTTGTACTTCGCGTATTTCTTCTCGTAGTCCGCGCGCTGCTGCAGTCTGCTGCTGCTGCTGCGGTAATGGTTGAGCACGTTGGTGTTGTAATAGATCCATGCGCCGCTGCCGGCGAACGCCAGCAATGCCAAAGCCAGCGTGGCTTTCGCGGGCGCGTGCAGCCGCACGCGCGCCTCGTGCAGCCGGTCACGCCACGACTGCCCGGTGCCGCGCACCCAGAACAGCGCGGCCAGCACCAGCAGGGCCACGGCGCAGTTGGTCCAGTAGAAGTCGAACCACAGTGCCGCGCCGAGGAAATGGCCGAAACCGTTCATGTCCGAATACGGCACGTTCGGCGCGTTGCCGTAGTTGTAGAGGTTCTGCTCCCAGTGCAACAGGCCGAAGCCGATCTGCGCGACGAACCACAGAATGGTCAGCAGGTAGCCGAGGAACTTGTTGTTGGACAGCACCTGCAGGAACAGCGCCAGTGCCGCCAGCAGCACGAATGGCATCGCGTTCAGCGCCAGCGTTGCCAGATACAGGCCCGGTTCCAGATGGGTATAGCCGTGACCGAGCTGCCAGCCGATGCCGACCAGCGCGCCCACCAGCTGGAACACCGCGATCACCGCCAGCAGCGCGCCCAGCTTGGCGGCCAGCGGGATCCAGTCCGGCAGCGGGAACGCGTCGCTGACCTCGGCCGAACGCTGGCTGCGCTCGCGCCACACCAGCTCACCGGCATAGAACGTGATGATGATGAACAGCAGCCACTGGAACGCACCCCGCAGCATCTCCAGCACCTGATGGGTGACCGGATACGTGGCCGTGCCGTAGATCTGCCCGGACAGCAGCAGCGAGCCGAACAGGTTGGCCACGCCCAGCACCAGCATGATCAGGAACGGCACGCCGCGCAGTACCCCAACGGTATCGAAGACGAACTGCGCGCGCAGTTGCAGCAGATGGGCGCGGAAGTTGTCCGCCAGGCGCACCCTGGGCAGTGCCAGCGTGGCGGTGCCGGCCGACGGGCGCAGCATCGGCGGTTCCGCCCGCGGCTTGCGCCGCGGCAGTTGCAGGCCTTCGCGGTTCGGCCGGAACAACGCGAACGTGGCGCCCAGCATGACCATGCTCATGCCGATCCACAGCAGCCGGTTGAACAGCAGCACGCCGCTCAGCGCAGGCAGTTCGCGGTTCGATTGATAGGCGGACCAGTAGCGCGTGACCAGCGCCACGGTGTGCCCGCCGAACGGATCGAGCAGGGCGGCGGCGTAGTGATTGTTGACGTCCTTGCTCAACTGGCCCACGACGGCTTGCAGCACGAAGAAGACGATCAGCCCCACGTAGGTGGCCAGCAGCGAGCGCGTGGTGGTGGCCAGCAGGAACAGCAGCGCCGCGATGAACAGCATGTCCGGCACCACCATCACGCCGAACGCCCAGGCATAGCCATGCCAGCTGGCCGGACCCAGCCGCGCCGCATCGATCCACGGCATCATGCCGCCCAGCGCGATGCCCAGCGCGCACACCAGCATGATCGCCAGCGCCGCCAGATAGCCGGCGGCAAAGCGGCCGCCGAGATAGGCGCCGCGGCTGATCGGGGTGGTGAAGACCAGCTCGGCCGTGCGCTGCTCGAAATCGCGCAGCGCGGCGCCGGCGACGAACACCGTCACCAGGAACATGCCGAGCACGCTGAGCACGGTGAGCAGCCGCACGATCACCAGCGGCGCATTGCGCAGCACGTTGCCACTGGCGCCGCCGACGGTCACCGCGTCGGTGCTGACCAGGGCGAACGCGAGCGCGCCGAACACCAGCGCAATGACCCAGAACAACGGTGCCTTCAACTGCTGGCGCCATTCGAATCGGCAGATTTCGAAGAAGCTTGACTTGAAGAACATGGGCGATCCTGTCTGCTGTGTAGGAGCGCACCCTGTGCGCGAATGCTTTTGCAGTTTGTTGTAGGAGCGCGCTTGCGCGCGATGCTCCTTTGCCAGCGACGGAGCAAGAGCATCGCGCGCAAGCGCGCTCCTACCGGGAATTCGAAAGCCGGTCAGGCCGCGCTGGCGGTGGCCTGATCGCGCAGGTGGCCGAAATAGACGTCCTCCAGATCGGGCGCCACCGCCTCGAAGCCTTCGCCGGGCCGCGTGTCGGACAGCACGTGCAGCAGCGTGCGGCCGGCGGCGAGGCGGGTGGACAGGATGTTCATGCGGGCGCGATAGCCGTCCAGTTCGGATTTGTCGATGCTGCGCCGCCAGACCCGGCCATCGAGCGAGCGGATCGCCTCCAGCGGATCGCCGGTGAGCAGCAGCTGGCCCTGGCCGATGATCGCCATGTGCTGGCACAGGTCGGTCACGTCTTCCACGATGTGGGTGGACAGGATCACCACCACCCGCTCGCCGATCTCGGCCAGCAGGTTGAGGAAGCGGTTGCGCTCCTCCGGATCGAGGCCGGCGGTAGGCTCGTCCACGATCACCAGCCGCGGATCGCCGATCAGCGCCTGCGCGATGCCGAAGCGCTGGCGCATGCCGCCGGAATAGGTGCCCAGCTTGCGCCGGCGCACATCCCACAGGTTCACCTGGCGCAGCAACGTCTCGACCAGTTCGCGTCGCTCGCCCTTCACGGTGACGCCCTTGAGTATCGCGAAGTGATCGAGCATCGCCTCGGCCGATACCTTCGGGTACACACCGAACTCCTGCGGCAGGTAGCCGAGCAGGCGCCGGGTGGCCTGCTTGTCGGCGAGCAGGTCCATGCCGTCGAGCACGATGCTGCCGGCGTCCGGATCCTGCAGCGTGGCGATCGTGCGCATCAGCGTCGACTTGCCGGCTCCGTTCGGGCCGAGCAGGCCGAACATGCCGTTGGGGATATCCAGCGACACGCTGCGCAATGCGCGCACGCCGTTGGCGTAGGTTTTGGACAGCTCGCGTATCGTCAGCATGGCGTTCTTCCGGTGCCGCCCATGCGGCGTTGGACAGCGTCAGAGTAGGGCATGGGCCCGCGCCGCGCGTGAGCTCAAGGTCACGCATACGCACGCGCATGGTAAGCGATGCGGACAAAATACTGCACGGCATGGGAGACGAAGCGGTCAGGCCTTCGTTATGATTGAAGCCTTGTCCGCGACCGCCATCCCCGAGCGGTTCGCTGCCGCCATCCGCTGGAGTACCCATGGCCGACCTGAAAGAAGCACGCGTCCCCGACATCGGCAGCGACAAAGTGCCGGTGATCGAGGTGATGATCAAAGCCGGCGACCGGGTCGAGAAGGAACAGAGCCTGATCACGCTGGAGTCGGACAAGGCCACCATGGAAGTCCCCGCGCCGTTCGCCGGCACGGTGAAGGAAGTGAAGCTGAAGGTCGGCGACGAGGTATCCGAGGGCACGGTCATCGCCATAATGGAAGCCGTCGGCACAGCCGACTCCGCGTCCCCCTCTCCCGTGCCGGGAGAGGGCAGGGGTGAGGGAGCCCGAACCGCCGCGAAGTCTCCCGCCGCCCAGCCTAAATCCGAGCCGGCCAAATCCGAGCCGGCCCGCGCGGCCAGCGGCACGCCCGCCTTGCGCGAAGCCGTGGTACCCGATATCGGCAGCAGCGACGTGCCGGTGATCGAGGTGCTGGTGAAGGTCGGCGATACCGTCGTCAAGGATCAGGGCCTGATCACGCTGGAGTCGGACAAGGCCACGATGGAAGTGCCGGCCGCCTTCGGCGGCGTGGTGCGGGAACTGAAGGTCAAGCTGGGCGACGAGCTGTCCGAAGGCAGCGTGATCGCCATAATGGAAACCGTCGGCGCAGCCGACCCCGCGTCCCCCTCTCCCGCCCCGGGAGAGGGCAGGGGTGAGGGAGCCCGAGCCGCCGCGCAGTCCCCCTCTCCCGTCCCGGGAGAGGGCAGGGGTGAGGGCGCCCGAGCCGCCGCGCAGCCCCCTTCTCCCGCTGCGGAAGAACGCAGGGGTGAGGACGCACCAGTTCCCGCCCAGGACAAGCCCGCCCCGATCGGCGGCCGCAGCGTGCAGCCGGGCCATGCGCCCGAGGGCGACGTGCCGGTACTGCCGCGCCCGCCGCTGGACGCGCGCGTCGTGATGCCCGGCGACGCGCCCTACGCCAGCCCGGCGATCCGCGCGTTCGCCCGCGAGCTGGGCGTGGACATCGGTCAGGTCAAGGGCAGCGGCCGCGGCGGCCGCATCCAGCGCGAGGACGTGAGTGCGTACGTGAAGCATGCGCTGGCTTCGGGCGCGCGCCCGGTGCAGGGTGCGCCGATGGCGGCCGGAACCGGACTCAACCTGCTGCCGTGGCCGAAAGTCGATTTCGCCAAGTTCGGCCCGATCGAGGAAAAGCCGCTCTCGCGCATCCAGAAGATTTCCGGCGCCAACCTCGCGCGCAACTGGGCGATGATCCCGCACGTCACCCAGCACGAGGACGCCGACATCACCGAGATGGAGGCGTTCCGCAAGAAGCTCGGCGAGGAAAACAAGGAGCTGAAGATCAGCCCACTGGTGTTCCAGATCAAGGCGGTGGTGGCGGCGCTCAAAGCCTTCCCGCAGTTCAACGCCTCGCTCGACGAATCGGGCGAGAAGCTGATCCTGAAAAAGTACTTCCACATCGGCATCGCGGTGGATACGCCCGACGGCCTGGTGGTGCCGGTGCTGCGCGACTGCGACAGGAAAGGCCTGCTCGACCTTGCCCGCGAGATGGGCGAGATCTCCAAAAAGGCGCGCGACAAGAAGCTCGGTCCGGCCGAGATGTCCGGCGGCTGCTTCTCGATCAGCTCGCTGGGCGGCATCGGCGGCACCGCGTTCACGCCGATCGTCAATGCACCGGAAGTCGCCATCCTCGGCGTCTCCAAGGCGGCGATCAAGCCGGTGTGGAACGGCAGGGAATTCGCCCCGCGGCTGTTGCTGCCGCTGTCGCTGTCGTACGACCATCGCGTGATCGACGGTGCGCTCGCCGCGCGCTTCGCCGCCTTTCTCGCCAGTCAGCTCGGCGACATCCGTCGTCTGCTGCTGTAACGGGGCGCTCGGGTGCCGGTCGCCTCATCGTCCGCTGGCCTCGGCCTGGCGCTGCCGCCTTCCTCGCCGGCTGCGGTGAAGCAGGGCGTCGAGCAGATCGGCGACTGGCTGGATCTGGGTTTCAAGTTTGGCGGCGTCAACGTGACGATCGGCTCGGTGCTGGGCGCGGTGCTGCTGTTTGCGGTGTTCCTGTTCGTTGCCGCGATGTTCAAGCGCTTGTTCCATCGCTACGCGCAGCGCAACGACCACGTCAACCCGTCGACGCTCTATACCGTCGAGCGCCTGCTGCACTATCTGCTGCTGGGCATCGGTGTGCTGTGGGCGCTGAGCGTGGCCGGCATCCCGATGGCCAGGATGACCCTGTTCGCGGGTGCGCTGGGCGTGGGTCTGGGCTTCGGCCTGCAGGCGATCTTCAACAATTTCGTGTCCGGCCTGATCCTGCTGTTCGACCGCAGCCTCAAGGTCGGCGACTTCGTCGAACTGGCTTCCGGCGTGCACGGGCACGTCCGCGAGATCGGCATCCGCGCCACCCTGATCAGCACCAATGACGACATCGACATCCTGGTGCCGAATTCGGAATTCGTGACCGGGCGGGTCGTCAACTGGACCCTGCGTGAGGTGGCGCGGCGGCAGAAGATTCCGTTCGGCGTCGCCTACGGGACCGACAAGGAGCTGGTGAAGAAGGCCGCGCTGGAGGCGGCGGCGAACGTGCCGTTCACCCTCAGCCTGGACGGCCCGCGTGCGCCGCAGGTGTGGCTGGCCGGCTTCGGCGATTCCTCGCTCGATTTCCAGCTGGTGGTCTGGCTCAACGCCGATGCCACCCGGCGGGTCGGCGCGGTGACCGCCGCCTACAACTGGGCGTTGCACACCGCGCTGGAGAAATACGACATCGAGATTCCGTTCCCGCAGCGCGACCTGCACGTCAGGAGCTGGGTTCGCCCCGCGCGGGACGACGGCCAAGCCGCTGTGGTCGAGACATCAGCGCCGGGCGGCAACGACGCGGTACGCGATGTCGAACGCGACATTGCCGAAGTGTCGGCCAGCCGATCCGGTACACCATCCCCCGCCAAAGACCCGGGTGTCACTCGCTGACGACCGGCAACACGAAGGAAGCTAGACATGGCCAACACCCTCGAGATCAAGGTTCCCGACATCGGCGGACACGAAAACGTGCCGGTGATCGAGGTGCTGGTGAACGTCGGCGACGCCGTCGCCAAGGACCAGAGCCTGATCACCCTGGAGTCGGACAAGGCGACCATGGAGATTCCCAGCGACGCTGCCGGCACGATCAGGGAGCTGAAGGTCAAGCTCGGCGACAAAGTCTCCGAAGGCACGGTGATCGCCCTAATAGAAACCGTCGGCGCAGCCGACACCGCGTCCCCCTCTCCCGGCACGGGAGAGGGCAGGGGAGAGGGCGCCCGAGCCGCCGCACCGCCGCCCTCTTCCCCGCGGGGAGAGGGTCGGGATGAGGGGGCTGGCAATGCTCCGGCGAGCGCCCGCCCCTCACCTCAATCCTCTCCCCAGAGGGGAGAGGAGGCAGTGGTGCCGCAAGCGGCGGCATCGTCCAATAGAAGCGCGGATCTTGAATGCCAGCTGGTCGTGCTCGGCTCCGGCCCGGGCGGCTATACGGCGGCGTTCCGGGCCGCCGATCTGGGCGTCGACACGGTGCTGGTGGAGCGCTACACCACGCTGGGCGGCGTTTGCCTCAACGTGGGCTGCATCCCGTCCAAGGCGCTGCTGCATGCCGCCGCGGTGATCGACGAGGCGGCGGCGATGGCCGCACACGGCGTCAGCTTCGGCGCGCCGAGCATCGATATCGACAAGTTGCGCGACTTCAAGTCCACGGTGGTCGGCAAGCTCACCGGCGGGCTCGCCGGCATGGCCAGGCAGCGCAAGGTGCGCACGGTCGAGGGCACGGGCACGTTCGTGTCGCCGCATGAAATGGAAGTCCAGACGGCCGAAGGCACCAAGCTGATCCGCTTTGAAAACGCGATCATCGCGGCCGGCTCGCGGTCGGTGAAGCTCCCCCTGTTCCCGTGGGACGACGAGCGCGTGCTCGACTCCACCCGTGCGCTGGAGCTGCCGGACGTGCCGGCGAAGCTGCTGGTGGTCGGCGGCGGCATCATCGGCCTGGAGATGGCCACCGTGTACTCGGCGCTGGGCAGCGAGGTGACCGTGGTCGAGTTCATGGACCAGATCATTCCCGGCGCCGACGCCGACCTGATCAAGCCGCTGGCGCAGCGCCTGGGCAGGAAGCTCAAGGGCGTCCACCTCAAGACCAGGGTCACGGCGGCCAAGGCCACCAAGCAGGGCATCGAGGTCAGCTACGAGGGCGACAACGTCCCGGCGGACACCGTGTTCGACCGCGTGCTGGTGTCGGTGGGCCGTTCGCCCAACGGCGGCGGCATCGGCGCCGACAAGGCCGGCGTGGCGGTGAGCGAGCGCGGCTTCATCAGCGTCGACAGCCAGCTGCGCACCAATGTGCCGCACATCTTCGCCATCGGCGACCTGGTCGGCCAGCCGATGCTGGCGCACAAGGCCACGCACGAGGCGCGTGTCGCGGCGGAAGTGGTGTCGGGCATGAAGAGCTACTTCGACGCGCGGGTGATCCCGTCGGTCGCCTACACCGATCCGGAAATCGCCTGGGTCGGCGTGACCGAGCGCGAGGCGAAGGAAAAGGGCCTGAAGGTCGGTGTCGGCAAGTTTCCGTGGGCGGCCAGCGGTCGCGCGATCGGCATCGACCGCACCGAAGGCTTCACCAAACTGTTGTTCGACGAGGCCACCCACCGCGTGGTCGGCGGCGGTATCGTGGGCGTGCACGCCGGCGAACTGATCTCCGAAATCGCGCTGGCGATCGAGATGGGCTCGGAAGCGGCCGACATTGGCCTCACCATCCACCCGCATCCCACGCTGAGCGAATCGGTCGGCATGGCGGCAGAGGTGTACGAAGGCACGATCACCGATCTGTACTTGCCGAAGAAGAAGTAAGCTGCGCCGGGTGGGTGAAATGAAGCGTTCGGGCCGCGCCCCGAAACTTCCGCCGGAGGAAACGCGATGAGTTTTTCGCAGATCGGGATCGGCGCCGCCATGGCCTTGTTGGCAGGGCTGGCGGCTGCGGCGAACGTCCACGTCGACGTCGGTCGGGGCGATCGCTATTCCGGCCAGCCGTGGGCCTCGCGCTCGCCGGTGCTGGCGCAGCACGGCATGGCCGCGACCGAGCAGCCGCTGGCCTCGCTGGCCGCGGTCGAGATACTCAAGAAGGGCGGCAGCGCGGTGGATGCCGCGATCGCCGCCAACGCGGTGCTCGGGCTGACCCAGCCGGTGTTGAACGGCATCGGCGGCGACGCGTTCGCGATCGTGTGGGATCCCAAGACGCACAAGCTCTACGGCTACAACGGTTCCGGCCCGTCGGCCAGGGGCCGCGATCTGGCGAAGATGCAAGCCGAGGTCAAGGCCGCCTACGCGAAGGCCGGGCTGCCGTACAAGGCGCACATCCCGCCGCTGGGCTCGCTGCCGGTCACCGTGCCGGGGACGGTGGACACCTGGTTCGCCCTGCATGGGAAATTCGGCAAGCTGCCGATCGGCGAAGATCTCGCGCCGGCGATCGCGCTGGCGCAAGGCGGCTTCCCGGTCACGCAACTGGTCGCGCAATACTGGAAGGGCAACTTCAAGGCGTTCGACCGATACAAGAAGCTGATCGAGGAAAGCGCGAACGCGCGCCACACTTACCTGATCGACGGGCATACCCCGGCCGAGGGCGAGGTGTTCCGCAATCCCGATCTTGCGCACACGCTGACGACGATCGCGCAGGGCGGACGCGATGCGTTCTACAAGGGCGCGATCGCGCACACCATCGATGCGTATTTCAGGCGCATCGGCGGCGATTTGCGCTATGCCGACTTCGCCGGTTTCCACGGCGAATGGGTGACGCCGCAGTCGGTCGACTATCACGGCTACGACGTTTACGAACTGCCGCCGAACGGGCAGGGCTTCGCCGCGCTGGAGATGCTCAACATCCTGAAGGGTTTCGATCTGAAGAAAATGGGCGCCGGCAGCGCCGATGCGCTGACCGCGGAGATCGAAGCCAAGCGGCTGGCGTACGAGGATCTGGCCAAGTTCTACGCCGATCCGCGCTTCGTGGATGTGCCGATGAAGGGCCTGCTGTCGCAGCAGTACGCCGACCAGCGCCGCAAGCTGATCCATCTCGACCACGCCAATCCGCACATCGGTCCCGGCGATCCGCGCCTGTTCCAGGGCGACACCACCGATTTCGAGACCGCCGACAAGGACGGCATGATGGTGTCGATGATCCAGTCCAATTACCGCGGCATGGGCTCGGGGCTGGTCGCCGACGGGCTGGGTTTCATGTTCCAGGATCGCGGCGAGCTGTATTCGCTGAACCCGAAGGACGCCAATGTCTACGCGCCCGGCAAGCGCCCGTTCCACACCATCATCCCCGCATTCGTGATGAAGGACGGCCAGCCATTCATGGCGTTCGGCGTGATGGGCGGCGACATGCAGCCGCAGGGCCACGTGCAGGTGCTGGTCAACCTGATCGACTACGGCATGAACGTGCAGGAGGCCGGCGATGCCGCGCGCTGGCGGCACTACGGCAACGCCGAACCCACCGGCGAAGCCTCGCAGGGTATCGGCACGGTAGAAATGGAGTCGGGCTTCGACCCCGCCGTGAAAGCCGAACTGGCCAGGCGCGGCTACAAGATCGTGCCGGGCACCGGCAACTTCGGCGGCTACGAGGCGATCATGTGGGACCCGAAACAGCGCGTGTACTGGGGCGCCACCGAAATGCGCAAGGACGGCGAAGTGATCGGCTACTGATGCGGCGTGCGCCGGGTGCCGGGGGACGCAAGCATGGCACGATGTTGGGTGTGGGGCATCGCCGGCAACCCGATCCGACGATCATGGAAGCTCGTCGGGGCAAGCTGGTGTCTTGTCCACGATGGCATGCGATACCCGTGCACACGGATCCGCTTGCAGGAAAGCCAGTTTCTTCTCGCGCGGCAATTGCCTGATCGCCCATTCCGCGCGCGAGGCGCTGGCGCGATCCGGATAGGGGCGGGAACCCAGCAGCCGCAGCGGCGGGTTGGCGCGGGTGTAGCGGGCGCCGCGGCCGGCGATGTGGGCGGCATAGCGGGCGTCGAGGCGGTTGGTGATACCGGCGTAATAGCTGCCGTTGCGGCATTCGATCAGGTACAGGCACCAGGTGCCGTTCGCTTCGGGCGACAGCGGCTGCGGGCTGGCAGTTGGCGGTGTTGCGATCATGCTCACTCCACTTTGGCGCTGGCGCGGATTGACTGCTCCATCACGTCGCACAGATTATGTATGTCATCCACCGCAATGGAGAAATTGCCATGCACAAGTCGTTCATCCTGGTTGCCGCGTTGGCGCTGGCGCTGCCCACGCTCACGGCGACGCGCGTCGAAGCGCGGGGCCGCCACCACCGCGTGGTCTGCGAAAACGTGCGGGTCCGGCATAGCGGGGCGAGGGACCACCACCGCCTGATCGGTACCGGCATCGGTGCCGTGGCGGGTGGTCTGCTGGGCCATCAGGTAGGCGGCGGCAAGGGCAAGACGCTGGCCACGGTGGGTGGCGCGGTGGCTGGCGGTTATGTGGGCAACCGCGTCGAGAAACACCAGCAGGACAAGAAGACCTATTACACCACCGAGCGCCGCTGTCACGACGTCTACGACTGACGCGCGCGCCGGCCGATTATTGAGTCCACCCTGGCCAGCGGCAAGCTGGCCTACGACGGCAGCAATGTCGGTTCGCTGCAGTCCATGTCGAAGCTGCAGCGTTTGGTATCGAACGCGCTGGCCGGCGTGCGGCTGGCTGCGCGGATCTATCGCACCGGTATCCTGGTGTACGGCAAGAAGCCATCATGGCGCGAGCTGCTGCGCGGGATCAGGGCCTGACGCCGCCGTAGGAGCGCACCCTGTGCGCGAATGCTTTTCGGGTGTGTCCGAGCATTCGCGCCCAGGGTGCGCTGCTACCAATGCGATCCAATGCGATCATTCTGGCGGGGTATCGAACAGATCGCTCTGTGCCTGGTAGCTGTCGCGCTCGACGAAGCCGGACAGGCCCACGCCGACCAGCCGGTAGCGATCGTCGTCGGCGCGCTCCACGCGCTCGCGCAGGGCGCAGGCGATGTCGGCCACTTCGCGGGCTGACATCGGCCGGGCGACAGCAGTCAGGCTGCGGGTGAGCGTGTGGAAGTCGGACGTCTTCAGCTTCAGCACCACGGTGCGCGCGACGCGGCCGCGCTCTTGTGCGGCAAGTTCGCGCTGATAACCGGCCCAGGTCTTTTCGGCAAGGCGGCGGATGTGCGGTTCGAGTTCGTCCAGCCGCAGATCGTGCTCGAAGGTATCCTCGGCGGAAATCTGCAGGGTCGGCCGTTCCGGCTGCACGGGGTGTTCGTCGATGCCGTGCGCCAGCTCGTGCAGGCGCCGGCCCCAGCGGCCGAAGCGCTGTTCCAGATCGGCCAGCGCATGTTCGCGCAGCTCGCCCACGCTGGCGATGCCGAGCACGGCCAGTTTCGCTTCCATCACCTTGCCCACGCCGGGCAGGCGGCCGACCGGCAGCGGCGTCAGGAACGCCTCGATCTGCCGCGGGCGGATCACGAACAGCCCATCGGGCTTGCGCCAGTCCGAGGCGATCTTGGCCAGGAACTTGTTCGGCGCCACGCCGGCCGATGCGGTCAATGCGGTCTCCGCGCGAATCGCCGCGCGGATCGCCTCGGCGGTGGCGGTGGCCGAAGGCAGCCCGGACTGCATTTCGGTGACGTCGAGGTAGGCCTCGTCCAGCGACAGCGGTTCGATCAATGCGGTATGCCGCGCGAAGATCTCGCGGATCTGCCGCGACACCGCCTTGTAGCGCGTGAAATCCGGCGGCACGAATACCAGTTGCGGACACAGCCGTTCGGCGCGCACGGCCGGCATCGCCGAACGCACGCCGAACACGCGTGCCTCGTAGCTGGCCGCGCACACCACCGAACGCGCGCCGCGCCACGCCACCGCCACCGGCTTGCCGCGCAGCGCGGGGTCGTCGCGCTGCTCCACCGATGCGTAGAACGCATCCATGTCGATGTGGATGATTTTGCGGGGTGCTGCGGCCTGCATGGAGGAATTCTAGGGCGTTGCAGCCAGGATCGCCGCTGCGCCGCCGCGGCGTGGCGACTCGTCGCGCGACCCAAGTCGTTGCGCCAGATGCCGCGCGAGGCGTTCGGCAGCGGCCGGGTGTGCGCCCAGATGCAGGAACGGCTCGATCATCTCCAGCTCCATGATCAGGAAGCGGCCATCGCAGATCACGCCGTCGACGCGCACGTAGGCGTGATCGCCGTGTCCGATCGCGGCGACGGCGGCCAGCGCGTGTTCCGCCGCGGCCAGCGTCGCGGCGCTGGGCAGCACCGGGTCGGCACTGCCGCCGAACTCGCCCTGCACGCGATAGTCGCCGGTGGCCGGGCGCTTGATCACGGCATGGCTGAACTCGCCGGCAAAATACAGCAGCGACCATTCGCCGTCGCCGACGATCTGCGGCACGAACGGCTGCACCAGGTAATCGCGCGCCGCGGGCAGCCGCATCACCGCCTGGTCGAAGACGGCGTCGCCGACGGTGCCTTGCAGCGTATGCCACGCGCCACCGCTGACGGCCGGCTTGATCACCACATGCTGCGCCGGCATCGCGGCCAGCATGGCGGGCAGGTCGTGCGCACCGGCGACCCGGGTGGGGATGATGCCCACGCCGTGCCGCGCCAGTTCGAGCAGGTAGTGCTTGTCGCTGTTCCAGCGCAGCAGCCGGCTGTCGTTGATGCTGGCGACACCCTGCAGGTCGAGCCGATCCAGCCAGCCGAGGAACGCCTCGTAGTGCTTGAAATAATCCCAGATGGTGCGCATCAGCACCGCGTCGAAGCGCGTCCAGTCGACGCCCGGATCGTTCCACACGCAGACCGTCGGCTGGATGCCGCGGCGTTCCAGCGCGGTGAGCAGCGCGGCGTCGTCCTCGCCCAGCACCGGGTAAGCCGCGGCGGTGGCGATGGCGAGGCGGCGGGCGGAAACAGACATGGCAACACCTGCGAGAGACGGGAGGTCGCCCTTGTCGGCAAGCGGCGTGACCGGGCGCCAGTGTTCAGGTGCAGCCGATGCTTGTCAATTTCCGCGCGGCGCCGGTGTCTGCGGCATCGGAGAAATCCGTGCAGATCATGCAGGGCTGGCTGAAACCCTGTCCGCAATGGCATGGTAGCGGCCATGACGACCGAACCCGCCAATACCTATGTCCGCCGCCTGAGTACCTGGGATGCGGCGATGATCGTGATCGGCGGGGTGATCGGAGCGGGCATTTTCCGCACCCCGGCCACCGTTGCCGAACGCACCGGATCGGGTGCCCAGGTGCTGGTGCTGTGGGCGATCGGCGGCCTGCTGACGCTGGCCGGGGTGCTGTGCTACGCCGAGCTGGGCGCGCGCCGGCCGCAGGCGGGCGGCACCTACGTGTATCTGCGCGAGGCGTTCGGGCAGCTGCCGGCGTTCCTGTTCGGCTGGACCATGGCGCTGATCAATTACCCCGGCAGCGTGGCGGCGGTGGCGACCACCTTCGCCGACTATTTCTGCACGCTGGCCGGGTTGCCGCTGCCGTACGTGAAGCCGGTGGCGGTCGGCGCGATCGCGTTCATCGTGGGCGTCAACCTGTTCGGCATCCGTGCCGGTGCGATGGTGCAGAACATCTTCACCGTGCTGAAGCTGGCGGCGATCGCCTTGCTGGTGGTGGTCGGACTGGTGCTGGCGCGCGGTCATCTGGGTATCGCGCTGGCGCCGGATGTCGCGCATCCGGTGTCCTCGTGGGCGTTCGTCGGTGCGCTGCTGCCGGTGCTGTTTGCCTACGGCGGCTTCCATTATCTCAACGACCTGGCCGGCGAAGTGCGCAACCCGCAGCGCACCCTGCCGCGCGCGCTGGGCATGGGCATGGCCGGCGTGGTGACCTGCTACGTGCTGGTCAACTTCGCCTACCTGGCCGGGCTGGGCCATGCCGGTCTGGCCGCCAGCCAGGCGCCGGCGGCGGACCTGATGCGGCGCCTGTTCGGCGAACACGGCGCCACGGTGATCGCGGTCGGCATCGCCTGCTCCACCTTCGGCTACTGCAACATCGCGATCGCCGGCGGCGCGCGCGTGCTGCAGACGATGGGCGCGGACGGCATGTTCTTCCGCGCCGCGGGCCGCATCGAGCCGCGCACCCGCGCGCCGCAGATCGCGCTGGCGGCGCTCGGGCTGTGGGCGATCGTGCTGACCCTGTCCGGCAGTTTCGGCCAGCTGCTGGACTACACCACGGTGGGCGAGTGGCTGGCGCATGTGTTCGGCATCGCCACGCTGTTCTGGTATCGCCGGCATTTCTTCGATCAGCCGTCGCCGTACCGCGTGCCGTTGTATCCGCTGCTGCCGCTGCTGTTCGTGGTTACCGTGGTCAGCGTGATCGTGGCCACCGCGATCCACACGCCGCGCGATGCCGGCATGAGCCTGGTCATCATCGCGCTGGGCGTGCCGGTGTATTACGGCTGGCGGCGCTGGTCGCGCACCCGCGCGGCGTAGCATCGTTGGATCTGCGTAGGAGCGCACCCTGTGCGCGAATGCTTTTACAAAAGCATCGCGAAAAAGCATTCGCGCACAGGGTGCGCTCCTACGGCAAGTCGCGCGGAGGTGCTGTCGATGAAATGTCATGCATGGATCGGGTTGCTGTGCCTGTGCGCACTGGGCGTGTGCCAGGCTGGGGCTGTGCCGGCCGTGGCCGATATGGCCAACCCAGGGACTGCGGCGCGTTTCACCCTCGATCATGTGCGGCAGGTCGGTGCGATCGAGCGTGCCGCCGACGGCGTCGCACAGCGGCGCTACGCGTTCCAGCCGGCGGCGCAGCCGCAGATTCGCATCGCGCCGGCGGGCAAGGCGTGGGACTGGGCCGGCCAGGGCGAGCTGCGGGTGCGCGTGCAGAATGCGATGCCGTGGGCGGTGACGCTTGACGTCGATATCGATGGTGCCGGCAGCAGGCCGGGCCTGCATGCGACGGTCGCGCTGCCGGCGGGGCCCGCGCAGACGCTGGTGGTGCCATTGCGTGCCGTGTCGCCGCGTGCATTGGGCATGCAGGCCGGCCCGCCGATGCCGTTCGACGAGCACGGCCGGCGCACCTTGCTGGCTACCACGGTCAAGGGGGCGCTGGACCTGCACCGGGTCGGCGCGATCCGGTTCGGCATGCCGGCACCGCAGACGGTGCAGACGGTGTTGTTCGGGCGCGTCGATACCGCTGCGGGCGAACCCGCGCTGCACGATGCGTATGCCGGCATCGTCGACCGCTACGGGCAATTCGCCCGCGGCCACTGGCCGGAGAAGATCGGCTCCGATGGCGCCCTGCGCGCCGCGCATGCGCGGGAGCAGGCCGGTCTGGACAAGCTGCCGCGACCGACGGATGTGGACAAATACGGCGGCCGTCTGGACGTCCCTGGCCTCGGCCGGACCGGCTGGTTCCATACGCAGAAACGCGACGGCCGCTGGTGGCTGGTCACGCCCGACGGCCATGCGTTCTTCTCGCTGGGCGTGAATGCCGTCGTGGCCGACGGTGACCGCAGCTATGTCGAAGGCCGCCGCTTCATGTTTACCGACCTGCCGCCCGATCGTGGCGCATGGGCGGCCTTTTACGGCACTGGCGACAGCCGCCGTACCGAGCAGGGCGCCAACCGGGGCATCGGCGACAACCATGGCCGCTGGTTCGATTTCTACGCAGCGAATCTGTATCGGGTGGACGGTGCGTCCTGGCTGGCGGCGTGGCGCTCGCGCACGCTGCAGCGACTGTGCGACTGGGGTTTCAACACCATCGGCAACTGGAGCGACCCGGCACTGGGCCGGGCGCATCGGCTGCCGTACACGCGCTCGATCAACATCGCGGGCGACTACGCCAATGTCGCCACCGGTTTCGACTACTGGGGCCGCATGCCCGATCCGTTCGACCCGCGTTTCGTGCGGTCCACCGAGCGGGCGGTGGCGAAGGCCAGCGCCGACGTGCGCGACGATCCGTACCTGCTCGGCTACTTCGCCGACAATGAACTGGCCTGGGCCGGCAGCGGTCCGCAGGGGCGCTGGGGGCTGGCGCTCGGCACGCTGGCCGGGGACGCGAACAGCCCGGCCAAGCGCGCGTTCATCGCGATGCTGCGCAAGCAGTACGTGGCGCCGGAAACGCTGGCCTCCGCGTGGGGCATCGCGCTGACTTCATGGGACGCGCTGAACGCCACCGGCTTCGCCGCTCCCGTGCCGGACGCGGCGCACCCGGCAATCGCACGCGACTACAGCGCCTGGCTGCGCGCGTATGCCGACAGCTACTTCCGCACCGTGGCGCAGGCGATCCACCGTGCCGACCCGCATCATCTTTTTCTCGGCGGCCGCTTCGCGGTGAACACGCCCGAAGCGGTGGCCGCCTGTGCGCGGTACTGCGACGTGGTCAGCTTCAACGTCTACGCCGACCTGCCGCAGCACGGCTTCGACGCGCCCGCGATGCACGCGCTGAACAAGCCGGTGCTGATCAGCGAATTCCACTTCGGTTCGGACGACCGCGGCCCGTTCGGCAAGGGCGTGGTGTCGGTATCGAACGAGGCGCAGCGCGGGCCGGCCTACGCGAAGTTCATTGCTGCCGCCGCGGCCGACCCGGACATCGTCGGCGCACACTGGTTCGAGTACGTCGATCAGCCGGTAACGGGCCGTCTGCTCGACGGCGAGAACAGCCATGTCGGGCTGGTGGGGATTACCGATATTCCGTTTGTCGGGTTTGTCGAAGCGGTGCGCGTGGCGAATCAGCGCGCTATCCATCCGCATGAATGAAAGCATGCTGATCGGGCGGGCACTGCCCAGCCTGCGAGTTTGAGGGGTGGCGTGAATCAGTCGCCCTTGCGTGCATGTTCGCGCCGTCGGTGTTCGCCCTCGGCCAGCGCTTTGAAGCGGTTCAGCGACTGCAGCCATAGCGCGTCGTGGCTGGCTTCGCTTTCGCTGGGTGCGTCGGGGATGCGGTTGAACGGGATGCGCATCGGGGCGGCGTCGTGTTCCAGCGCGGTCTGCATGCTGCCGAAGTAGACCTTGTTGCAGCCGAATTTGCTGTTGATGCGGTCGATCACCGCGTCGACCTTGCGATGGTCGTCCGCCGGGGCGAACAGCGAACCGCTGCTCTGCGTGCGTTCGATCAGCCGCTGCAGCGTCACGCTGACCGACAGCGGCGCGGCGTGCGCGGGGCCGGGCAGCGGCTGGCCGCGGCGGCGTCCGCTGTCGAGCATGCGGCCGAGCAGGTGCAGCAGTTCGCGGCTGTCGTCGGTAGGATCGAACGCGAGGTCGGCTTCCCAGCGCAGGTCGTGGCCGACGTAGCGGATGCGCACGGCCATCGCGCCGCTCAGCATGTCGTGCCGGCGCAGCCGCATGGCCGCCTTCACCAGCAGTTTCTTCAGCACCGCCAGCGCGCCCGCCGGGTGCCGCAACTCCGGCCCCAGCACATGCGAGTGGCCGATCGAGCTGCGGGCGGTGGCGGCCAGCGGCAGCCACGCGCCGCGCAGCAAACCCCACATGCGCTCGCCCTCGATGCCGCCCCAGGCATGGCGAAGCAGGTGCTTCGGCGCGGCGGTGAGCTGCGCCACCGTGGCGATGCCGTGATCATGCAGGCGCTGCTGCATCGACGGGCCGATGCCGCACAGGTCGCGCAGTGCCAGCGGGTGCAGGATCCGCGGCAGATCGGCCGCCTCGATCACGCTGAGGCCGTCGGGTTTGCGCATGTCGGCGGCGGTCTTGGCGAGAAAATCGTTGGGAGCGATGCCGATCGAGCAGCGGATTGCGCCGCCCGGTGCGGCATCGGCGATTTCCCGCTTCACCTGCCGCGCCACCTGCTCGGCGACGGCGCGCTGGCGCTGGCGGCCGACCAGCTCGCAGGCGACCTCGTCGATCGAGCCGACGCGGCCGATCGGGATCGCCCGCTCGATCGCCGCGAACAGTCGATGGTGCCAATGCACATAACGCTCCGGCCGCGCCAGCAGGATCACGATATCCGGGCACCGCTTGCGCGCGTCGCGCACCCGCGTGCCGGTGCCCACGCCGCACGCCTTCGCCTCGTAACTGGCGGCGATCAGGCAGGTGGTGTCCGCCGCCACCGGCACCACGCCCACCGGCCGCCCGCGCAGCGCCGGCTGCTCGTGTTGTTCGACCGAGGCGAAGTAGCTGTTGAAGTCGACGAACAGGCTGCGCAGGCTCATGAGGCATCTCGCAAGTGAGCCGATCATATAACTTGCACGTGTCTCGCCGCGGGAGACGGCGTCGTGGCCCGGCGCCAGATCACATCAGGCTGGTGGCCACGCCGAAGCCGATCGCCGCGATCGCCGCCACCGCCATGCAGGCGCTGCCGATGCGGATGCGGCGCGCGTCGATGCGCGGAGTCATCCGCCACAACAATACGCTGCCGATCAGCATGTCCAGCACCAGCGCGCCGCGCAGCAGGCCGGAACCGAGCAGCGCCGCGTAGGGCGGATGCAGATGGCCTTCGAACGCAGCCACGCCCACGATCAACAGCATGCCGATCAGGTTCCACAGCAGGCAGGCGAGATAGACGCGGTTGAACACCACGTTGCCGCGCTCGGCCCAGCGCAGCACGGCCCATGCGATCAAGGCGAAGAACAGCGCGAAGATCGAGCTGTACAGCACCCACCAGAGCAGGGAGCTGATCAGGGTCAGCAGTGTGGTCATGGAATTTTCCGGAAGCCCATTTTGCGCAGCAGTTTGGCCATCAGCCAGGCCGGGCCGATCAGCAGGTACGACAGGTCGGTGAGAAAGCTCGGCCGGCGCCCCTCGAACTTGTGCCCGATGAACTGACCGATCCACGCCACGACGAACACGCCGATGGCCAGATCGCGCAGCGAGGCCGCACCGAGCAGGCCGTACAGCAGGTTGGTGAGCAGGCCCAGCAGCGCGAACGCGATCAGCAGCGCGGCGGCCAGCGGGCGCGAGTGTTTCCAGTACCAGTAGAACGCCAGCACCATCACCGCCACCGCCCATGCGCCGGGCCGGGCGAGGGTCGATGGCACCGGGATCGTCCACAGCAGGGCGATCACGCTCCACACGATCGGCGGCACGCAGATCCAGTGGAGCATTTGATTGACCGGATGGCGATGGTCGGCGCTGTAGCCGTCGAGCCAGCTTTGCATCGTGCGCATGGAACAACCCCCGGTCGCATCGGATCAGTCGAGATGGATACCGGCCAGGCGCTGCAGCGCCTCGGCGTATTTGGCGGCGGTGGCTTCGATCACGGAGTCGGGGATCACCGGGCCGGGTGCGGTCTTGTTCCAGGGCTGCGTTTCCAGCCAGTCGCGCACGAACTGCTTGTCGTAGCTGGGCGGGCTGATGCCGACGCGGTACTGATCGGCCGGCCAGAAGCGCGAGGAATCCGGCGTCAGCATTTCATCCATCACGTACAACTTGCCATGGGCGTCGGTGCCGAACTCGAACTTGGTGTCGGCGATGATGATGCCGCGTTCGGCCGCATAGGCGGCCGCCCACCGGTAGATCGCCAGCGTGGCGTCGCGCACCTGCTCGGCCAGTTCGCGGCCGACCGCCGCCACCACCGCATCGAAGCTCACGTTCTGGTCGTGGTCGCCCACGGCCGCCTTGGTCGATGGCGTGAAGATCGGTTCGGGCAGCTTTTCGGCCTGGCGCAGGCCGGTCGGCAGGGCGATGCCGCACAGCGAGCCGGTAGCCTGGTAATCCTTCCAGCCCGAGCCGATCAGGTAGCCGCGGGCGATCGCCTCGACCGGCACCGGCTTGAGCCGGCGCGCCACCACCGCGCGCTTTGCGTACAGCGCCAGCTCGGTGCCGGCCGGCAACACCTCGGCCAGCGGCACGTCGAGCAGGTGGTTCGGTACCAGCTGCGCGGTCTGCGCGAACCAGAAATTGGAGATCTGCGTGAGCATCTCGCCCTTGCCCGGGATCGGGCCGGGCAGCACCACGTCGAACGCCGACAGCCGGTCGGTGGCAACCATCAGCAGGCGATCGTCGGACAGCGCATAGACGTCGCGCACCTTGCCGCGATGGATCAGTTCCAGGCCGGGCAGATCGGATTGCAGCAAGCTGGTGGGCACGAGGCGGTTCCGCGGATAGTCGACAATGGGTCATTTTAGCAGTCTGCCGGACCGTTGGCTGGCCGGGCTGAAGGCGGCCCGGCGGGCACTGCTAGAATTGATCATTCCCGACCCCATGTGTTGCCGATGCGTACCCTATCGATCGCGGCGTTGTGCCTGACCGCCGCCCTGCCTGCCCTTGCCCAGACCCCACCAGCGGCATCGGTGCAACCCGGCCGGCTGGGCCTGTGCGCGGGTTGCCATGGCGTGACCGGTCACGCCAGCATGCCCGGCGTGCCGAATCTGGCCGGGCAGCCGCTGGATTACCTGCGCAACGCCCTCGGGCAATACCGCGATGGCCGCCGCGCCGTGCCGCTGATGCGTGCCGCCATCGGCCCGCTCGGCGACGCCGACCTCGATGCCCTGGCGCGCTGGTACAGCGCGCAATCGCCGCAGTCGCAGTTGCAGGCGCAGCCATGAGTTATTCCTACACGATGTGGTTCGCGTTTTTCGGTCTGATCCTGGGCCATGGGCCGGGTGCCATCACCGGCGCCATCATCGGTTTCATTTTCGACAACCTGCGCTACAGCCAGCGCAAGCGCGCCACGCCGGAAGCGGGCGGTTTCGTCGGGCCGTTGTTCACCCTGCTCGGCGCGGTGGCGAAATCCGACGGCCGCGTGTCAGAGGCCGAGATCGCGGTGGCCGAGCGGTTGATGACGCGGATGGGCCTGGGCGCCGGGCAGCGCAAGCAGGCCGCCGCCAGTTTCAATGCCGGCAAGCAGCCCGAATTCGACGTCACGCGCACCATCAACGAGCTGCGCGACTGGGTCGGCATGCGCCGCGACCACGCGTTTCCGGTGCTGGACGTGGTGATCGAAACCGTCCTGGCCGAAGGCAACCCGGCGCCGGAAAAGATGGCCATTCTGCGCCATCTCGCGTTTGCGCTGCGGGTCAGTGACATGGAGCTGATGGCGTTGATGGCGATGAAGGGCTTCGTGTGGAGCGCCGGCACCGGCGGCCAGCGGGGCCATGGTTATGGTCACGCTCGCGACTGGAGCGGCACCGGTGGCTATGTGCCGCCGCAGCGTGCGGCCCAGGGGCCGGACCCCTATGCCGTGCTCGGGATCGACCGCAACGCCGATGAGCGTGCGATCAAGCGCGCCTATCGCAAGCTGATTTCCGAACATCACCCCGATCGCCTGGGCGACCTGCCCGAAGACATGCGCAAGCGCGCCGAAGCACGCGCCAGTGAAATCAACGCCGCCTACGACCGCGTGAAGGAAATGCGCGGGTTCAAATAATCGTAGACTTCGTCCCGCGACTCCACACGTGTAGGAGCGCACCCTGTGCGCGAATGCTCTTCGCCAGGTAACGGAAAGCATTCGCGCACAGGGTGCGCTCCTACCCAGACACCATCCGCACAGCCGGCAGCCACCATGACCAAGCAAGCCTCCATCCTCGCCCCGTCCATCCTCGCCGCCGATTTCGCACGGCTGGGCGATGACACGGCCGCCGCGCTGGCCGCCGGCGCCGACTGGGTGCATTTCGACGTGATGGACAACCATTACGTGCCGAATCTCACGATCGGCCCGATGGTGTTGAAGTCGCTGCGCGACTACGGCATCGTGGCGCCGATCGACGTGCACCTGATGGTCAAGCCGGTCGATCGCATCGTGCCGGATTTCGCCCGGGCCGGCGCCAGCCTGATCAGCTTTCATCCGGAAGCCAGCGAGCACATCGACCGCACGCTCGGACTGATCCGCGAGTCGGGCTGCCAGGCCGGGCTGGTGTTCAACCCGGCCACGCCGCTGGATTATCTGGACTATGTGCTGGACAAGCTCGACCTGATCCTGATCATGTCGGTCAACCCCGGGTTCGGCGGGCAGAAGTTCATCCCCGGCGCGCTGGAAAAATTGCGCCGGGTGCGTCGGCTGATCGACGACAGCGGCCGGGCGATCCGGCTGGAGGTCGACGGTGGCGTCACCGCGGACAACATCGGCGCGATTGCCGCCGCCGGCGCCGACACCTTCGTCGCCGGTTCGGCGATCTTCCACGCCAGCGATTACCGCGTCGAGATCGAGGCGATGCGCCGGGCGATCGGCTGAGGCCCGGCATCGCCGGCATGCGCCCACAAAAATCCCGGCGCACTGAGTGGCTGCGCCGGGATAAACGTCAGTCGTATGACGTGAGAGAACACCATTTGATTGGCATCGCCGGCACGACCGTCGCTAGGGAGGGTCGGCGGCCGTGCCGGCGGGTTCCACGGCAATGGAACGAGCCAATCACAAGCATAGACCGGGCCGGGCCGGTTTGGTTCCCGGCGGCGGGAAACCGCCGGCCATCGCGAATCCCCGAAAAAAAACATCACAACTGTAGAAGCGCACCCTGTGCGCGATGCTTTAGCGTGATGTGGCAAAGCCATCGCGCACAGGGTGCGCTCCTACAGCCAAAAAAATCCCCCCGCGAGGAGGGGACAAGGAACCACCATCGTGGACGGATGTGGATCGGGAAGGCGGCGGGCCGGGTTGCGTGGACGGATTACAATGGCTGCCAATCCGGGTCGGGATCGACTTGCCCCGCACCCGGCGCGCGTCCCTGCGCACCGGGTGGACGCCTGCCTTCCACGGCATGGGAATGGTTCGGACAGGGTGTGTGCATGGCGTTCGCCTCAATGCAGGCCCAGAATCAGGCCGAGCAGCAGGGCGCCCAGCGCCAGGGTGACCCGCAAGGGCTCGAAGCTGCGCAATTCGGCGTTCGGATCATGTGCGGCGGGTTCGACTTTCGGCATGGTCGTGCTCCAGGCGGCGTGCTTGCATCAAACCTCCCGCCGCGGCGCTGGCGCAGGCAGCATCGGGCCGACTTGCCGCTGGCTTGTGGCAAAACGCGGGCAGTCGTCCGGCATGGCTTGCGCGCCGGCGGTTCGCATAGCACGCTGCGGACATCATAGAAGGGAGCAGGCACGCCATGGGCCGCAGCATTGCGATTGTCGAAGACGAACCGCTGATCCGCGCCAACTACGTCGAGGCGCTGAACCGCTTTGGTTATGACGCGCGCGGCTACGGCTCGCGGCAGCAGGCGTCCGCCGCGTTCGCGATGCGCCTGCCGGAACTGGTGATCATCGACATCGGTCTCGGCGACGAGCCGGAAGGCGGTTTCGACCTGTGCCGCGAGCTGCGCGCGAAATCGCCCACGCTGCCGATCATTTTCCTTACCGCGCGCGATTCGGATTTCGACGTGATTTCCGGTCTGCGGCTGGGCGCCGACGACTACCTCAGCAAGGACACCAGTCTGCACCAGCTGGCCGCGCGGATCGCCGCGCTGTTCCGCCGCATCGCCTCGCTGACCGCGCCGACATCCAGCGAAACGGTGATCGAGCATGGCCCGCTCAAGCTCGAATCCGAGCGCATGCGGATCAGCTGGAACGACGCGGAAGTGCCGCTCACCGTCACCGAATTCTGGATGGTGCACACGCTGATCCGCTTTCCCGGCCACGTGAAAAGCCGCGACCAGTTGATGAGCGAGGCGGAGCTGGTGGTCGACGACGCCACCATCACCTCGCACATCAAGCGCATCCGCAAGAAGTTCATCGCGGTGGCGCCGGAGTTCGACGCGATCGAGACCGTGCACGGCGTGGGCTACCGGTGGAAGCCGTGAGGCGTCGTATCATGCGGATCGCGCTGGTGCTGCTGGCGCTGGCCAGCTTTTCGGTGCAGGCAGGCGATGGCTTGGGCAACACGGCGATCATCCATGGCAAGCCCGATGGCCACATCCCCGGCTGGGCGATCGTCACCGGTGCGCCCAAGGGATGGACCGTGGACTGCTGCACCTACGCCGAGGCGATCGGCGTCAACGCCGTGCTGTATCAGGGTGAGTGGACCGGCAAGCCGCAGCGGGTGATGGTGCTCAACGTGTGGCCGCGCAAGCTGCCCACGCTGGCGGCGGAAGTGCGGGCCGACCGCAAGCAATACCGACAGGCCGATCCGGCCGCGAAGGTGACCGCCATCGTGGTGCGCGACCCGGCCATGCGATGTGCGGCCACGCGCTACCAGGGTACCGACCGCGTCGACGACGTGGTGGTGTTCTGCGATCCGGGCCGGGCCAGCGGCATCCGCCTGAGCTGGTCGATCAGCTTCGACGATGGCGACCCCGCGCAGCGTGCGCTGCTGGATGACTTCATGCGGGTGGTGGCGGCCTCGCGCTACATGCACTACGTGGCGTCACCGACAGCCGCGCCGTCCGCACGCGGCAAGTAGGTGGCCGCCGTGAGCCTGCCGGCCGCCGCCCGATGACCCTGCGCCAGAAACTGCTGCTGGTCGCCCTGTGCACGCTGGCGCTGCCAGTCGCCGGTTGGCAATACGTGCGGCAGATGGAAACGCTGCTGCGCGAAGGCCAGGCGCAGGCGTTGCTGGCCTCGGCGCAGGCGGTGGCGCGCAGCCTGGTGGTGACTGGCGCGGTGCGGCCGGCCGATGCCGGCGGCTGGTACGTGCAGCAGGCCCCGAACCCGATCACGGTGGATGGCTACGGCGACGACTGGGCGCCGCTGACGCCGTGGAGCCAGTCGCTGGCGACCCCGGCGCAGCAGCACGGCAGGCTGTTGCTGGCGCAGGACAGCGGCGGGCTTTACCTGTATGCCACGGTACCGGATACGCGTCGTACGCGCGCCGATGCGGGGGACGCCAACGCACTGGCGGCCGATCATCTGATCCTGGCACTGGGCAACGCGAACGGGCAGCGGCGTTACCTGCTGGCCAGCGCCGCGCCCGGCCTGTCGATCGCCAAGCCGCTCGATCCACCGGTCACCGGCCTGCCCGACCTGCTGACCGCGCAATGGCAGGAGGATGGCAGCGGTTACCAGGTCGAGCTGCGATTGCCGCACAATCCGCCGCCGCGCACGCTCGGCGTGGGCGCGTACGTCGCGACGGCCGGCGGCGATCCGCTGGCGGTCGATGTGCGGCCATTGCTGAGTTATTCGGACACGCTTTCCGGCGAACTGGCCAGGCTCGCGCCCGACCATGTGCAGGCACGCGTGCTGGCATCGCAGGGTTGGCTGCTGGCGCGCAGCGGTCGCCTGGACACCGCCCCCGGCGCCGACGGCCAGCCGGGCTGGTTTGCCTCGCTGATCTATCGCTCGCTGCTGGCGACCCGGCTGGAAGATGCCAACCTCTGGTCGCAGGATGTGCCGCGGCTGGATACGCCGGAAATCCTTCAGGCGCGTGCCGGCCAGCCGGTCAGCGTGTGGCGCAACGGGGAGGAGCGCGGCAGCGTGGTGCTGGCCGCGGCGGTGCCGATCGAAACGGCGGGCAGGGTCGATGGCGTGCTGCTGCTGGAGCAGGCCAGTCGCAGCGTGCCGCTGCTGGCCAACCGCGCGCTGTTCGGGTTGTTGCTGACCAGCTTCGGCGTGCTGCTGGTGGCCGGTGGCATCCTGCTGGCGTTTGCCACCCGGCTCAGCCTGCGGCTCGGCCGCCTGCGCAATGCGGCTGAGCGGGCGCAGCTCAACGATGGCCGTCTGGGCGGCTTGTTCGTGCAGGGCCGGTTTCCGATGACCGACGCGCCGGACGAGATCGGCGACCTGGCGCGCAGCTTCGAGCGGCTGTTCGTGGTGGTCGACGGCTATACCGATTACCTGCGCACGCTGGCCTCCAAACTCTCGCACGAGCTCAACACGCCGCTGGCGATCGTCAAGTCCTCGCTGGACAATCTCGAACATGCTCTACAAGAGCCGGCCTTGCATGGGCCGGAGGCGCTGGTGCCCGAAGCGCAGCCCTATCTGGCGCGTGCCCGCGATGGCGTGGCGCGACTGGGCACGCTGGTGCGGGCGATGAGCGAGGCCAGCCGGATGGAGCGTTCGATCGGCGCGGCCGAACCCGAAGATGTCGATCTGCGCGACGTGGTGCGCGGCTGCGCCGATGCCTACCGCGCCTTGATCGGTACGCGCCGGCTCGACTGCGAGCTGCCCGCCGCCCCGCTGCGCATGCACTGCGTGCCCGAGCTGATCGCGCAGGCGCTGGACAAGCTGCTGGACAACGCACTGTCGTTCACCCCGGCGCAGGGCTGGCTGCGGCTGAGCGTGCGCGCCACTGCCGACGGTGCCGAGATCGAGCTGGCCAACCAGGGCCCACCGCTGCCCGAGGCGATGCAGGGCCGGCTGTTCGATTCGCTGGTCAGCCTGCGCGACAAGGCCACCCCCGGCGATGCGCCGCATCTGGGCCTGGGCCTGTACGTGGTGCGCCTGGTGGCCGAGCGCCACGGCGGCACGGCCCTGGCGCACAACCTCGACGATGGCAGCGGCGTGGCGTTCAGCCTGCAGCTGCGTGGCATGCCGCGGCAGCGCCTGTGAGCGTTTCCGCAGGGTGCGACGGTGCTTCGGGCTTGCGCAAGATGACCAGGTCCTGGTGGTTGTTCACACCACCCTCGAGATAGCTTTCGATGATGCCGAATCCCGACCAGTGCCTGAGCACGTAGTCTCTTGTGTGGAAGGTGGTCTGGTAGAACTCGGGCAGGCCATCGAGCTTGAGTCTGCCCCGATGGCCCACCCGGAACACGATTCCCTCCCTGTCCAACTGCCTCAGCTCTTCCGGAGTGCAAGCGGGGGTACACAGCGCACCATGTGTGGTGGCGATCAGCACGCCGCCCGGCTTGAGCATACGCATCATTTCCTGCAGCCACCGATGCTGCAGTTCCTCGTCCAGGTGTGTAAAAAGGGAAATGCTGTAGATGACGTCGAATTCATCCGCGGCAAAGATAGCCGGCGGGAGCAGTTCGTTGCTTGAGAAGCTGGCGATGTGGGCGAGGTGTTGCGATGCCCACGAGATCGCTTCCAGGTCGATATCCGAGCCGTACAACCGGATGCCGGGGAGCTTTTCTTTGAGCCCGACGATCACGCGGCCGGGACCACAGGCAAAGTCCAGCACCTTCAAGCCCGTGGTTTGCGGGAAGAGCGCCTTGATGTGGCCGGCCATCAGACCGGAAAGATAGATCCCGTTTTGGGTGTAGCTTGCTTCGTCCAGGGCCCGATGCACCCGGTACCTGAGCATGGGTGGCGGCACAAGGCGGTCACCTCTTTTCCGATAATCGGCCTCGGCCTTTCGCAATTGCCTGGAAAATTTTGCGTATTGAAGCGCACCCGCGAGCTTGAATGTGCCGGGTATCTTCTTTGCCAGGCGCTTGAGGTGGGCTTTCAGTTCCATGGTCTACCTCGGCTGATCGATCAGGCCCGCGCACCTTGACGTCATTTGCTGCCTGTCGCCGCGAAAACCGCCTCGCGCTGGTACGCGGAGGGTGGTTGACTCGAACGGCGGCGGTGTATCGGCGCAGTACCGTGACGCAGGCGCCATGGTAGTGCCCTGACGCGCTGGCGTCTGTCGTCCCGGCAAATCCGGGGCAACGAGAGTGATGTGGTATGTGAATGCAGCCGCGAGTCCTGCAAATTCGCCTGGTTCCCACCGGCAGACGAGATCTCCGGCCGCTGGGTGCTCCGATCGGTAACCTGCTTGCCGTGGCCGGTCGAGGTGAGCCGATCGTGCCATGTGCGCCACGGTACGCGAGATGACTGCTATCGTTTGCGGTCCGGACAAAGGGATGGCTTACGGTGATTTCCCAAGACGAATTCGACGCGCTGGCTGCCCAGGGCCATACGCGCATTCCGCTGATGCGCGAGGTGTTCTCCGACCTCGACACGCCGCTGTCGGTGTACCTGAAACTGGCCGACGGCCCGTACACCTTCCTGCTCGAGTCGGTCGAGGGCGGCGCCACCTGGGGCCGCTATTCGATCATCGGCCTGCCGGCGAAGCGAGTGTACCGGCTGCGCGGGCACGAGCTGGAAGTCGAGGATTCGGGCGAGGTCACCGAGCGCCGCCACCTGGACGATCCGCTGGCGGAGATCGAGCTGCTGCGACGGCAGTACGACGTGCCGCGGCTGCCGCAGCTGCCCGCGTTCAGCGGCGGCCTGGTCGGCTACTTCGGCTTCGAGACGATCGGCTACATCGAGCCGCGGCTGGCGCAGTGGGATCGCGCCGACGAACTGGGCACGCCCGACGTGCTGCTGATGCTGGCCGAGGAAGTGGCGGTGTTCGACAATCTCAAGGGCCGCTTGTACCTGATCGTGCATGCCGACCCCGCGCAGCCGCAGGCCTATGCCGTGGCGCAGCGCCGGCTGGAGGCGCTGGTCTACCGGCTGCGCCAGGCCGGTGCGTCGTATCCGCAGCTGGCCCAGTCGGTGGCGCTGGACGAAGGCGATTTCACCTCGTCGTTCACCCGCGAGGAGTTCGAGGCGATGGTCGAGCGCGCCAAGGAACATATCCGCGCGGGCGACATCTTCCAGGTGGTGCCGTCGCAGCGGCTCAGCGTGGGCTTCCATGCGCGGCCGGTCGACGTGTACCGGGCGCTGCGCGCGCTCAATCCCTCGCCGTACATGTACTTCTTCGATCTGGGCGACACCCAGATCGTGGGCTCCTCGCCGGAGATCCTGGCACGCCTGAAGGACGGCAAGGTGGTGGTGCGCCCGCTGGCCGGCACGCGCAGGCGCGGCGCCACCGAGCAAGAGGACAAGGCGCTGGAGGCGGAACTGCTGGCCGACCCGAAGGAACGCGCCGAGCACGTGATGCTGATCGACCTGGGCCGCAACGACATTGGCCGGATCAGCGAGACCGGCAGCGTCGAGGTCAGTGAATCGTTCGCGATCGAGCGCTACTCGCACGTGATGCACATCGTCTCGCAGGTGCAGGGCACCGCCAAGCCGGGCCTCAGCTACATGGACGTGCTCAAGGCCACCTTTCCCGCCGGTACGCTCAGCGGCGCGCCGAAGATCCGCGCGCTGGAGATCATCCAGGAACTGGAACCGTGCAAGCGCAACATCTATGCCGGCGCGATCGGCTGGATCGGCTGGTGGGGCGATGCGGATACCGCGATCGCCATCCGCACCGCGGTGATCCAGAACGGCCGGCTGCACGTGCAGGCCGGTGCCGGCATCGTCTACGATTCCGACCCCGCGACCGAATGGGAGGAAACCATGAGCAAGGGTCGCGCGCTGTTCCGTGCGGTGGCGCAGGCGGCGAAGGGGTTGTGACCGCTTGCCGGGTTTATTCGGGCGCGCGGTTGTGGTCAACTTGGCCGGTACCGATCAGCGTCTGAATCGGGTGCGGGCCGGCCTTCCGGGTTGATGCCCAACGGGGCGGAGGCACCCATGATACGGCGCACGGGCGTGTTGCCGGACTTGCCAGCATGACAACCAATGACTCACTCCAGCGCCTCTACCGTCGCCAGCCGATGAATCGCGGGGTCGACCCCATGCGCATGAACTGGCTGTGGCGGCTGGTCTGCGAGGTGGCCGACCTGAAGCCGGCCGACGTGATCGAGGCGCTGCATGCCGCGCACGTGCCGGTCGACCTGCAGCGCGTGCACAGCTGGATCGCCATTGAAAAAGACGACTTCTCCCTCCCGCTGACACTCGCCGAACTTGAACGCAATCTGCGTGCGCTGGCACTGTTTCGCCGCACGCGCGATGCCGTCTCGGCCGCGCTGCAGGAAGTGGCGGCCGGTTCGCGCGAAACGCCGAAGGACTGAACCGACAGGCTCCTGGCCGTCGCGTCGCGTTCGTGCCGACGCACAGGAGGTTGGTGCGCTTGGTATGCTTGAGCGGCGCGCCATCGGCGTGCGCCGGCAACGACGAAGGTCACCGCATGCTCCTGATGATCGACAACTACGACAGTTTCACCTTCAACCTCGTGCAGTACCTGGGCGAGCTGGGGCAGCAGGTGAAGGTGGTGCGCAACGATGCGCTGGATGTGGCCGGCATCCGCGCCTTGCGGCCCTCGCACATCATGATTTCGCCGGGCCCCGGCACGCCGGACGACGCGGGCGTGTCGCTGGCCGTGCTGCGCGAGCTTTCGCGCGAGATTCCGGTGTTCGGCGTGTGCCTTGGCCATCAGGCGATCGGCCAGGCGTTCGGCGGCAAGGTGATCCGGGCGAAACGGATCATGCACGGCAAGACCTCGCCGATGCGGCATCGCGGGCAGGGCGTGTTCGCCGGTTTGCCCGATCCGTTCGAGGCGACGCGCTACCACTCGCTGGTGGTCGAGCAGTCGTCGCTGCCGGATTGTCTGGAAGTGACCGCGTGGACCGAGAACGCGGACGGCTCGATCGACGAGATCATGGGATTGCGCCACAAGACGTTGCCGGTGGAGGGCGTGCAGTTCCATCCGGAGTCGATCCTCACCCAGCATGGCCACGACCTGCTGCGCAATTTCCTCGGCCTGCCATTGAAGCTCGCCGCGTGAGCGGGTCGCAGCGCAACATCACGATCACGCCGCAGGAGGCACTGCGGCGCACGATCGAGCATCGCGAGATCTTCCACGACGAGATGGTTGCGCTGATGCGCCAGATCATGCGCGGCGAAGTGAGCCCGCTGATGACCGCGGCGATCATCACCGGTCTGCGCGTGAAGAAGGAGACGGTCGGCGAGATTACCGGTGCCGCGCGCGTGATGCGCGAACTGTCGACCAAGGTGCCGCTTTCGGGTACGGCGGACGGCAACGAGCATCTGCTCGACATTGTCGGTACCGGCGGCGACGGCGCGTCCAGCTTCAACATCTCCACCGCCTCGATGTTCATCGCCGCCGCCGCCGGTGCGCAGGTGGCCAAGCACGGCGGGCGCAGCGTATCGTCCCGATCCGGCAGTGCGGACGTGCTCGAAGCGCTGGGCGCATCGATCGATCTGACGCCGGCACAGGTGGCGCAGTGCATGCGCGAGACCGGCATCGGTTTCATGTTCGCGCCGAACCACCATCCGGCGATGAAGGCGGTGGCGCCGGTGCGCAAGGAAATGGGCGTGCGCACGCTGTTCAACATCCTCGGGCCGCTGACCAATCCGGCCGGTGCGCCGAACATCCTGATGGGTGTGTTCCATCCCGATCTGGTCGGCATCCAGATCCGCGTGCTGCAGGCGCTGGGCGCACGGCACGCGCTGGTGGTGTGGGGACGCGACGGCATGGATGAAATCTCGCTCGGCGCCGCCACCCTGGTCGGCGAGTTGCGTCACGGCGTGGTACGCGAGTACGAGTTGGAGCCGGAGGATTTCGGCCTGGCGATGGCCTCCAGCCGCAACCTCAGGGTCGAGAATGTGGAGGAATCGAAGGCGATGTTGCTGGAAGTCCTGCAAGGCCGCCGCGGCGTGCCGCACGACATCGTCTGCCTGAACGCCGGCGCGGCGCTGTATGCGGCCGATGTGGTCGAATCCATCGACGAAGGTATCGTGCAGGCGCGGGCAGTGATTGCCAGCGGCGCGGCACGTGCGAAAATGCTGGCGTTCGTGGCGGCTACCCGACGGCTTGCCGGCCAGCTGTAGGAGCGCACCCTGTGCGCGAAAGCTTTTTGCCGAGATTCCTGCAAAAGCATTCGCGCACAAGGTGCGCTCCTACAAGAGCAATCGCGCATAGGATGCGCTCCTACAAGAGCAGTCGCGCATAGGATGCGCTCCTACAATCGCGCACAAGGTGCGCTCCTACAGCAACAGCGAGATGCCATGTCCGACATCCTCAATCGCATTCTTGCCCGCAAGGTGGAAGAAGTTGCCGAGCGCCAGGCGAAGCTGCCTCTGGCGGAGTTGTCTGCACGCATCGCGGAACTGCCGGACACCCGCGGTTTCGCCGCCGCGATCGAGGCGAAGATTGCGGCCGGCCTGCCGGCGGTGATTGCCGAGGTGAAGAAGGCCAGCCCGAGCAAGGGCGTGATTCGCGAGAATTTCGATCCGGCCGCGATTGCGCACAGCTACGAGGCGGCGGGTGCAGCCTGCCTGTCGGTGCTGACCGACAACGATTTTTTCCAGGGCAGCGAGAGTTTTCTGCAGCAGGCCCGGGCGGCGTGTTCGCTGCCGGTGTTGCGCAAGGATTTCATCGTCGATCCGTATCAGGTCTACGAGGCGCGTGCGATCGGCGCCGACTGCATCCTGCTGATCGTCGCCGCACTCGAAGACGACATGCTGATGCAGCTGTCGCTGCTGGCCGCCGAACTCGACCTGGACGTGCTGTGCGAAGTGCACGACGAGGACGAGATGGAGCGCGCGCTGGCGCTGCCGGTGCCGCTGATCGGCGTCAACAATCGCAACCTGCGCAATTTCGAGACCTCGCTGGAAACCTCGCTGGCCCTGCAGGAGCTGATCGAGTACGACCGCGTGTTGGTGGCTGAGTCGGGCATCCGCACGCCGGATGACGTGGCGCGTCTGCGTGCGGGGGGCATCCAGGCGTTTCTGGTCGGCGAGGCCTTCATGCGCGTCGAGGACCCGGGCAGCGAACTGCGACGATTGTTCGCCGCGCAGTGATCGGCATGCTTGAGCAGGATGCCGTCAGCGCGGTGAAGCCGGATACGAGTGCCGCGACCTCGCGCGTCGTGCTGTTCGATTTCGATGGCGTGCTGATGCATGGCGATGCGTTTCGTCTGTTCATGCGCGAGCGCTATGCCCGTTCGCCGTGGCGTGGGTTGCTGGCCTTGGTCTGCCTGCCGCTGCTGTTGGTGCAACTGCCGTTCTCGCGCCGCCTGCCGGCGCACATGCTGGTGCGTATTGCGCTGCTGGGGGTGGACGAAAGGCATTACCGGGTCGCGGCATGCGGCTTCGCCGCGGCCCTGGCACGCCGGCCGCGGCAGTTCCTTCGCGACGGCTTGCTGGCATTGCGCCGCCATCAGGCAGCCGGCGACCGGGTGATCGTGGTGACTGGCTGCGAGCACACCTTGGTGAACGGCATCCTGCAGCAGCTGGGGCTGACCGGTCTGGAAGTGCTCGCTTCGCAGCTGCGTCCGGGCTGGCTCGGCATGCGGCCACATTGGCACAACGTGGGTGCGCGCAAGGTGCGGCAGCTGGCGCAGCACGGTCTCACGGCATGGCAGGCGGCCTACAGCGATGCGCTGCAGGACCTGCCGATGCTGCAACCCGCCGCGGAGGTGGTGCTGGTCAACGGTACGCCGACGCTGTGCGAGAAGGTCGAGAAGGCGCTGGGCCGGACGATTACCCGCGTCGACTGGTTCTGAAGCGCACTACACAACCAGCACACGACACGCGCGACACCGGCGAGCAGACTCTAGCGGGTGCCGAGCACCACGATCGTCTTGCCGGAAACGTTGATCATGCCCTGCTCCTCCAGCTGCTTGAGCACGCGGCCGACCATCTCGCGCGAGCAGCCCACGATGCGGCTTATTTCCTGCCGCGAGATGCGGATCTGGGTGCCGTCCGGATGGGTCATCGAATCGGGCTCCTGGCACAGGTCCAGCAGCGTGCGTGAAATGCGGTTGGTGACGTCCATGAACGCCATCCGGCTGACCTGGCGCGAGGTGCGCAGCAACCGGTTGGTGAGCTGGGCGCCGATCGCAAACAGGATTTTCGGGCATTCCTCGCGCAGCGGGCCTTCCATCAGCTGGAACAGCCGTTCGTAGCTGATCTCGGCCATTTCGCACGGGGTGCGGGTGCGTACCATCGACTCGCGTTGTGCCTGCTCCACGAACAGGCCCATCTCGCCGATGAACTGGCCGCGGCTGATGTAGGCAAGGATCAGCTCGCGCCCCTGCTCGTCCTCGGTGGCCACCGCCAGCGAGCCTTCGATCACGTAATACAGCGTGTTGGCCGGGTCGCCGGGGCGGATGATCGCGGTCTTGCCGGGGTAACGGCGGCGATGGCACAGCGCCAGGAAGCGTTCCATCGATGCCGGGTCGGGGGCGAAGTTGAGCGGTGCCTGGGAGCGTTCGAAGGCCTGCTGCAACTGGTATTTGAGGGGTTGTGCCACGGTAGCTCCTGAAGCTGGCTGTTTTGAACGACGATCACCATGATCGCTTCATATGTATACCTGACCATTCAGCACACCTGGCATTATGACAAACCCGGATGGTTTGCCGCAGGTTCAATTTCCGAATTTTTTGCCGCATACTACGCGGTCTTTCGGTGTCGACGAGTTTGTCGCATGCCGGTCACGAGGGTCGCGGAAGGTTGTTGCCTGCGCGCCATACCATCCAGCGGGGACCCTTGTCGCTAACCCGCCTCTACTGCTGGCCGGGATCGGCCATGGAGAGCCGCCGTGGTGAAACCACTTCCCCGTCTGCGCCTGCAGGGTTTCAACAACCTGACCAAGGCGCTGAGCTTCAATATCTACGACATCTGCTACGCGGTGTCCGAGGAGCAGCGCCAGCGCTACATCGAATACATCGATGAACAATACGATGCCGATCGCCTGACCCAGATTCTCACCGACGTGGCCGAGATCATCGGCGCGAACATCCTCAACATCGCACGCCAGGACTACAACCCGCAGGGCGCCTCGGTGACCATGCTGATTTCCGAGGAGCCGGTGCTGGAGAAGCTCGGCCGCGACACCATTTCCGGCGCCGTGGTCGCGCACATGGACAAGAGCCACATCACCGTCCATACCTACCCGGAAACGCATCCGCACAACGGCATCGCCACGTTCCGCGCGGACATCGACGTGGCCACCTGCGGGGTGATCTCGCCGCTGAAGGCGTTGAACTACCTGATCGACAGCTTCGAGTCGGACATCGTGGTGTGCGATTACCGGGTGCGCGGCTTCACCCGCGACGTGAAGGGCAAGAAGCACTTCATCGACCACAAGATCAACTCGGTGCAGGACTATCTGGCGCGGCACATCCGCCAGAAGTACGAGATGTTCGACGTCAACGTGTACCAGGAAAACATGTTCCACACGAAGATGCACATCAAGGATTTCGACCTCGACACCTACCTGTTCGAGTCGCACGCCGACGACCTCTCGTTCAAGGAGCGTCAGCGCATCGAGTCGCTGCTGCGCCGCGAGATCGAGGAGCTGTTCCACGGCCGCAACCTGATGTAGCGAAAAACCCGCCGTGAGGCGGGTTTTTCACCGTATGGGTCGCGTGTAGGAGCGCACCCTGTGCGCGAATGCCTTTTGCATGGATCCACCAAAAGGCATTCGCGCACAGGGTGCGCTCCTACACGCGGTAGGCGACCGCTTTCATCACCAGCGAGCTGAAGTGCATCAATGTCGGCAGCGGGAACGGCAGATCGATGCCGCCGCGTTGTTGCGCGGCATTCGCGTGGCGGATCTCGTCGGCCTGCATCACGGTCAGCACGGCGCGTGAGCGGTGGTCCTGCGCCGGCAGTTTTTCCAGGTGTTCGGCCAGATGCGCTTCCACCTGGCGCTCGGTCTCGACCACGAAACCAAGGCTGAGCGGGTCGCCGGCCAGGGCGGCGGCGGCGCCGATTGCGTAACTGCCCAGATACCACAGCGGATTGAGCAGGCTGGGGCGGCTGTGCAGTTGCTGCAGCCGCGCGGCACACCAGGCCAGATGATCGGTCTCCTCGGCGGCGGCGTGCAGCAGGTGCGCGCGGGTGTCAGCGTTGCGGGCCAGCGCGGCCTGGCCGAAATACAGCGCCTGGGCACAGACCTCGCCGGTATGGTTGACCCGCATCAGGCCGGCGGCATGGCGACGTTCGGTGTCGTCCAGCTCCGCTTCGGCAAGGTCGGCGGCGGGCGAAGGGCGATCGGCGGGTGGCGTGCCGGCGATCGCTTCCAGGGCGCGTTCGCATCCGGCCAGCAGGCGATCGAGCGGGGTCAGCGTGCGGATATTCATGGGGTCATTTTACGCGAAGTCCGTTTCGCGAAGAGCTTAAGACCGCCCGTCCGTGTGCGGACTCTTCATGGTGTTGTTTTACGCGAAATCCGTTTCGCGAAGGGCAAGACCGCACATCCGTGTGCGGACTCTTCATTCAAGCTGTTGCGCCAGCAAGGTCAATGGGTGCTGATGCGGCCAGTGCAGCTCCAGTTCCCCGATACCCGCAGCCAGATGCAGGCGGCAGCCGATATTGGACGACAGAAGCAGCTGCGGCTCCAGCGTGGCCGCTTGTCGCAGCGTGTCGTCGCGCAGTTGCGTGGCGCGTGCGGGAAACTCCAGCAGATGGCTGCCGGCCGCGCCGCAGCAATACGGCGGGCGCGGCAGCGTGGACAGTTGCAGTCCGGGCACGCGGCGCAGCAGCTGCAACAGCGCACCGTCGCTGTGCGCCACATTGATCTGTGTGCACGGGAGATGCACGGCAACGCGCTGCGCCAGCGGGCGAAAGTGCAGCCGCCCGGCATGCGCCGCCAGCAGCTCCAGCGGATCGATCACGTTCACGCCGGGCAGGGCGCGGCGCAGCGTGCCGAGGCAGCCGGGTGTCACCGACAGCAGCTGCGTCGCCCTGCTGGCGGTCCAGGCCTGGCGTACGCGGTGCGCGGCACGCTCGGCCGCTTGCGCAGCGCCGCCATGCAGATCCATCGCGCCGCAGCAGAACGCGGGCAGCACGCTGACGCGGAAACCCGCTGCCTGCAACAGGGTGACGGCGGCCTGTTGCGCCTCGGCGTCGTCGACGCTGGCCACGCAGCCGGGGAACAGCGCCAGGTGTGGCTGCCCAGTGCCCTTGTCACAGGGTCGAACGCGTGCGGCCGGCGCCATCGTGGGCATGATGCGCAAGGCGGCGCGTAACGCCGAGTGCATGGGCAGCTGCCGTGCCAGCCAGCCTTGCCAGCGGGGCAGCGCGAGCCAGCTGCCGATCCGCCGCAGTGTGCGCAGCCATGCGGGTCGCTTGATCAGGTTCAGCCATGGCCGGGGGCGTTGCGGCGACGGCCCCAGCAGGGCGCGGGTTTCGATCAGCAGTGCGTCATACTGAACGTGGGCCGGGCATACCGTTTCGCAGTTCAGGCAGCCCAGGCAATGATCCAGGTGTTCACGCAGCTCCGCCGTGGGATCGGCCTGCCCACGCGCCAATGCAGCAGCGATGGCGATGCGCCCGCGCGGCGATTCCGCCTCGTTGCGGTCCAGCGCATAGGTCGGGCAAACCGGCAGGCACAGCCCGCATTGCACGCATTGGTCAGCCCATTCGACGATGCGGCCGGCTGCAGCGTGTTCGGGGGACTTTTCAAGCGGCATGCCCATCATGCTATCATTGCCAGCTCACAGCCCGCCGGTCGGTGGGCTTGCGCCATGGGTGCTAGCTCCGCTATCATTTCGCGCCTTTGATCCACCGATGAAGCGGACCGCCTGACGGCGGCAGAACAGGTATTCTGAAATGAAAACGTTTAGCGCCAATGCAGACAACGTCAAGCGCGACTGGTTCGTGGTCGACGCCACGAACAAGACGCTGGGCCGCCTGTCGACCGAGATCGCCCATCGTCTGCGCGGCAAGCACAAGCCGGAATACACCCCGCATTGCGACACCGGCGATTATATCGTGGTGATCAACGCACAGAAGGTGCACGTCACCGGCAACAAGCTGGACGACAAGAAGTACCACCGCTTCACCGGCTACGTGGGCAACCTGAAGACCACTACGCTGAAGGTTCTGCTGGCGACCTACCCGGAGCGCGTGATCGAGATCGCCGTCAAGGGCATGTTGCCGAAAAATTCGCTGGGTCGCGAGATGTATCGCAAACTCAAGGTCTACGGTGGTGCCGAGCACCCGCATACTGCACAGCAGCCGCAGGCGCTGGAGATTTGATGCGCGGTTCCCGGCGCATGAAAGCGGCCTTCTTCGGCTGCACTTTTCAATAAACCAGGCAATTCCATGGCAATTCAGCAAAATTATGGCACCGGCCGCCGCAAGACCTCCGCCGCCCGCGTGTTCCTGCGCAAGGGCAAGGGCGACATCGTGGTGAACGGCAAGTCGCTCGAGCAGTTCTTCGGTCGCGAAACCTCGTGCATGATCGTGCGCCAGCCGCTCGAATTGACCGATAACACCGCCAAATTCGACATCACGGTCACGGTTGCCGGTGGCGGCATCACCGGCCAGGCCGGTGCGATTCGCTTAGGGATAGCCCGCGCTCTGATCGAGTACGACGAAACCCTGAAATCGCCGTTGCGCAAGGCCGGTTTCGTGACCCGCGATGCCCGCGAAGTCGAGCGCAAGAAGGTTGGCCTGCACAAGGCACGCCGCGCGACACAGTTCTCGAAGCGCTGATTCCTCACCGAGTACGCGCTTGCAGGATCGGTGCTCAAAGGTCAGAGTGCGCCGTTCCGGTTTTTGGGAGATCGTCTAATGGTAGGACGACAGCCTCTGACGCTGTCTATCTAGGTTCGAATCCTAGTCTCCCAGCCAAAACAAAGAACCCGCCCTCGTGGCGGGTTCTTTGTTTTGGTTGGGGTACAGGAGGCGAACCTATCGTGATTCGGCACTTCCCGTGCCTAACCCTGCGGGCCATCGGCTGCGCCGATGTTCGCTGCGGCATCCTGCCTGCGCAGTCGACAAAATCGTCTGGAACGATTTTGGACAGCCGCAGGCTGGCCCCGCGAGGCGGGGTGAGGCCCGAATGGCACTTGCTTAAGGCTCGTCATCCCCGCGAAAGCGGGGATCCAGTGCCTTCCGTGGCCTCCAGGCGCTTAAAGGCGCTGGATTCCCGCTTTCGCGGGAATGACGAAAAACATGATTTCGCGCCTAAGCAAGTGCCATTCGGGTGAGGCCCATGGACGGGCCGAACAATCCCAACTATTCGCGATGGGTGATGCGGACAAGGCAGGGGGCTTCGATGATCGTGTCGTTGGCCGTCGAGTCAACCCGGCATGTTGCTCAATAATTGTGGTTGCATGGGTCGGGTGCTAGGCTTGCGATCTACGATGCGCCAGGTGTTTTTGGCGCTGCCCGGAAACAAAATATCTTGCCCCGTCTCATGCGACAGGGTCTGTGGGGTGATGAATGTTTGGCCTAGACAGCATCTGGCATTGGCTGATTGTCCTTGTCATCGTGGTATTGCTCTTTGGTACGGCCAAATTGCGCAACGCCGGCAACGATCTCGGCGCAGCGATCCGCAATTTCAAGAAGGGTATGAACCAGGGTGACGAAGATGAGGCCGCAAAGGCCAAGGCCGTCCACGAGTTGAAGGCTGATCCGCCTGCCGATGCCGCCCCCCAGGCCAAGAGCGAGCAGACCAAGAGCGACGAGCAGCGCGACCGCGCTTCATAAACATCCATGTTCGGTATCGACTTCAACGAGCTGCTGCTGATTGCGGTGGTGGCCTTGGTGGTGCTCGGTCCGGAGCGGCTGCCCGGTGTGGCACGTACCGCGGGCACCCTGGTGCGTCGCGCCCGCAATGCCTGGGCGAGCGTGAAAGCCGAGGTGCAGGATCAGATCGAAATGGAGTCGCTGAAAAGCGGGATCGGTGATGTCGCCAAGGATATGCGCTCGGCGGTGACGCCGTTGGCAGAGCAGGCGCGCGAGGCAATGGAAGACCTGCGGACTTCCGGGGCTGCGGCCCTGCGTGAAGCACGCGACATTGTCGATCCGGCCAAACCGGAGCATGCGGAGCCTGTCACACCGGTTCCACCGGTCGGGCTGGAGACAGCCACGCCCGAAAATTCGGCGACAGGCGATGCGGGGAGCCTGCATGAAGCGCAAGCGGCGCTGGCCGATTCCCTGCGCGAACTGGCGGGCGCTGCAGAACGCGCAGGGTTGGCACCGGCCAGTACCAGCGAAGAGTTGCGCATGGCAGCGAGTGCGGTGCGCGCGGCGGCACGGCGCCTTGATGAAGTCATCAACGCCGCTGCGGGCGTCGTCGGGGAATCGTGATGAACGACGAAAGCACTACTCCCGGCAGCGAGGGCGAGATGGGTTTGATGAACCATCTGCTGGAACTGCGCGCGCGCCTGCTCAAGGCCATCCTCAGCGTGCTGCTGCTGCTGGTCGCGTTGCTGCCGTTTGCCCAGCGCCTGTACGGCTGGCTGGCGCGGCCACTGCTCGCGCGCCTGCCCAAGGGCGGGCACATGATTGCGATCGAGGTCACCAGCCCCTTTCTCACGCCCATCAAACTGGCTTTCGTTACCGCCGTCTTTCTGGCCATGCCGGCGGTGCTCTACCAGCTATGGGCTTTCATCAGCCCTGGCCTGTATCGCCATGAGAAGCGATTGGCCGTGCCACTGCTGGTTTCGTCCGTGCTGCTGTTCTACCTTGGTTGTGCCTTCGCGTATTTCCTGGTGCTGCCGGCGGCGTTTCACTTTCTGGCCATGGTCACCCCGGCCAGCACGGAAATGATGACCGACATCAGCAAGTACCTCGACTTCGTCCTGACGATGTTCTTTGCCTTCGGTCTGTGCTTCGAAGTGCCGGTGGCGGTGGTGCTGCTGGCCGCACTCGGCGTAGTTACGCCGCAGAAGCTGCGCCAGAGCCGTCGTTACGTCGTCGTCGGTGCCTTCGTCATCGCCGCGGTGCTGTCGCCGCCGGACGTGCTGTCGCAGTTCATGCTGGCGGTGCCGATCATCGTGCTGTATGAGCTGGGTGTGTTCGCTTCGGGCGTGCTGGCCCGCTCCAGGCGTGAAGCGGCACGCTAGATCCACGCAGCGAGTCGCGGCGTAGTCAGGCCATCTCGCGATCGCCGATCAGCACCACGTCGGCCGGACGGCGGGCGAACAGGCCGACCGTGACGATGCCGGGCAGCTGGTTCAGCTCGCTCTCCAGGCCAGCCGGGTCGACGATCTGCCAACCGTGTACGTCGATGATCCAGTTGCCATTGTCGGTGACCACGCCATCGCGCCACACCGGCTGCCCGCCGCGTTTGATGATCTCGCGGCCGATCAGGCTGCGTGCCATCGGAATCACCTCGATCGGCACCGGGAACTTGCCCAGCAACTCGACGCGCTTGCTGGAGTCGATGATGCAGACGAATTTCGCGCTCGCCGCGGCGATGATCTTTTCGCGGGTCAATGCCGCACCGCCGCCCTTGATCAGGCGCTTGTGCGGGTCGCATTCGTCGGCGCCATCGATGTAGATCGACAGCGGCCCGAAGGCGTTGAGGTCGAGCACCGGGATGCCGAGTTTCTTCAGCTGCGCGGTGGACTGTTCGGAACTCGACACCACGCCCTGGATACGATCTCTCAGGTCGGCCAGGGCGTCGATGAAGAACGCCACGGTGGAGCCGGTGCCGACGCCGACGATGGCGCCGCCCTCGACATAGCGGATCGCGGCCTCACCGGCCAGGCGTTTTTCGTTGGCGTTGTTCATGGGGGCTGCCGTGCGGAGGGGGTGCTGCATTATGGCGGCCGGCCGGCGCCAGGGCGAGCGCCGGCCCTTCGCGCCGCGGCGAATCTCGCACAACCCGCGATTTTGTTGTAGGAGCGCACCCTGTGCGCGATGCTTTTTACGCGGGTGTGGGCAAAAGCATTCGCGCACAGGGTGCGCTCCTACGGTACGGTTCCAGGCGGGGTTATTCGAGATCGAGGATATACGCCCACTCCGCGGCACCCACTGGCATCACCGACAGCCGGTTGCCCTTGCGCAGCAGCGGCATGGCGAGCAGGGCGTCATGGTCCTTGAGTTCGTCCAGGCTGATCGTGCGCTTGAGTTTTCTGACGAACTTCACGTCGACCAGCATCCAGCGCGGTTGTCCGCGTGTGCTGGCCGGGTCGAAGTATTTGCTGGCCGGGTCGAACTGGCTGGGGTCCGGATAGGCGTCCGTGGCGACCTCGGCGATGCCGACGATGCCGGGCGTGGTGCAGTTGGAGTGATAGAAGAAGACACGATCGCCCGGATGCATGCCGTCGCGCATGAAGTTGCGCGCCTGGTAATTGCGCACACCGTCCCAGGGTTCGCGGCGCTTGCGCTTCAGATCGTCGATCGAAAATGCCTCCGGCTCCGACTTCATCAGCCAGTAGCGGGGTGCCGCGGGGTTGTCGGCATCGCGGTTCATGGATTTTCCCCAGTGCCCGGCCCGCTTGCGCTTGCGTGGCAGTCGATCAGTTCGCGATCGGTGGCGATGAAGTCGAGTGCAACGTCCCAGGCTTCAGCTTCGATCCGCGGCAATTCCTGGAATGCATAGGCGATGCCGACCAACAGCGGTTCGGTGGGCCGCACCTGTTTCTTCAGGAAGGCGAAGCTGCGATCGTAGTAGCCGCCGCCGGTGCCGAGCCGCTGTCCGCGGCGGTCGAACCCGAGCAGCGGCAGGAAAACCAGATCGAGCTGGAATGGCTCGAGCAGTTCGCCCGGAGCGACCGGTTCGGGGATGCCGTAGCGGTTCGGCTGCACCGCTTCGCCGGATTGCCATCGGGCGAAACGCAGGCGCTTGCCCGGGCTGACCACCGGCAGCAGAAACTGCTGGCCGCGCGCCGCCAGCGGCGGGATCACCAGGTTCAGGGGCAGCTCGCCATCGCTGGCCCAGTAGCCGGCGACCCGGTTGTCGGCAAGGTATTCCGGCAACTGCTCGAGACTGCGCCGCAGGCCCTGCGCCGCGGTCATGCGTTCGGGTGGGCTGAGTGCGCGGCGGCGTTCGGCCAGGCTCTGGCGAAGCTCGCGGCGTCGGGCGGTGGCGTCCACGTGTCGCGTATCTCCAGTCGAAAGCCGGCCCGACGGACGGCGTCGCGGGCACCTGGTCCGGTTCCATGGTGCAGGGCGACGACCGGGCGGGAAATAGGTGGCGTAAACCGCGATGCCGCTGCCCACCAAACGACCTTGATCCAAGATGGATCAGGTGGGAGAGCTACATGGCCTCGAGGCTTTCCGCACGTGGCGGACATGCACAACAGCCGATGTGAAGCCGACCCGGGGCCGTATTTAGGAACAAGGCAAATGTAAGAGTGTGCTGGCGCACATCGCAGTAAACGCCGGGGTTTATTTTAGGCGCTTGCCGCGCAATGTGCCACCGCAGGAACCTCGAATGACCTGGTGCCCGGCACTTGCAGCGAACAGGCTGGGATGAGCCGGCAGGCGAACCCAAACGGGATGCGTGGTGCGGAAATGACGGTGTCTCAGCGTTTGGCCGGATCGCTTTCCAGTATGGCATCCAGCTTGTGCCGCAGTGCGGCGAGGCTGTCGCTGAGGCTTTGTTCCTGCCCATCGTGCCGCTTGCGCAAGGCAAGAAACTCGTGGGTAATGCTGATCGCGGTCAATACGGCGAGGCGCTCGAAGCTGGGTGCCCTGGCGTTCGCGCGCAGTTCGCGCATCTTGCGATCGAGGAAGCTGGCCGCCTCGATCAGGCCTTCGCGTTCTTCCGGCGCGCAGGCAATCAGGAATTCGCGGTCGATCAGACGCAGCGCGACAGGTTCGGCAGGTTGTGCCGGCACAGACGGGTTGTTCATGGCTCAGCCATTGCTCTCGAGCGATTTCAGCCGCTGGATCATCGCCTCGACCCGGCTGCGCGCCTGCTCGTTGCGGGCCATCAGACCTGCACGCTCACCGGCCAATTGCTCCTGGCTCAGGCGCAGACTGCGGTTTTCCTCGTTGAGCCGGCGCACGGTCTCGAGCAGACGATCAAGCTGCTGGCCCAGTGCGGCCAGTTCCTGATGGACATGATTGGATGGAAGCTCGTCAGACGTGCTCATGCGGGAAACTATAGCAGGACGTCGGCACAAGTCAGCGATGCCGTCGACAGGAACCGATGGCCGGGGACGGGTGCATTAAACTTGGGGCATTCACCTTGAGGAGCGCCGCCATGAAGGCTGCCGGGATAGTGGGCCATGACGAAATCGACGCACTGATCATGCGTTTGCAACTGGGCACCGAGGCCAGCGATCTGCATGGTTCGTTGTGCGGCTATCTGGCTGGCGGCGGTTCTTTGCGGCAAGTCCCGGTGCTGGCGGCGCTGCAACTGGATGATCAGGCGGTCAGCCCGGCGCCGGCTGACCGGGCACTGCTCGAGCGGCTGGCCAGGCAGTGCGAAACCGAGCTGGCCGACCCCGAACTGGGCTTCGAACCGTTGCTGCCCGAGGATGACCGTCCGCTGGCCGAGCGCGTCGAGGCGATGGTCGACTGGTGTCGCGGCTTCCTGGGCGGCTTCGGCCTCGCCGGTGCCACCGCGCATGCGCAGTTGTCGGACGAAGCCCAGGAAATTCTGCGCGACCTGGGCATGATCGCCGGCTCATCATTCGATTTCGGCGATGAGGACGAGGACGAGGACGCGTTGATCGAAGTGCAGGAGTTCGTGCGCATGGGCGCGATGCTGCTGCACACCGAATGCGCCGCGCCCGGCCAGCCCGCCAGCGGCGGCCTGCATTGATTCCTGCCGCATCAGGGCTGGCCGCGTTGGCGATCGCAGCGGAGGAATTCGTGCGCCGTCGCCGCCAGCTGATGCAGATGGCCGGCGAGGACGCGGTGTTGCTGGTGGCCGCCGCGCCCGAACGCATGCGCAATGCCGACGCGGCGTGGCCGTACCGGCAGGATTCGGACTTCCACTATCTGGGCGGTTTTCCCGAACCCGATGCGGTGCTGGCGCTGCTTCCCGGGCGGCGGCACGGCGAGACTGTGCTGTTCTGCCGCGAACGCGATCCCGCCCGTGAACGCTGGCACGGCCAATCCATCGGCACCGAGCGGGCGGTTGCCGAATACGGCATGGATGACGCGTTCCCGATCGAGGATATCGACGACATCCTGCCCGGGATGATCGAAGGTCGCGGCAGGGTCTATTGCCATTTCGGCCGCGAACCGGAGTTCGACGCGCGCCTGCTCGGCTGGATGCGTCGCCTGCGACAGCTGCGTGGTGGCGGCGTGGTGCCGAAGGAATTCGTGGCGCTGGGCTATCTGCTGCATGACCTGCGCCTGTACAAGTCGCGTGCCGAGCTGAAGCTGATGCGCTCGTCCGCCGCGATTGCGGCCGAGGCGCATCTGGCGGCGTTGCAGGTCGTCACGCCGGGCCGCTACGAGTACGAGGTCGAGGCCGAGCTGCTGCGGGTCATGCGCAGCCGCAGCGCGGTGCCGGCATTTGCGCCGATCGTGGCCAGTGGCGCCAATGCCTGCGTGATGCATTACCAGGCCAATCGGGCGTTGCTGCGAGACGGCGAACTGTTGCTGATCGACGCTGGCGCCGAAGTGGACTGCTATGCGTCCGACATCAGCCGCACGTTCCCGATCGGCGGCCGCTACAGCCGCGAGCAGCGTGCACTCTACGAAGTGGTGCTGGCCGCGCAGCTTGCGGCGATCGACGAAGTGCGCCCCGGCCGGCCCTTCAGCGCGGCACACGTGGCGGCGGTGCGGGTGCTCAGCGAAGGCCTGTGCGCGCTCGGCCTGCTCAAGGGCAGTGCCGATGCGGCGGTCGCCGAGGGCAGCTATCAGCGCTTTTTCCCGGCCAAGACCGGTCACTGGCTGGGCATGGACGTGCACGACGTCGGCGACTACCGCGTCGCCGGCGAATCGCGCCTGCTGGAGCCGGACATGGTGCTGACGGTGGAGCCGGGCCTGTATGTGGCACCGGACGATCGTTCGGTGGCCGAGCGCTGGCGCGGCATCGGCATCCGCATCGAGGACGATGTGGTGGTGACCCGCGACGGCAATGAGGTGCTCACCGCAGCCGTGCCCAAGGAGATCGACGCGATCGAGACGTTGCTGGCCGCACGCGGTTGACCGGGCACGCGTATCGCAGGCTGCTAGGTCAGTTCGTCCGGCAATTCGAAATCGTCGCGCTGGCGGTGCGCCTCGTCGGTGGCATGCACCTCGTACCACATCGCGTTGAGGACGGCGAAGGCGCAGGCCAGGCCCAGCCCGAGGATCCATGAGAAATACCACATATCAGCAAACCTCCATTCAAGCGTTGCCGCGTAGGAGCGCACCCTGTGCGCGAATGCTTTCAAGCGTTACCG
>SCRF01000105.1 GCA_004322005.1 Rhodanobacter sp. | reverse complement strand
GCTGAAGTTGCGGATGTCTTCCAGGTCCACCTGATCGGCGTTGCTGTTGGCGGGATTGCCGGCACTGCCGGCCGCCGCCGGCAAATCGGCCGTCGGCGCTGCCGCACTGGTTGCGGCAGCAGGTGCCGTTTGCGCCCGCACGAGCGGCAGTGGCAGCAGCAGCAAGGCAGCCAGCGGGAGGGTGGTCCGGAAGCGGGTGGAAAGACGCATGCAGATGACTCCGAGCAACGGTCAAGTGTCGCGCGGCACGCGACAGAGGGAGGGCAGAGCTTGTGACAACCGGACGCAGGCGTAATTCATCCGAATTCATCCGACAGACTGCTAGCCTGCGACGCCATGCCGGTGGCGTCAATGGCGTCGCAGGCTCAGCCAATGGCGTGGATCGACCGGTTTCCCGTTCTTGCGCAACTCGAAGTACACGCCGGTATTGATGGCGGTGGGCGGGCTGGCGGTGCCGATCGGATCACCGGCCTCGACCTGGTCGCCGACATTGTGCAGCAGGGTCTCGTTATCGCCGTACATGCTCATCCAGCCGTTGCCGTGGTTGAGGATCAGCAGCATGCCGTAGCCACGCAGATAGCCGGCGTAGACCACCCGGCCGCGTGCCACCGCGTGGACTTCGCTACCGCCCCTGGCCTTGATCAGCACACCATTGCCGTAGCTGTTGACTACGCCATCGGCGGGCCAGGGCAGGCCGCCACGGATGTCGGCAGCAGCGCCGCCGGCGGCGAGCGAAGATGACGGCACTTTGCGTCCGGCGTGTCGGGCGCGCGCAGCCTCCCGGGCGGCGGCGTCGATCGCTTTCTGCAACTTGTCGAGCAGTCGATTGAGCGATTCGGCGTTCTGCCTGAGCGCGGCCAGTCGTTGCGCCTGATCCTTGTACTGCGCATCGGCTTCGGCGGCGAGTTTCTGCTGGGCGGCGCGCTGCCTGGCCAGCGTCGCGGTCTGCTGCCGGCGCTGCTGCTGTGCCGCCTGCAAGGCCTGCTGCTCGGTGGTGATCGTGGTTTCCAGCTCCTGCAGCCTGGCCAGATCGGCCATCAGCTGATGCACGCGACGAACGCGGTCCTGCTGGAAATACCGCGAATACACCAGCGCCCGCGAGATGCGTGCCACGTCCTCGTCGCCCAGCAGCAGGCGCAGATCCGAGCCGTGGCCGAGTGCGTAGGTCGCGCGCAGCAGGTCGACGATGGCCGCATGCTGGTCGGCTAGGGCCTGCTTCAAGGCGGCGCGCTGCTGTTGCAGTTGCGCCAGCTGCTGTTGCTTGGCGGCCAGCTCGGTCTCGGTCTGATGCAGCGCCCGCGCCGCACTGGCCAGGGCATTGGCCCGCCTGGCCAGTGCGGCATTCAGGCTGTCGCGACGGGCCGCGGTGGCGGCCTGCTGCCTCGCCAGCGCCTCCATCCGGCTGCGCACGTCGGCCAGTTTCTTCTCGGCGGCGGCCTGTTCGGTTCGGTCCCTGGCGTTCTGGCGGGCATCGGTCGGGAAGCTCGTGAACGCGCAGAGCAGGGCGGCAACGATAGACAGGCCGGCGAGGGACGGGTGGACGAAGCGTGCGTGATTGGGCATCGGCTGATTATCACCGAGCCGGTAAGCGGGAGCGAGCATGGCGGCATGCGGGCTGGCACCGCCGGCCCGGCGATGATGCCGCGTGCGCCGACGGGTTCCGGGCGATGGAGGCTGAACCATTCAGCTGCGCACCGCAAATCACAGTCCGGCAGATAGCCGTCCAAACAAATTTTGACGCGACGCAACAGGTGTGTTCTAGTCAGCGTTCACCTCACGTGCGGCAGCGCCACCCCGGCGCCCCTTGCCGTACACGGAAGGCCAACTCAATCCGCTGGTAGAACACGATGGCGCAATCGCAGATCCCGACCCTGTATGACCAGGCTTTCGAGCACGACAGCTGTGGCTTCGGCCTGGTTGCGCAGGTCGATGGACGTGCCAGTGCCTGGGTCGTCGATACCGCCTTTGCGGCGCTGGCCAAACTTTCCCATCGTGGCGGCATCAATGCCGACGGCGTCAGCGGCGACGGCTGCGGCGTGCTGCTGCATCGGCCGCAGTCGTGGCTGCGGGCGCTGGCGAAGGAAGCGGGTATCGCGCTGGGCGAGCACTTCGCGGCCGGTGTGGTGTTTCTCGATCCCGCGGGCGGTGCGGCGGCAGTGGCTGCGCTCGAAGACTGCCTGCGCGAAGAAGGCGTGGAAGTGGCCGGCTGGCGCGAAGTGGCAGTCGACGCCGAGGCATGCGGGCAGCTTGCCGCCGCGGCGCAACCGCGGGTGCGGCAGATTTTCGTGGAGCCGGTTGCCGGGATCGACGAGGCGGCGTTCGAGCGCGCCTTGTTCCGCGCCCGCCGCCGTGCCGAGTTCGCGCTGCGCGACGACGCGCAGTTCTATGTGGTCACGCTGTCGGCGCAGGTGATCGGCTACAAGGCGATGGCCACGCCGGGCAGGCTGCGCGAGGTGTACCCGGATCTGCGGCATCCGGCGCTGGCGACGGACGCGATGGTGTTCCATCAGCGCTTCTCCACCAACACCACGCCGCAGTGGCGGCTGGCCCAGCCGTTCCGGCTGCTGGCGCACAACGGCGAGATCAACACCATCCGCGCCAACCGGCGCTGGATGCAGTCGCGCCAGTCGATCCTGCGCTCGCCGCTGCTGGATCTGTCCGATCTGGGGCCGCTGGTGTCGCAGACCGGCTCGGATTCGGAGAGCCTGGACAACGCGCTGGAGATGCTGCTGGCCGGTGGCCTCGACCTGCTCGCCGCGATGCGCGTGCTGGTGCCGCCGGCGTTCGCCGCGCGCGAGGGCATCGACGAGGATCTGGCCGCGTTCTACGAGTACTACGCGCTGCACAGCGAGCCGTGGGACGGCCCGGCCGGCCTGGTGATGTGCGATGGCCATTACGCCGCGTGCACGCTCGATCGCAACGGCCTGCGCCCGGCGCGCTGGGCGCTGTCGGACGACAACCATCTGATCGTGGCGTCCGAAGCGGGCCTGTGGGATGTACCTTCCGCCCGCGTGCTCGCCAAGGGCCGTCTCGCGCCGGGCGAGATGATCGCGGTGGATCTGAAGGCGCATCGCCTGCTGCGCGACGCCGACATCGACGACATCAACCGCAAGCGCGCGCCGTACCGCGACTGGCTGCGCGCCGGCGTCAGCTATCTGGAATCGGATCTGATCGACCCCTCGCTGGCGGCCGAACCGCTGCCGGCCGACGAACTGCACCGCTACCAGAAGCTGTACGGACTGACCCGCGAGGAGCGCGAGTCGGTGCTCAAGGCACTGGCCGACCTGGAGATCGAAGCCACCGGCTCGATGGGCGACGACACCCCGGTCGCGGCGATGTCGCGCCAGGTGCGTCCGCTGTTCGACCGGTTCCGCCAGGCGTTCGCGCAGGTGACCAACCCGCCGATTGATCCATTGCGCGAAAAGCTGGTGATGTCGCTGGTGACCCAGCTCGGTCCCGAGGGCAACGTGTTCGAGCTCAAGCCGGAGAACGCGAAGCAGACCCTGATCAACTCGCCGGTGCTGTCGCAGCGCAAGTTGCGCCAGCTGCTGGCGCTGCCGCAGTTCGCCGGCACCCCGCGTTTCGATCTGATGTACGCGCACGAGGAAGGGCTGCAGGCCGCATTGCACCGGCTGTGCCGCGAGACCGCGCAGGCCGTGCGCGCGGGCCAGACGCTGGTGTTTCTCAGCGACCGTCATCCGCAGCGCGAACTGCTGCCGATGCATGCGCTGCTGGCCGTCGGCGCCGTGCATGCCTACCTGATCGAGCAGGGTCTGCGCTGCCAGTGCAACATCATCGTGGAGACTGCCACCCCGCGCGATCCGCATCAGTTCGCCTGCCTGCTCGGTTTCGGCGCCACCGCGATCTATCCGTGGCTGGCCTACCAGAGCCTGTTCGAGCTGGGCCGCGAGGGCCACATCGCCAACGACCGCCTCGAAGTCGGGCGCAGCTACCGCCGCGGCATTCGCAAGGGGCTGCTGAAGATCCTTTCCAAGATGGGCATTTCCACCGTCGCCGGCTACCGCGGCGCGCAGCTGTTCGAGATCGTGGGGCTGTCGAAAGAGGTGGTGGAGCTGTGCTTTCCGGGCACGCCCTCGCGTATCGGCGGCGCCAGCTTCGCCGACCTCGAACACGACCAGCGCCTGCTGGCGGCCGAAGCCTGGAACGAGGCGCTGCCGCTGCGCGCCGGTGGGCTGTACAAGTACATGCACGGCGGCGAGTACCACATGTACAACCCGGACGTGATCGCCAGCCTGCAGCTGGCCGTGCGCAGCGGCGACGCGAAGGATTACCGCGCTTACGCCGACCACGTCGACCACCGGCCGCCGTCCGCGCTGCGCGATCTGTTGCAGCCGCAGCCGGCCGGCGCGGCGATTGCGCTCGATCAGGTCGAGCCGGTCGAGGTCATCCTCAAGCGCTTCGACTCCGCCGGCATGTCGCTGGGCGCGCTGTCGCCGGAGGCGCACGAGGCGCTGGCGATCGCGATGAACCGGCTCGGCGCACGCAGCAATTCCGGTGAAGGCGGTGAGGATCCGGCGCGCTACGGCACCGAGAAGATGTCCAAGATCAAGCAGGTCGCCTCGGGCCGTTTCGGCGTCACCCCGACCTACCTGGTCAACGCCGAGGTGCTGCAGATCAAGATCGCCCAGGGCGCCAAGCCGGGCGAGGGCGGCCAGCTGCCCGGGCACAAGGTGGACGCCACCATCGCGCGGCTGCGCTATGCCAAGCCGGGCATCGGCCTGATCTCGCCGCCGCCGCATCACGACATCTACTCGATCGAGGATCTGGCCCAGCTGATCCACGACCTGAAGGAGGTCAACCCGGCCGCGCTGATCTCGGTGAAGCTGGTCTCGCATGCCGGCGTGGGCACGGTGGCCGCCGGCGTGGTCAAGGCCGGCGCGGATCTGATCACCATCAGCGGCCACGACGGCGGCACCGGCGCCAGTCCGCTGAGCTCGATCAAGTATGCCGGCGCGCCGTGGGAGCTCGGCCTGGCCGAAACCCAGCAGACCCTGCGCCGCAACGACCTGCGCGGCCGCGTGCGGCTGCAGACCGACGGCGGCCTGAAGACCGGCCTGGACGTGATCAAGGCGGCGATGCTCGGTGCCGAGAGTTTCGGCTTCGGCACCGGCCCGATGGTGGCGCTGGGCTGCAAGTACCTGCGCATCTGCCACCTCAACAACTGCGCCACCGGCCTGGCCACCCAGCATCCGGTGCTGCGCAAGGAGCATTTCACCGGCCTGCCGGAAATGGTGATGAACTATTTCCGCTTCGTGGCCGAGGACGTGCGCGGCCATCTGGCGCGTCTGGGCGTGCGCAGCCTGGGCGAGATCGTCGGCCGCAGCGATTTGCTGCAGCAACTGGAAGGCAGCACGCCGGTGCAGCACCGGCTCGACCTCACGCCGCTGATCCACGGCCAGGGCCTCGGCGCGGACGTCGATTTTTTTTGCACGCTGGCGCGCAACCCGATGCGCGATCCGGCGGCGCTGGCTGCGTGCATCAGCGCCGATGCGGACGAGACGGTGGTGCGCGGGCTTGGCGGCACGTTCGCCTATGCCGTCGCCAACACCGATCGCGCGATCGGTGCACGGCTTTCCGGCGACGTCGCCCGCGTGCATGGCGATCACGGCATGGACGCCAACCCGATCACCCTGAAACTCACCGGCGCGGCCGGCCAGAGCCTGGGTGCCTGGAATGCCGGCGGCGTGCACATCGACCTCACCGGCGAAGCCAACGACGGCGTCGGCAAGGGCATGGCCGGTGGCCGCATCATCGTGCGCCCGCCGGCGGATTCCCCGTTCGCCAGCCAGGATGCCTCGATCATCGGCAACACCTGCCTGTACGGCGCCACCGACGGCGAACTGTTCGCCGCCGGCCGCGCCGGCGAACGCTTCGCCGTGCGCAACTCCGGCGCGCTGGCCGTGGTCGAGGGCGCCGGCGACCATTGCTGCGAGTACATGACCGGCGGCGTGGTGGCGGTGCTGGGCAAGGTCGGCCTGAATTTCGGCGCCGGCATGACCGGCGGCTTCGCCTACGTGCTCGACCTGGAACGCGATTTCGTCGACTGCTACAACCACGAGCTGGTCGACATCCTGCGCATCTCGCCGGAGGGCATGGAGAACTACATGCAGCATCTGCGCAACCTGGTGACGCGGCACGTCGAGTACACCGGCAGCAAGTGGGGCCGGCAGATCCTGCGCGACTTCCGCGGCCTGCAATACAAGTTCTGGCTGGTCAAGCCGAAGGCCGCGAGCCTGGCCGCGCTGACCGAGGAATTGAGGAGCGCAGCGTGAACCCCCGCTCCAATGAAACGACGTGCTTCTTGCGTTCGCCCCTTCTCCCCGCCGTGGAGAAGGTTGGGATGAGGGGCGGGTGCTCGCGCCAATCCATCACCGAAGCAGATCCGATTGCCCCATGACCGACAAACTCTTCCAGTTCCTCAATGTGCCCAGGCAGCCGCCGCGCACGGTGCCGGTGGCGGTGCGCGTGCTCGGTTACGGCGAGATCTCCGGCGACTTCGCCGTGCCGCAGGCGGCGACCCAGGCCGAACGCTGCATCGACTGCGGCAATCCGTATTGCGAGCACGCCTGCCCGGTGCACAACTACATTCCGAACTGGCTCAAGCTGGTGCAGGAAGGCCGCATCATGGAAGCGGCCACCTTGATGCACGAGACCAATCCCTTGCCGGAGATCTGCGGTCGCATCTGCCCGCAGGACCGGTTGTGCGAGGGCGCCTGCACGCTGGAGCAGACCGCGTTCGGCGCGGTCACCATCGGCAGCATCGAGCGCTGGGTCACCGACGAGGCGTTGCGCCAGGGCTGGCGGCCGGATCTGTCGGCGGTGCGCGAGACCGGCAAGCGGGTGGCGATCGTCGGCGCCGGGCCGGCGGGCTTGTCCTGCGCCGACCGCTTGCGCCATGCCGGCATCGCGGCCGACGTGTACGACCGCCAGAGCGAGATCGGCGGCCTGCTGACCTTCGGCATCCCGCCGTTCAAGCTGGAGAAGGACGTGGTGCGCACGCGCCGCAAGGTGCTGGAGGAAATGGGCGTGCGTTTCCTGCTCGGCCGCGAGGTGGGGCGCGATGTCGAGTTCGGCCAGCTGCTGGAGGATTACGACGCGGTGTTCGTCGGCACCGGCGCCTACACCTATGTGGACGGCCAGTTGCCCGGCCATGAACTGATCGGTGTGCACGATGCGCTGCCGTTCCTGATCGCCAATACCGAGCGCCTGCTGCTGGGCGAGCCGGCGGCGATCGACCTCGCCGGCAAGCACGTGGTGGTGCTTGGCGGCGGCGACACCGGCATGGACTGCAACCGCACCGCGATCCGCCTCGGCGCGGCCTCGGTCACCTGCGTCTACCGCCGCGACGAGCCGAGCATGCCCGGCTCGCGGCGCGAGGTGAGCTACAGCCGCGAGGAAGGCGTGCACTTCCTGTTCCAGCGCCAGCCGCTGGCGATCGTGGGCGACGGCGCCGGCCGCGTGCGCGCCGTGCGCGTGGTCGATACGGAATTGGTGGATGCCGGCGACGGCCGCCCGCGTCCGCGCAACGTGGCGGGCACGGAGTCGGAAATCGCCGCCGACGTGGTGATCCAGTCGTTCGGCTTCCTGCCCAGCCCGCCGGACTGGCTCAAGGCGCATGGCGTGCGGCTGGATCGCTCCGGCCGCGTCGTCACCGGCGCCGACGGCGCGCTGCCGCTGCAGACCAGCCACCCGCAGATCTTCGCCGGCGGCGACAACTGCCGCGGCGCCGACCTGGTGGTGCGCGCGGTCTACGACGGCCGTGAAGCCGCCGGCTCGATCGCGCGGATGCTCAGCGAAGTCGTGCAGCCGGATATCGAACGCGTCGCCTGAGGCGTCACGCATCGAACTGTGGCGACGGAAGCCGATGCCGGCCGCAACCGGTTTCGGGTTCCGTCGTCGCGTCTGCGCTGCCGGCAGGCGGCGCTGTTCACCGATGCGCATGGCCCGGTAAGCTCTGATCCGATGACGGCCGATGGCGGGTGGCGTGCTCAACAGACTCTGGCTCGGGTTTTTCCTGACCGCCGCGGTGGCGGCGCTGGTGCGCTGGCTGGTGGGCGGCGACGCGGGCGTGTTCGCCGCGGTGGTCGGCGCGCTGTTCGACATGGCCGATCTGTCGGTCAAGGTGATGCTGCTGCTGTTCGGCACGCTGACCCTGTGGCTGGGGTTCCTGCGCATCGCCGAGCAGGCCGGACTGGTCGACGGGCTGGCGCGCCTGCTCGGACCGCTGTTCGCGCGGCTGATGCCGGAGGTGCCGCGCGGGCATCCGGCGATCGGCCTGATCACGCTGAACTTCGCCGCCAACGCGCTGGGGCTGGACAATGCGGCCACCCCGATCGGCCTGCGGGCGATGCGCGAGTTGCAGACGCTGAACCCCTCGGCGGATACCGCCAGCAACGCGCAGATCCTGTTCCTGGTGCTCAACGCCTCGTCGCTCACCCTGCTGCCGGTGACCGTGTTCATGTACCGCGCGCAGGCCGGTGCGCACGATCCCACGCTGGTGTTCCTGCCGATCCTGCTGGCCACTTCCGCGTCCACCTTGACCGGCTTTCTCAGCGTAGCGTTCATGCAGAAACTGCGCCTGCGCGACCCGGTGGTGCTGGCGTGGCTGGGCGGCGCTGCGCTGCTGCTGGGCGGCTTCATCGCGCTGCTGGCCTCGATGACGGCCGCGGCGCTGGCGTCGCTGTCGGGCCTGCTCGGCAACCTGCTGCTGTTCGGCGCGATCGTGGCGTTCGTGAGCGTGGGCGCGTACCGCAAGGTGCCGCTGTTCGAGAGTTTCATCGACGGCGCGAAGCAGGGTTTCGAGGTGGCCAGGGATCTGCTGCCGTACCTGATCGCGATGCTGTGCGCGGTCGGCGTGCTGCGCGCGTCCGGCGCGCTGGATTTCGTGCTGGACGGCATCCGCTGGCTGGTGCTGCATGCCGGGCTGGACGCGCGCTTCGTCGACGCCCTGCCGACCGCGCTGGTCAAGCCGTTCTCCGGCAGCGCGGCCCGCGCGATGCTGATCGAGACCATGCATCATTCCGGCGTCGACAGTTTTCCCGCGCTGCTGGCGGCCACCGTGCAAGGCAGCACCGAAACCACCTTTTTCGTGGTGGCGGTGTATTACGGCGCGGTCGGTATCCGCCGCGTGCGGCATACCATCGGCTGCGCGCTGCTGGCCGATCTGGCCGGCGTGCTGGCGTCGATCGGCGTGTGTTACTGGTTCTTCGGGTGAACGTCATGCGCCGATCGCTTCGTGCACAGTTCGAGCCATGTGCCTGATCGCCTTCGCCTGGCACGCGCATCCGCGCTGGCGCCTGCTGCTGGCCGGCAATCGCGACGAATTCCACGCGCGCCCCAGTGCGCCGCTGGCGCGCTGGAGCGACATGCCGATCATCGGTGGTCGCGACCTTGAGGCCGGCGGCACCTGGCTGGGCGCGACCGACGCCGGCCGCTGCTGCGTGGTGACCAACGTGCGCGACCCGCGCGATCCGCAGCTCGGCGCCTCGCGCGGGCTGCTGGCCACCGACTACCTTGCCGGCACGCTGGACGCAGCAAGCCATGCGCAGGCCCTGCTCGCGGCGGCGGCGGACTATCGCCCGTTCAACCTGCTGACCTTCGACGCGCGAGCCGGCTTCTATCTGGGCAATCGTCCGGCGCCGTCCGCACAGGCGGTCACGCCGGGCGTGCACGGCCTGTCCAACGCCGATTTCAACACGCCGTGGCCGAAGACCCGCGAGTTGATGCAGCGGCTGCAGGGCTGGATCGATCGCGGCGGCGACGATGACTTCACCCCGCTGTTCGACGCGCTAGCCGATGAACATGTCGCGCCCGACGCGCAGCTGCCCGATACCGGCATCGGGCTGGAGCGCGAACGCTGGCTGTCGTCCGCCTTCATCCGCGGCGAGCACTATGGCACCCGCGCCAGCACGGTGGTGGCGCTCGGGCACGACGGCCACGGCGCGATCATGGAACGGCGCTTCGGCCCGAACGGCCGTTTCGACGGCGAAACGATGCAGCGCATCGGCGACCCCTCGGCCACGACCGACGCATGAAGCCGGCAACTCGCGTCGCACCAGGCGGCGTCCGCCGAGCCCGCGCTCCGGTCGGCGCCTACGCGCCGCATCGGCATCGTCGACTGCCCGCGCTGCCGGTGGCCGGCTAGCCTGTCGACTCCTGCACGACGCGAGGGCAACTCCATGCGCAACGGATGGCTGTGGCTTGTCGCCGGTATCGCCGGTTTTTGCGGTAGCGCATTGCGGGCGGCCGACTGTCCCGACTGGACCCCGGCGCAGGCGCGGCAGGAATTGAACGCGCTGCATGCGCGGCTCGACAGATGGAACCATGCGTACCGGGTCGGCGGCCAGTCGCCGGTCGACGATGCCGTCTACGATCAGGCGCTGAAACGCTTTGCCGGCTGGCGCGAGTGTTTTCCGGCGCAGGCGCCGGCGCTGCCTTCGCATCTGGCCGATGCCGGCGGCAGCACGCGTGCGCCGGTGGCGCAGACCGGACTGGCCAAGTTGCCGGGTGCCGCCGCGCTGGAAGCGTGGATGCATGCGCGTGGCGGTCGGGACCTGTGGGTACAGCCGAAGGCCGATGGCGTGGCGGTCACCCTGCTGTATCTGGACGGCCAATTGCGCCAGGCGACCAGTCGCGGCGATGGCATCCACGGTTCGGACTGGACCGCCCGGGCACGGCGCATCGACGCCATCCCCAGGCGGCTGCCGCATGCGCCGGCACGGGTGGTGCTGCAGGGCGAACTCTACTGGCGCGTGCCCGCTCATGTGCAGGTCCGCGACGGCGGCGCGAATGCACGCTCGGCGGTGGCCGGGGCGCTGGCGCGCGAGTCGCTGGATGCCGTCACGGCCGCAAAGATCGGCCTGTTCGTGTGGGACTGGCCCAGCGGTCCGGCCGACATGCCGGCGCGGCTGGCCGGGCTCAAGGCGATGGGCCTGAACGACAGCGTGAGCTACACCCAGCCGGTCGGCAGCCTGGCCGAGGTCAGGCGCTGGCGCGAGCAGTGGTATCGCCACGCGATGCCGTTCGCCGCCGACGGCACGGTGTTGCGCCAGGGCCATCGACCCGCGGCAGCGACCTGGCAGGCCGCGCCGCCGGCATGGGCGGTGGCCTGGAAATACCCGGCGGCGCAGGCACTGGCCGAAGTGCGTGCGGTGAGCTTCGCGGTCGGTCGCACCGGCCGCATCACGCCAGTGCTGGAACTGGAGCCGGTGCAACTGGACGACCATCGCGTGCAGCGGGTCAGCGTCGGTTCGCTGCGGCGCTGGCGGCAGCTGGACATCCGCCCCGGCGATCAGATCGAGGTGGCGCTCGCCGGCCTGACCATTCCGCGCCTGCAGTCGGTGGTGTGGCGCACGCGGCAGCGTGCCGCCGTGACGCCGCCGGATCCGCAGGCATACGATGCGCTCAGTTGCTGGCGGGCGGCGGCCACTTGCCGGCAGCAGTTCCTGGCGCGCCTGCTGTGGCTGGGCGGCAGACAGGGTCTGCAGCTCGATGGCCTCGGCGCCGATACCTGGCAGGCGCTGATCGATGCCGGGCTGGTTCATGGCCTGCTCGACTGGATGAACCTGACGCCGGCCCAGCTTGCCGGCGTGCCGGGCATCGGCCGCTCCCGTGCCGCCGCCCTGGCGCAGAGCTTCGCCGCCGCGCGCGGGCGTTCCTTCGAGCACTGGCTGCACGCACTCGGGATGCCGGCCAGCGGCGGCGCCGGGCTGCCGGACTGGGCCACGCTCAGTGCGCGCCGTGCAAGCCAGTGGCAGGCGAGCGCGGGCCTCGGCGCCGGCCGCGCCAAGCAGTTGGTTGCATTCTTCGGCCACCCGGCTGTGCGCGAACAGGCCGCGCGGCTGCATGCGGCCGGCGTGCAGGGATTCTGAGCGATCACATTCAAACTGCGTAGGAGCGCACCCTGTGCGCGAATGCTCTTCTCGAATATGGCAAAAAGCATCGTCGCACAGGGTTGATATATGCGTGGCTGTAGGAGCCCACCCTGTGGGCGAAAGCTCTTCGCCGAGATCCCGACAAGAGCAGCCGACAAGAGCTTTTCGCCCACAGGGTGGGCTCCTGCGGGAGCGCGCACGGTATCCGCTCAGCTCTTGAGCTCGCCGTCGAGGTAATACCAGCGATCGTGTTCGCGCACGAAGCGGCTGGTCTCGTGCTGGCGTTGCGCGCGGCCGCCGCCGAGACGATAGCGTGCGACGAACTCGACGGTCGCGCGATGCTCGTCATCGGTGCGCTGGCGCCGGATCTCCAGCCCCAGCCAGGTCGGCGCCGGCCGCTGGGCGGCCAGCCGCAGCGTGGCCGGGCGCGTATCGGCATGCCAGCTGGCCAGCAGGTAATCCTCGCGCATCAGCACGTAGGCGCTGTAGCGTGCGCGCATCAATTGCTCGGCGGTCGCCGCCACGGCGCCGTCGTGCAATGGCCCGCAGCAGCGCGCGTAGCCGGCCGGATTTCCGCACGGGCAGGGCGTCATCGTGTCGATCGACTTCATGCCGCCTTTGTACCCGGTTTGACGGTTTTTCTACAGCCGGTTGCTGCCACGTCGCCAGATGCGGCAGCGGTTGTTGGCCGGCATCGCGAGATCGTCGATCAGCGCAAAGCCGGCGCGCTCCGCCAGCGCGTCGACCGCGGCAGCGTCGCGGATCGCCATCTGGGCGTCACGTTCGCGCAGCCATCGATCGAAGGCGGCGTTGCTGTCGCTGCTGTAGCGGCCCCGATCGTTGAACGGGCCGTACACGATCAGCGTGGCGCCGGCGCTGGTGACCCCGGGCAAGCGGGCGAACAGCTGCTGCACTTCGGGCCACGTCATGATGTGCAAGGTATTGGCGCTGAATACCGCGTCGAACGTGATGTCAGGCCACGTGCCGGCCATGTCCAGTTCCAGCGGCGCCGGCGTGTTCGGCAGTGCGGCCTCGTCCAGCCACGCGCGGATGCCGGGCAGGTTTTCGGCGCGATCGGAGGTTTGCCAGACCAGCTGGGGCATGGCTGCAGCGAAATGCACCGCATGCTGGCCGGTGCCGCTGCCGATCTCCAGTACGTGCCGACGATCGGCAAAGCGATCGCGCAGCACGGCAAGGATCGGTTCGCGATTGCGCTCGCACGATGGCGCGTGCGGCTTGTCCACGCCCGGACTAGACCGGGCGGCCACGCAATACGCGCGCCGGCAGCATCAGCAGCGCAGCGAGAAATGCGAACACCGCGGTCACCGTGATGCCGACCAGCCGCAGCGGCAGCAACAGCAGCCACACGATCGGATACAGCACCAGCGCCAGCAACGCCAGCGGCCAGCAGAACACCAGCAGCAACAGCCAAAGCAGGAAACCGGCCATGACACGACCTCGCGATGTTGGGAACAGGCCAGACTCTAGCAGCCTGCCGGACCGATGCGTAGATGACTCCCGCCACCCCTCAGGGTACCTCGAATAACCTGGTTCCTGGCATCTGTAGGAGCGCACCCTGTGCGCGAAAACCGGCGTCGAGGTAATCTGGTCTTCGCGCACAGGGTGCGCTCCTACGCACAAGTCGGGGTTATTCGAGATTCCCGCTGATGCTCGTCGAGCAGTCGCTCACGCCAGCGGATTCACGCCGATCAGCCACAGGTGCAGCCAGAGCGCAAAAGCGACCCAGACGGCGAGCCCGATCGCCCCGGCCAATGCATCGCCCGCCAGCGTGCCGGCGGGGTAATGGGTGTCGGCGCGAAGGTCGCGGCGCCGCGACACCACGAACAGCACCACGGCCCACAGCAGGAACGCGCCGAACAGCACCGCGTCATGCAGCATGCCGGTGGCCAGCAGATGGCCGAACGCCCATAGCAGCACGGCCAATACCTGCGGATGGCCGAGTTTTGCCTTGAAATGGTTGCGCGGCACGCGTGCCGCGAAAAACAGCACGAACGCGAGCAGGGTGAACAAGGCATTGAGATGGCGCAGCCCCGGTGGCGGCACGTACAGGATCACGGGTTGCTGCCGCGCCAGTCCGAAGCCCCAGCAGATCAGCACGAAGCCGATGATCGACACCAGCGCGAACAGGCCCTTCCAGCGTTTCACCCCGAGCCGGGCGATCTGCCGGCCGCGCCAGCCGTCGGCGAAGATGCGCAGCGAATGTGCGCCGAGAAAAATCAGCAGACCCGCGATCAGCACCAGCATGACGGCTCCCCTCATCGCAATGGTGCGCCAAGTATAGACGCTGAAATAGACGCTGAAAGCGCCGGTCAGGCTGTCCGTTCGATGTGGATGGAAAGGGCCTGCGCGCCGTCGTGCAGCGTGACGGTGCCGGCAGCCGGCGCCGATGCCCGCCAGGCATCGCCGGCCTGCAGCGCGCCGTCGGCGGTATCGATCTCGCCGTGGACGGCATAGACGAGGACGGTTTGCCGATCAAGCCGGTGTACGCCGGGTTCGCGCCACACATCCACCGTGCCGCGCGCCAGCGCCCGCCGCACCATCAGGTTGAAGTCGCGGGTCGGGCCGCCGGCCAGCCGCACGGCAACCTTCGCCTCGCCGGGAAAGGCGAACGGTGCCAGCGGCGTGGTCAGCGCATGCGTGCGGCGGTCGTCCAGCGTCATCGTGAAACCGGCGCCGTCGAGCAGTACGATGTGCCGGTCGATGCCGGGGAAAACGGAGAACGGCGCGGCGCTGTCGACCTCGGCCACGCTGACCCGCCACAGGAAATCATCGCTGCCGGCCGTGGACGGCTGGACGGCTATCTGGCGTGTGCTGCCGAACCCGTTCTTCCACGCTTGCGGCATGCAGTCGCGCGCACGGATGATCGACGAATTCATGCGCTTCTCTCGATCACCTGGCGGAACGGCGGCAGCGCACGAAGCATGCCGCTGCCATAGCGTCGGGTGACCACCCGGCGATCCAGCAGCACGATGCGGCCGCGATCGGTTTCGTTGCGGATCAGGCGGCCGCAGTACTGGGTGAGCAGGCGGGTGGCTTCGGGCACGCTGACCTCGATGAACGGGTTGCGCCCGCGCGACTCCAGCCATTCGGCATAGGTCGCGCCGACCGGGTCGGTCGGCACCGCGAACGGCAACTGGGTGATCACCACGGTCTCGCACAGCTTGCCGGGCAGGTCGAGGCCTTCGCCGAACGAGGCCAGCCCGAACAATGTGCTGCCCTTGCCAGCCTCGATGTCGGCGCAGTGTTCGGCGACCAGCTGCGACTTGCCCAGCGAACCCTGCGCGCGCACCTTGCGCACGTGCGCGATCGGCAGCTTCTGCAGCACGCGATCGAGCTTCGCGCGCGAGGTGAACAGCACCAGGTTGCCGGCGTTCCAGTCGAGGTTGTCGGCCAGCCATTCGCTGATTTCGTCGGC
>SCRF01000104.1 GCA_004322005.1 Rhodanobacter sp. | reverse complement strand
CGAATGCCCTTGTCGAGACAACCGCAAGGGCATTCGCGCACAGGGTGCGCTCCTACAGCCGCTCTTGTGAAACCTCACATGGCTCATCGGTAGTAAAGAGCTGCAAGAAGCGGCTCTGGGCAGGGTGGGCGCCGCCCGCCGGGTTCCACATGCGCCGCTCTGGTGCGACCTTGGACGTTTAGATGTTTAGACGGCTATTGACAATAGAAATGGCAGCCTTCAATATCCGTCCCACTCATCGAGACCGGCTGAGGGACAGGCCCTTTGAAGCCGGGGCAACCTGCGGAACGTTTCCGCAACGGTGCCAACTCCTGCGGAGGCGCCGTTGCGGCGCCGACCGGTAGATGGGCGTCATGTGCCGCGGCGGAACCGCTGTCCGGGCCGTACATGGCGACCTCTCCGGTGATTCGCGGGGCGATGCCTACCGGAGAGAGTCACATGACCTGCCTGTCCGAAACCAGTCACGCCGAAGCCCACGCCGAAGCTATCGAGCCGTCGAGCGCCACGTATGCCGCCGGCGCGGCGACGCCGGCGCGGGTGGAACTGACCGCCCAGCGCAGCACGCGCCGGCTGCGGCTCGATCCGAAATACGGCAGCGGCCCGCGTGAGGTCGACGTGCGCTACCTGTGGTGCGGTGCGCCGGATGCACCCACGCTGATCGTGCAGGGCGGCATTTCGGCCGACCGCGACGTGACCGCGCTGGAGGCGAACGCCGCGCCGGGCTGGTGGCAGGCGCTGGTCGGCGCCGGCGCCGCGATCGATCTGGACCGCTGGCGCGTGCTGGCGATCGACTGGCTGACGCCGGCGGAGCTGGGTGCCCGCGCGGTATCCAGCGAGGACCAGGCCGACGCCCTGGCGGCACTGCTGCAGGCGCTGCAGATCCCGCGGGCGCATGCCTTTGTCGGCTCCTCGTACGGCGCGATGGTGGCGCTGGCGTTTGCCGCGCGGCACCCCGCACGGGTGCAGCGGCTGCTGTTGCTGGCTGGCGCGCACCGGTCGCACCCGCTGGCCAGCGCGCAGCGCAGCGTGCAGCGCTCGATCGTGCGGCTCGGGCAATCGAGCGGCCAGGTCGACCAGGCGCTGGCGCTGGCACGGCAGCTGGCGATGACCACCTATTGCGGCAGCAGCGAATTCGAGCGGCGTTTTGCCGGCGAGGCGGTATGGCGCGATGAACGCTTTCATCTCCCGGTCGAGGATTATCTCGAGCACGCCGGCCGCCGTTTCGTCGAGCGCTTCGACGCGGATCGCTTTCTCGGCCTGTCCGAGTCGATCGACCTGCACGACGTGACGCCCGAACAGGTGCCGACGCCGGCGACCCTGGTCGGCTTTCCCTCGGATCGGCTGGTGCCGCTGGCCGACCTGTGCGAGCTGCAGCAGCGCCTGCGCGGACCGGCCACGCTGGAAGTGGTCGATTCGCCGTATGGCCACGACGCGTTCCTGAAAGAACCCGAGCAACTGGCACCGCTGTTCCGCCAGGCGCTGTCGTAGGAGCGCACCCTGTGCGCGAAGGCTTTTTACGCACCAAGAGCCTTCGCGCACAGGGTGCGCTCCTACGGCAAGAGCCTTCGCGCACAGGGTGCGCTCCTACCGCGACCCATACACGAAACATCCGGAGAACCCCATGAACGAGCCAGCCCCCTGTACCCGCGCCGTGCGCGCCGGCATCGAGAGCGACACCCAGCACGGCGCGGTGGTGCCGCCGCTGCACCTGTCGAGCAACTACAGCTTCGAGGGCCTGGGCGCCAAGCGCGCCTATGACTATTCGCGCAGCGGCAACCCGACTCGCGACCTGCTCGGCAACGCGCTGGCCGAACTGGAGCAGGGCGCCGGTGCGGTGGTGACCTCCAGCGGCATGTCGGCGGTGGCGCTGGTGCTGGAGCTGGTGCCGGCCGGGGCCCGGGTGCTGGCCGCGCACGACTGCTACGGCGGCACCTGGCGGCTGCTCGATGCGTGGGCGAAGAAGGGCCGCTTCAGCGTCGAGTTCGTCGATCTCACCGACAGCGTCGCACTGGCCGCGGGGCTGGCCAACAAGCCGGCCCTGGTGTGGGTGGAGACGCCGTCCAACCCGCTGTTGCGGATCACCGACATCCGCCACGTGGCGCATGCCGCGCATGCCGCCGGCGCGCTGGTGGTGGTCGACAACACGTTCCTGTCGCCGGCGCTGCAGCAGCCGTTGCTGCTGGGCGCCGACGTGGTGGTGCATTCGACCACCAAGTACATCAACGGCCACAGCGACGTGGTCGGCGGCGCGGTGGTGGCGCGCGAGGCGGCGGTGTTCGATCAGCTAAAGTGGTGGGCCAACTGCAACGGCCTGACCGGCGCGCCGTTCGACAGCTATCTCACCCTGCGTGGCCTGCGTACCCTGTCGGTACGGCTGCGCCAGCATCAGGAAAACGCCGCGCGCATTGCCGGCCGCCTGGACGGCCATCCGGCGGTGCGCAAGGTGTATTACCCCGGCCTGGAAAGCCACCCCGGGCATGCGCTGGCCGCGCGCCAGCAGCAGGGTTTCGGCGCCATGCTCAGCTTCGAGCTGGACGGCGAGCTGGCGCAGATCGCCGCCTTCGTCGATGGCCTTGCGTATTTCTCGCTGGCCGAATCGCTGGGCGGGGTGGAAAGCCTGATCGCCCACCCGGCCTCGATGACCCATTCGTCGATGGCACCGGAGGCCCGCCGCAACGCAGGCATCGCCGACAGCCTGCTGCGGGTGTCGGTGGGGATCGAGGACGGCGATGACCTGCTGCGCGATCTGGACGCGGCACTGCTGCGCGCCACCGCGGTGGCGACATCCAAACGCCGGGTGCTTGCATGAGTGCGGTGCTCGATGCGGGTGCGGGTGCGGGTGCGGCTGCGGGTGCGGCTGTAGGAGCGCACCCTGTGCGCGAATGCTCTCTGCCGACGCTCGAACAAGAGCATTCGCGCACAGGGTGCGCTCCTACAGCAGTCGCCGCATCCTCCATCGCGATCGTGCTGCTCGGCACCGGCGTGGTCGGCGGGGCGTTGCTGAAGTTGTTGAACACACCGGCCGCCGCCCGCGTGCGGCTGGTCGGCGCGGCCAACTCGCGGCGGCAACAGACCGCCGCGGACAGTCTGGCCAGCCGCAGTCTGCGCGAGCAGTTGAACAGCCAGGGCGACGTGCGCGACAACGCGGCGTTGCTGGCGGCACTGGACCACAGCGGCGCCGCGGCCAGGGTGATCATCGATGCCACCGCGAGCACGTCGCTGGCATCGCGGCATGCCGAATGGCTGGCGCGCGGCTACCACGTGGTCACCGCCAACAAGGCGCTGGCCGGCGGCGATCTGGCCGGCTGGCGCGCATTGCAGGCGGCCACCGCGAATGGTGGCCGCTACGGCGATGCGGCTACCGTCGGCGCCGGTTTGCCGGTGCTGTCCACGCTGCGCCGACTGCGTCTGTGCGGCGACTGCCTGCTCACGCTGGAAGGCGTGTTCTCCGGTTCGCTGTCGTGGCTGTTCAACCAGTACGACGGCAAGGCGCCGTTCTCCGCGCTGCTGCGCGAGGCGCGCCGGCTGGGCTACACCGAGCCCGACCCGCGCTCGGACCTGTCCGGCGACGACGTCGCGCGCAAGCTGCTGATCATCGCCCGCAACGCCGGCTTCGCGCTGGGCAGCGACGAAGTGGTGGTGGAAGGCCTGGTGCCCGACGCCTTGCGTGAGCTGGATACCGAGACGTTCCTCGCGCGGCTGCAGGAGCTCGACGCACCGCTCGCCGAGCGCCACGCCGAAGCGGCGTCCCACGGCTGCGTGCTGCGCTTCCTGGCCCGCCTCAACCAGCGCGGCCACGCCCGCGTGGGTCTGGTCGAAGTGCCCGGGACGCACCCGGCCGCGCGCCTGTACGGCACCGACAACCAGTTCGCCCTCACCACCACCCGCTACAACTCGCAGCCGCTGGTGATCCAGGGTCCGGGCGCGGGCCCGGAGGTCACCGCGCAGGCGCTGCTGGGGGATGTGCTGGCGCTTTAGCCCGGTAGGTAGGAGCCCGCTCGCGGGCGATGCTTGGTGCTTTCGGGACTCGGGACTCGGGACTCGGGAAGAGCATCGCCCGCGAGCGGGCTCCTGCGACGAGAGCGCGTGGGTTGGGGTAAGCGCAGCGAACCCCGACGTTGCCATTGCAGGCATGCGTTGGGGTTCGCCTTTCAGCGCCCGGTGATCCGCTCCGCCTCTTCCTCATCCGGCGGTACCAGCAAGGCATCCGGATGCGCATGGGCTTCCAGTTGCGCCGCCTCGACCGACGGCGTGCGCCAGCCGGACTTCACGCCCCACAGGTAGAACACCAGGCCGATCGCCGCGACCACCACCAGGTCCCAGCCATAGGGCAGGTAGCCCAGGCCGCCGAACTTGGTGCTGCCGAAGCGCGAAACGATCGCCAGCGAAATCAGGTAGCACACCAGCCACCAGGCGCCTTTCATCTGCCGGCCGAAGTCGTGCCAGCCGCTCTTGGCCATGTAGTACAGGTACACCGGCAGCGCCACCACCACCAGCAGGATGATCTCGCCGGTCAGCGGCCACTTGGCCCAGTACAGCAGTTCGGCCGACATGATGAAGGCGACGCCGGCGATGATCGGCAGACCGACGAGACGAAACGGACGATGCAGCTCCGGTGCGGTGCGGCGCAGCGTCATCACGCTGACCGGACCGGTCAGGTAGGAGATGATCGTGGCCACCGAGATCACCGCCGCCAGCGAATCCCAGCCGCGGAAGAAGAACAGGAACAGGAACGACACCACCAGGTTCAGCCACATCGCCGGGCGCGGCACGCCCCATTTCGGATCGATGCGCCCGAGGATCTTCGGCAGCGTGCCGTTGCGCTCCATGCCGTAGATCATGCGGGCGGTGGACGCGGTGTAGGTCATGCCGGTGCCGCTGGGGCTGACGAAGGCATCGGCGTACAGCAGGATCGCCAGCCAGTTGAGGTTGACGATCACCGCCAGCTCGGCAAACGGCGAACTGAAATTGATGCCGTGCCAGCCGGCCTTGGCCAGCATGTCCGGCGGCACCGCGCCAAGGAAGGCGATCTGCAGCAGCACATAGACCACGGTGGCGATCACGATCGCGCCGATGATCGCGAACGGAATGCTGCGACCGGGGTTGCGCGCCTCGCCGGCCAGGTTCACCGGGCTCTGGAAGCCGTTGAAGCTGAACACGATGCCGGCGGTAGCCACCGCGGTGAGGATCGCGGCGAAGTCGTTCGCATGCGTGCCGCCATGGGCACCCACCGAGAGGTTCTCGCTGTGAAAGCCGCTGGCGATCAACGCCACGCCGGTGGCTGCGGGGATCACCAGCTTGATGATCGTGATCAGGGCGTTGGAGCGCGCGAACAGTTTCACGCTCCAGAAGTTCAGCAGGAAATACACCACCACCAGCGCCGCGGCGATGACGAGGCCGGCGTGGCTCAGCTCACCGTGCTGGCCGGGGATCCGCTGATACAGATCCTGTGCCCATGGCCACTTCCAGCCGGACATGTACTGCACCGAGGCCTCGGCCTCGACCGGGATCACCGAGACGATCGCGATCCAGTTCGACCAGCCGGCAATGAAGCCGACCAGCGAGCCGTGCGAATAGTGGCCGTAGCGCACCATGCCGCCGGTTTCGGGAAACATCGCGCCCAGTTCGGCGTAGGTCAGCGCGATCGACATGATGATCGCCGCGCCCAGCACCCACGCCCAGATCGCGCCGGGACCGGCCAGCCGGGCCGCGTTCCACGCCCCGAACAGCCAGCCCGAGCCGATGATCGAGCCCAGTCCGGTAAACATCAGGGCCATCGGGCCGACATCGCGACGAATCGAGCTGGGTGAGGACATGCAGGCTCCCTGAACGGCGCACGCTGCGCCCAAAGATCACGATCTTTGCAGAATCGACCGCCGCATGCCATCCGTCACAGGTCATGGCCGGCGGCATGGCACCTGTTCGGACCGCAACCAATCGCGTAGGAGCCCGCTTGCGGGCGATGCTCTTCCCCCCCATGCCACCGATCAAGAGCATCGCCCGCAAGCGGGCTCCTACGGGTGCGCAAGAGCATTCGCCCACAGGGTGGGCTCCTACACATGGGTCGAGGCGAACCTGGGAGGCAACCGGCAGGGACGATTCCGGTCGCGGATTGCCGGCATGATGGCCGCTCCCGATCAGGCTGGAACCATGCGGTTACCTCAATCCCCCAGCACCAGGCCGCCCTGGGACTGGGCCGTCGACGTCGCACGCACGCGTGAAAACGCCAGCAGTTCGGCCAGCCGCGCGCCCTTCTCGCGCCAGTCGTGGAACAGCGATTCGCCGATCAACGCGTAATGCCAGGTTCGTTCGCCGCGCAGTTCCGCAGCCAGCGTGTTGATCCGCTCGCACCAGGTGGTGGCCGCCCTCAGCTTGCGCTGGACATTCGGGTGGCTGACCTGCTCCTGCGCCTTGGTTTCGACCAGGTAGATGCCTTCAACCGTGCGCACCAGGAAGTCCGGGATGTAGAACGCAGGCAGGCCGTCGTTCTTCACGTAGCGCAGCCGCACAAAATCGTGGCGGTTCTCGCTGATCTTGCAGAACGCCTCCACGCCGGCATCGGACTGTGCCCACTCGATGAACGCACGCTCCAGCCCGCCGCTGCGGGTGGGGTAGGGCAGGCGCGTGTAGATGCACTTGGACACTTCCAGCGAGGCGCTCTCGCGCACCATCAGCTTCGTCACTTCGGACAGGCGGCGATGGCGCACCTCGGTGGCGCCGCTGATGGTGTGTTCCTCGGCACGCACCAGCGCCAGGCCGAAAATCTTCACGATGTGGTCGATCACCGGAGCCAGCAACAACAATCGCCAACTCTCGTCCTGGAGCGGCTCGAACACCTCACCAAACAGTTGTTGGCGGATGTAGTCGTCCAGCGCCATCGCCAACACGGCAATATTTATCTGCAGGTAGGGGCGGTCCAGATTTCGGGCAATCTTGTTGCCCTTCGGCAGCGGATGGTTCAGCACCTGGCTCACCCGCCGGGTCAGCTGCGACAGCAGCTCGTTGTAGCCGCGGACGTTCATCGCCACGCCGTCGACGCGGTAGTCGCCGAACAGCGTGCCGCTCTGCAGGTCCTGCGAGGTGAAGGTATCGCCCTTGCCCAGCAGCTCGGCCAGCTTCGCGCGGCTCGTCGCGCTCAACGGCGGCAGCGCGGCGATGTCGATCGGCTGGTGTTCGACGTTCTCGTCCGCCTCGCGCAGGATGAACGGGATCGCGAAGTCGTACTTCTCGAAGTCCTCCCTCAACTCGGCGGCGATCAGGTCGCCGGCGCTGCCGAGCGCAGCGGCCAGCGTCAGCGGCTGGTCGGTATCAGACATGGGCGGGCTCCGCCGGCTTGCACATGCTAAACAATTTGAGCAGGGACTTGGGCATGCGGTCGGCCAATCAAAAAGCGATCAACAATGAAAGCGATATTTTTCATAGAGTGAAAGCAATACTTTACTTCATCATTCGGCGCCGGCCTAACGTCCCGGCCATGAAGAAGGAACAGCAAGCGTTCGCGCAGCGCCTGGTTGATGCTCTGGCGGCGGCCGGCATCGAGGTCAGCCCGGCCGAGCTGGAAAGATTGCTGGCGCGTTACGGCGGCACGCCCGTGACGCCGCAGGCCATCTCCGGTTGGTTGACCGGCAAGCACCTGCCCAAGCAGGCCAACATGCGTGCGCTGGCACAGATGGTCGGGCTGGAGCCGTATGCCTTGCAGTACGGCAGTCAGCCCGCGCGGGGTGTGCGCGAGGTGCAGGTCACCTGGCCTGCTCACGTGCGAGGTCATGACCGTCTCGCCTTTGAGGAATTTCTGCTGCTGCCGGAGCGCCAGCGCAAGCTGGTGCGCGAATTGATCGCGGCGCTCACCGATGCGTCGCAGTGCAAGAAAGGCGCATGACGGCGATGTGCCGGGACAACGCGTAGGAGCGCACCCTGTGCGCGAATGCTCTTCGCCCAATACAAGAGCATTCGCGCACAGGGTGCGCTCCTACAGGCGCTCCAAAGCATTCGCGCACAGGGTGCGCTCCTACAGGCGCTCCAAAGCATTCGCGCACAGGGTGCGCTCCTACGGGCGCTCCAAAGCATTCGCGCACAGGGTGCGCTCCTACGGGCGCTCCAGAGCATTCGCGCACAGGGTGCGCTCCTACAACAGATGGGTCGGGGCGAACCGGGTCCGTCAGCACTCAATCACGTTGACCGCCAGTCCGCCGCGCGAGGTTTCCTTGTACTTGTCCTTCATGTCGCGGCCGGTGTCGCGCATGGTCTTGATCACCTTGTCGAGCGACACGCGGTGCTTGCCGTCGGCCTTCAGCGCCATGCGGCTGGCGTTGATCGCCTTGACCGAGCCCATCGCGTTGCGCTCGATGCAGGGGATCTGCACCAGCCCGCCGATCGGGTCGCAGGTGAGGCCGAGGTTGTGTTCCATGCCGATCTCGGCGGCGTTCTCGACCTGCATCACGTTGCCGCCGAGCGCGGCGGTGAGGCCGCCGGCAGCCATCGAGCAGGCCACGCCGACTTCGCCCTGGCAGCCCACCTCGGCGCCGGAGATCGAGGCGTTTTCCTTGTACAGGATGCCGATTGCGGCGGCGGTGAGCAGGTACTCGATGATGCCGTCGTCGTTGGCCTTGGGGCAGAAGCGCAGGTAGTAGTGGCCGACCGCCGGCACGATGCCGGCGGCGCCGTTGGTCGGTGCGGTGACCACGCGGCCGCCGGCGGCGTTTTCCTCGTTCACGGCCAGCGCGTAGAGGTTGACCCAGTCGAGGATGGTCAGCGGATCGCGCAAGGCCGCTTCCGGCTGGTTGCGCAACTCCTCGACCATCGCCGGTGCGCGGCGAGTCACCTTCAGGCCGCCCGGCAGCGTACCGGGCGAGCGCAGGCCGCGGCTGACGCAATCCTGCATCGCCTTCCAGATGGTCAGCAGGCCGGCGCGAATTTCGGCCTCGCTGCGCCAGACCTGTTCGTTCGCCATCATCAGCTGGGCGATCGTCATGTCGTGCTTTTTGCATAGCGCCAGCATTTCGTCGCCGCTGCCGAACGGGTAGGGCAGGGCCGTGGTGTCGGCGACGATGCGGTCTTCCGCGGCTTCGTCGGTGTTGACCACGAAGCCGCCGCCGACCGAGTAGTAATCGCGCGTGGCCAGCTCGTTGTCGCCGGCGTCGTAAGCGGAAAAGCGCATGCCGTTGGTGTGGAACGGCAGCTTGTGGCGCTTGTTGAACACCAGGTCGCGCTTTTCGTCGAACGCGATCGGGTGCTTGCCGAGCAGCTGCAATTGCTGCGTGCCGCGGATGCGCTCGAGGGTCTGCGGGATGCGATCCGGGTCGACGCGGTCCGGCCACTGTCCCTCCAGGCCGAGCAGTAGCGCCTTGTCGGTGCCGTGGCCGCGGCCGGTGAGCGCCAGCGAGCCATACAGTTCGACGCGCACGCGGGCGACCCGGTCGAGCACGCCTTTCTCGTCCAGCCAGCGCTCGGCGAAGCGTGCGGCGGCGCGCATCGGGCCCACCGTGTGCGAGGAGGACGGGCCGATGCCGATCTTGAACAAGTCGAATACGCTGACGGCCATGGCGGATACGCTGCTGATGAAGGGGTTGACCGGCTATTCTACGCGGCGTCCCCTTTCCTGGCAGCGCATGCGCAGCCGCATGGCCGATCTGATCCTTTACCAGCGCGACGACTGCCACCTGTGCGACCAGGCCATTGCGGTGCTGGCCGCGGTGCGCGCGCCGGATTTCGACAGCGTGTGGGTGGATGATTCGGCGTTACTCGAGCAGCGCTACGGCGCCCGCGTGCCGGTGCTGCGCGATCGCCGCGACGGCCGCGAACTGGACTGGCCGTTCGATGCGGCGATGCTGCGCGCGTTTCTCGCGGAGCCGCTGTAGGAGCGCACCGAAGTGCGCGAATGCTTTGGAGCGCCTGTAGGAGCGCACCTTGTGCGCGAATGCTCTTGTGTCGGGCGAAGAGCATTCGCGCACAGGGTGCGCTCCTACGTGCGTGCCGATCGGCTTGCGCGGTTATTTCGCCGCGAGCTGCAGGTGTGCGGTGATCTTGACGTCGTTGCCGATCACCGAGGTGTCGGCGTAGTCGCCGCCGCCCACGCCGAAGTCGAGCCGCTTGACGCTGCCGCCGACGTCCAGCGTGGCGCCGCTGCCATGCGGCTGGAAGTTCACCTGCAGGCTCACCGGACGGGTCACCCCGCGCAGGGTGAGCATGCCATCGGCGATCACCCGTGCGCCGTCGCGATGGAAGGCGGTGGTCACGAAATGCGCCTGCGGATATTTCGCCACATCGAAGAAGTCCGCACCCGGCAGTGCGCTGTCGCGATCGCTGTCGCCGGTCTTCGCGCTGGCCAGCACCACGTCAACATCGAACTTCGAGGTGGCGAGTTGGGCCGGGTCGTAGCTGATCGCCGCCGTCCACTGGCTGAAGCTGCCGTTGAAGCCGGCGCCCTGGAAGCTGCCGCTGAAGGCGAGTTTGCTGGCGGCCGGCTGCACCGTGTAGTCGGCGGCGATGGCGGCGGCGGGCCGGGTCAGCAGGCACAGCAGCATGGCCAGGCGTTTCATCAGGATTCTCCCGGTGGGGTGGAGTCGTGGCGCGGACGGCCGAACGGCAGCATCCGCCGCAACACATTGTCCTTGTCGAACACATGATGCTTCAAGGCGGCGCCGACGTGCGCCACCAGCACCAGTATCAGCAGCCAGAACAGGTACTCGTGCACGGCATGGGCAAACTGCGACGCGTCGATATTCTTGCCGGCCAGCGGCGGCAGGTTGAACAGCTTGAACCACTGCAGCGGATAGCCGTGCAGCGAGTTGTACCACCAGCCGCTGAGCGGGATCGCCGCGAGCAGCACGTACAGCACGCCATGCACCAGGTGGGCGGCCCGCTGCTGCCAGCGCGGCGCCGGCTCATCCGGCGGGCGGCGGTCGACGGTGCGCCACAGCAGCCGCAGCAGCAGCAGCGCCAGCAGGGTCAGGCCGAACGACTTGTGCAGTGCGTACACGTTGATCTTGCTCATCGACGGTTTCATTTCCGTCATCAGCAGACCCCACACGCCGTTGCCCAGAATGCCCAGCGCCATGGTCCAGTGGAAGAACCGGGCGACCGCGCCCCATTGCCTGTCGTCGCTGCGCAGGCTCATGGTCGATCCTTGCCGGCTGGCTGCTTCGTGGGGAGATCGGCCCGGTCGTCGCGGATCGCCTCGATCTCCAGCCAGACCGTCACGTGCCGGCCGATCGAGCCGGGGTTGGCGGTCATGCCGAAATCAGTGCGATCCAGCGTGGTGCTGGCCGAAAAACCCGCCACGGTGTGCAGGCCGTAGATGGTCTTGCCCAGCCGGTTGAAGGTGAACGCCAGGCTCACCGGCCGGGTGATGCCGCGCAGGGTGAGCTGGCCGTGCAGTACGCCGTGGCGGTCGTCGCTGCGCTGCACCGAGGTGCTGACGAAATGCGCGTAGCGGTCGTGCGCCGCGTCGAGAAAGGCCGGCCTCAGTACCGCCTTGTTCCAGTCCGCATCGCCCATGTCCAGTCCGGCCAGGTCGATGTCCAGCTCGGTCGCCGACTTGCTCCAGTCGTCGGGATCGAAGCGCAGCCAGCCCTTGGCGATATGCAGCTCTCCGAACGGCCGCGAGTAGCCGTCGTGGGTGATGCTGAAGAGGATCTGGCTGTGCACCGTGTCGTAGCGGTAGCCAGCACTGGCGGCATGCGCGGCAGCGCATGTCAGCAGGATCGCCGCGAGCCAGGGCAGCCGGAAGGTTGAGCGCGAGCGGAGCATGAATGGAAGTTTGGCCGATCCCGTCTGGCGATGCCAGCTTGCCGCGGCGAAACAGACTGTTCCCCCGCTCCGCACAGTGCGCTCGCCGCATCCGGCGGGATTTGGCATGATGGAGAGGGAACAGGGGACTGTGGATGTTTGCGTCATTCGTGCTGAACGCGGCTTTGGCCGTCTCTTCGTTGGCCTCGACGGCACATGGCGCTTCCGCCGTTGATGCATCGGCAACGGCATCGACGGCCGCACCGGCCCCCTTGGCGACACCCCAGTTTCGCCGTTATGGCGTGGCCGACGGCCTGCCCAGCGGGACGGTCTATGCGGTAACCCAGGATCGCCACGGCCTGATGTGGTTCGCCACGGCCAGTGGCCTGGTGCGCTACGACGGGGTCGGCTTCAAGGTTTTCCGGCATCGGCAGGGTGACCCGCTTTCGATGCCCGCGGGTGCGATCTATGCGATCTTCGTCGATCGCGACGACGGTGTCTGGGCTGGCGGCATCTCGACCGGGCTGACCCGCTATCGGCCGTCGGATGACCGATACCGGCATTGGGAGCACGACGCCGGCGATCCTGCCAGCCTTGCCAGCAATGAAGTCTGGAGCATCGCCCAGACGCCCGACGGAAAGTTGTGGTTCGCGACCGATGCGGGCCTCGACCGCATGCGGGCGGATGGCAACGGCTTCGATCACATCCCGCTGGATGTCGATGGGGCGCACGCGGCGTCATTCGGCGAGACCCGGGCCCTGCTGGCCGAACCGGATGGCCGCCTGTGGATCGGGGCAGCAAGCGGCCTGTACCTGCGCGAACCCGACGGCACGATCCGGCGGGTGCCGGTGGATCCGTCATTTCATGGCGACGTGGGCAAGATCTGGCACATCGACGGTGGCGGTGGCGACGTGCGGGTGGCGCTCGATGGTGGGCTGCTGGTCATCGGTCGCGATGGCGTGGCGCGACCGCTGGCAAACCGGCGGTTGTCGGCGCTGCGCATCCTCGGCAGCACCCGCGACCGACAGGGCAGGCTGTGGATCGGCAAGGCCGATGGGCTGTTGCTGGAACATCGCGACGGGAGGCTGCAATCGGTCGCCGGTCACCCCCTGCTGCCGGGAGCCCTGCCCGGCAACAAGATCTGGCAGACGGCACTCGATCGCCAGGGCGGACTGTGGATCACCTTCGAGGAGTCCAGCATCGCCTATCTGCCACCGGGTTGGGATGGGTTCATGCGCTTCACCCACATCCCGGACGATCCGGACAGCCTGTCCGATATCGTGGCGTCGGTGATCCTGCTCAGCCGTGACGGCAAGTTGTGGGTGGGCGGCGAGAACGGCTGGGTCGACAAGCTCGATACCGGCACCGGTCAGGTGCAGCACGTCGTGCGGGGCATCCACGGACAAGTGGTGGCGCTGGCGGAGGATGCGCGGGATCGATTGTGGATTGCGGTGCCGGGTGGATTGCAGTTGTTCGATCACGGCAAGCTCAGCACGATCGATCTGGGCAATTCGCACCTGACCCGACCGGTACTGCTGTCAGCCGGCAGCGATGGGCGGATCTATGCTGCCGCCTGGGGCGAAGGCGTGTTCGCGATCGACCCCGCCAGCCTGGCCATCACGCCGGTACCGATGGCAACCGCGTCGGAGGATCTCCGGATGCCCGAGCAGCTGACTTACCACCAGGGCAGTCTCTGGTACGCCAGCGACGGCGGGCTGCTGCGCCGGGACGACGTGACCGGCAGGCTGGATTTCGTTCCTGGCGTGCCGCGGCGACAAATCCAGGCCGTCGACTTCGACACGACAGGCTTCTGGACAGCGAGCGAAGATACGCTCGCGCACTATCGGTATGCCCGCGGTCGTGCCGTCCGCGACGATGCCGTCGACATCAGCCGCACCGATTTCGCCAGCAACCTGATGGCCCTGACCGTCGATCACCAGGATCATCCGTGGGTGTTTGCCACCCAGGGTCTGTGGCGGTTCAATCAACATACGCACCGCTTCATGTCATTCGGGCCTGCGCAAGGGCTGGCGAATCCCCAATTCAACGGCACGACCACCGTGGTCGCGCCGGACGGAACGATCTTCGCCTCCGACAGCGGCGGCGTGGTGGCGTTCCAGCCCGGGCGGTTCCCGCTGTCGCGCCACGCTGGTTCGCCGCCGCCGGCGCTGACCCTGACCCACCTCGCCGTGCGCCGCGATGGCAGGCTGCAGGACCTGGCGCTGGACCAGCCGGTGGTGGTCCTGGGCTGGCGCGATCGCGACCTGAGCGTGGACGCACGGCTCGCCTCGTATATCAACCCGGCGAGCAACCATTACCGTTTCCAGCTGCATGGCTTCGACAGCGGCTGGGTCGACGTGGACAGCCGCGGCGAGCGCGACTTCGCCGGGCTGGGCGCCGGCAATTACACGCTGGACGTGAAGGCCGCCGGCGCGGACGGGGCATGGAGCAAACTGGCGGTGCCGCTCAGGATCAGCGTGCAGGCACCGCCATGGGCACGCTGGTGGGCGTGGCTGGTGTACCTGCTGCTGGCGGCTGGCGTCTTCGGCTGGCTGCTGCTGGTCTGGCGTCGCCGTCTGGCGCAGCGGCACCGGCTGCAACTGGTCGAGCAGCAGCGGCAGCTGGCCGAGGAGGCCAGCGCGGCGAAGACGCAGTTCCTGGCCACGCTCAGCCACGAGATCCGCACCCCGATGACCGGGGTGATGGGCATGGCCGAGTTGCTCATGAGCACGCCGCTCAGTCCGCAGCAGCGCGATTACACCCGGGCCATGCAGCGCTCCGGCGGCATGCTGCTGAAGCTGCTCAACGATGCGCTGGATCTGGCCCGGATCGAGGCCGGCCGGCTCGAACTGGAGCCGGCGCCGTTCGATCCGCGCCAGCTGGTCAACGATGTCGCGCAGCTCGGACAGGGCCTGGCCCGCGCGAAGGGGATCGACTTCGTGCTGGAGATGGCGGACGACCTGCCGGAGTCCCTGATCGGCGACGCGGTGCGGATCAAGCAGGTACTGCTGAACCTGTCCAACAATGCGTTGAAGTTCACCGAGCGCGGCAGCGTCACGTTGCGGGTGCGGCGCATGGCCGATGGCCTGCAGTTCAGCGTCAGCGATACCGGGCCGGGCATTCCCGAGGCCAGCCAGGCGCGACTGTTCCAGCGCTTCGAACAGGAGGATGGCCCGCAGCGCCGCTCGGGCACCGGGCTGGGACTGGCGATCTGCCGCGAGCTGGTGGACATGATGGGCGGCAGCATCGAGCTGGAGTCGCGACCGGGGCACGGCAGCACGTTCCGCGTGCGTCTGCCGCTGTCCGAGCCGGCGGCGGCGATGCCGATGCCGGCGGCGGGCGTGGCGCAAGGCCGGCCGTGCCGGCTGCTGCTGGTGGAGGACGACACGATCGTGGCGGCGGTGATCCGTGGCCTGCTGGAGCACCAGGGCAACGCGGTCTGTCACGTCGGCAACGGGCTGGCCGCGCTGGCCGAGCTGGCCCAGGCCAGCTTCGATGCGGTACTGCTGGATCTGGACCTGCCCGGCGTGGATGGCTTCCAGATCGCGCGGATGATTCGCCAGCGCGAGCCGGCCGGGCAGCGCCTGCCGATCGTGGCGGTGACCGCGCGGTCGGGTAGCGAGGACGAGGCGCGCGCGCGTGCGGCAGGCATGGACGGATTCCTGCGCAAGCCGGTCAGCGGCGAGCAACTGGCCGGTGCGTTGGCGCAGCTCGTGGCCGCGGCGCCGGCGCCGGTGGCGCACCCCGGATGACCCTGATTGGGTAGGAGCGCACCCTGTGCGCGAATGCTCTTGGTCTGAGCCGGCAAGAGCATTCGCGCACAGGGTGCGCTCCTACGGCAGAGCCGGCAAGAGCATTCGCGCACAGGGTGCGCTCCTACGGCAGAGCCGGCAAGAGCATTCGCGCACAGGGTGCGCTCCTACGGCAGAGCCGGCAAAAGCATTCGCGCACAGGGTGCGCTCCTACGGGCTTCGGCCCCGGTCCAGCTGGGCTCACATGTCGTTCTTGTGCAGTTCGAAACCGAGCCGCTGGTATTCGCGCCAGCGCGTGCGCGAGCCGTCGCGCTCGGCCGGGTCGGCGGCCACCACTTCCAGCACGCGCTGGAAACGGCCGGCGGGGCAGCTCTCGCGCAGGTTGATCAGCAACGGGCGATCGGCCGTTTCGATGCCCGGCGGCACGATCAGCACGGCGGTATCCGCATCGTCGTCGTCGCCGGCGAGCTGATGCGGGATCAGCACGTCCTCGTCGAACGCCCACAGCAGTTCATCCAGCGCTTCGGCCTGGGCGTAATCGCGGGTCAGGATCAGCGTGGGCTGCCGCGCCGCGAAGGCCTTCTTCGCCAACTCGCAAACCAGCAGCAGCGGCTGCTCGCGGAAGCGCGGCTTGTCGATCAGGTAGAAGTCGGCGCGGGGCATGGGGGCAGGAGTGAGTCAAGAGGAGTGAGAAACGAGTGTAATGGCTCAGTACCGAATGGCACTTACCAACAAGCGCCGTCATCCCCGCGAAAGCGGGGATCCAGTGCCTTCCGTGGCCTCCAAACGCTTAAAGGCGCTGGATTCCCGCTTTCGCGGGAATGACGAAAAACATGATTTCGCACTTAAGTTAAGTGCCATTCGGCTCAGTACCCTGCACTCGTTTCCCACTGCTCTCCGCTCACTTCTCGCTTTCGCAGCGATCCAGCAGCCACTGCACCAGCAGCGGCACCGGGCGGCCGGTGGCCAGGCCCTTGCGGCCTTCCTCCCAGGCGGTGCCGGCGATATCCAGATGGGCCCAGCGCTGGCCTTCGGTGAAGCGCGACAGGAAGCAGCCGGCGGTGATCGCGCCGGCGGTCTTGCCACCGATATTGGCGACATCGGCAAAGCCGGAATCGAGCTGGGACTGATAGTCGTCCCACAGCGGCAGGCGCCACGCGCGGTCCAGCGTTTCCTCGCCGGCGGCGAGCAGTTCGGCGGCGAGGTCGTCGTGCTTGCTCATCACGGCGCTGGCGTGCTTGCCCAGCGCGACCACGCAGGCGCCGGTGAGCGTGGCGGCGTCGATCATCGCCTGCGGCTTGAACGTCTGCGCGGTCCAGGTCAGCGCATCGCACAGGATCAGCCGGCCCTCGGCGTCGGTGTTCAACACTTCGATGGTGAGACCGGAAAGGCTGGTCAGCACGTCGCTGGGCCGGTAGCTGTCGCCGTCCGGCATGTTCTCCACCGTCGGCACCACGCAGACCAGGTTGAGCTTGAGGCCCAGCTTGACCGCGGCGACGAAGGCGCCGAGCACGCCGGCCGCGCCGCCCATGTCGAACTTCATCTCCTCCATGCCCGCGCCGGGCTTGAGGCTGATGCCGCCGGAGTCGAAGGTGACGCCCTTGCCGACCAGCGCGTACGGCTTGTCGCCCTCGGCGCCGCCCTGATAATTCAAGGCCACCAGCCTGGGCTTGTTGACCGAGCCGCGGGCGACCGCGAGCAGCGAGCCGAAGCCGAGCTTTTCCATCTCGACATGATCGAGCACGGTGCAGCTGACCTTGTCCTTGCCTTCGGCAAACGCCAGGGCCTGTTCGGCGATGTAGGCCGGGTTGCAGATGTTCGGCGGCAGGTTGGCCAGCTCGCGGGTGAAGCGCACGCCTTCGGCGATCGCCCTGGCCTGATCGAGCCCGCCTTGCGCGTCGATGCCGCCGGCGAAGCCGATCGTGGCGAGCTCCGGTTGCGTGCTCTTGTCGCGCGGCTTGAACGTGGCGGTGTAGCGGTAGGCGGCATGGTCGGCCGCCAGCGCGGCCGTGCGCACGCGCCAGGCGCTGTCGCGGCCGGGCACCTCGATCTCGGTCAGCCAGGAGATGGCGTCGGCCACCGGCAGACGCCCCAGCGCGCGCGTCGTCTCGATGTTGACCTTGTGGAAGCGCGCCGCATCGAACGATTTCTGTGCGCCCAGACCGACCACGAGCACGCGCTTGGTGGTGACGCCGGCCGGTGCGTACAGCAGCGTGCTGCTGCCGGTCTTGCCGGTGATGTCGCCACTTTCGATCTGGCGCTTGATCGCGCCGCCGGTGGCGCTGTCCACCCGCGCGGCGGCACTGGTCAGCATGCCTTGTTCGTAAACGCCGACCACCACGCAGGCGGTATCGACGGTTTCGGGGGCGGCGGCGTCGAGGCTGAACTGAAGTGTCATCGAGTATTTCCGGTGGGGCCCGGCAGCGGCCGGACAGGCTAGACTTGCGGTTTGCCGGCCCGTTCTGGCCGGCTGGCGAGCAGACAAGTTTATCGCATGCTGAGCATACTCGACCGCTATTTCCTGCGTGAGCTGGCGCAGACCGTGGCCGCCACGCTCGTGGTGCTGCTGGTGATCGTCGCCGGCAGCGCGTTCGCCCAGGTGTTGCAGCAGGTCGCCAACGGCAGTTTTCCGGCCAGCGTGATGTTCCAGGTGCTGGGCCTGCGCACGCTCGACGGACTGAGCAACCTGCTGCCGCTGGCCAGCTTCGTCGGCGTGCTGATGGCGCTGGGCCGGATGTACCGGGAAAGCGAGATGTACGTGCTGGCTTCCTCCGGCATGGGGCCGCGCGGACTGCTGCGGCCGGTACTGATCCTGGGGGTGCTGCTGGTGGCGATCACGGCGCTGGTTTCGATGTGGCTGGGGCCATGGGCCGTGCGCACCAGCGATGCGATGGTGGCGGTGGCCAACCGCTCGGTGATCGCCGCCGGCCTGGATGCCGGCCGTTTCACCGAACTGCCGGGCAAGGGCGGCATCATTTTCGTCGACAGCATGAGCCGCGACGGCAGCCAGCTGGGACGCACCTTCGTCGCCACCCAGCGCAACGGCAATGACGGCCATCCGCACCTGAAAGTGGTCAGCGCGGCCAGCGGCCGGCTGTATCAGGAAAGCAACGGCGGCGGCCGCTTCATCGCGTTCAGCAAGGGCTGGCAGTACGACATACCGCTGGGCGCCGACAACTGGCGGCAGATGCAATACGAGCGCAACGACACCTCGCTTTCCAGCGTGCAGGTCGACGATGGCGACGATGATCCGATGCATGCGCTGGACAGCGCCACGCTGGCCCGCTCGGGCGATCCGGCGGCGCGCGCCGAACTGGCCTGGCGCGCCAGCGCGCCGCCGATGACGCTGGTGCTGCTGTTGCTGGCGTTGCCGCTGTCGCGGCAGAATCCGCGCGAGCCGCGTTATGGCCGCCTGCTGCTGGCCGTCGTCAGTTTCTATCTTTACTTCGTGCTGCTGATGCTGGGCCGTTCGCAGATCGGCAAGGGCCACTGGCACAACGCGGCGCCGATCTGGGCGCTGCATGCGCTGGTGCTGCTGCTGGCCGGCTGGATGCTGTGGAAACAGAACACCCCGCGCAAGATGCGCACCGAGCGACCGGCATGAGCCTGTCGGTGCCTGGCGTGTTCAACATCAAGCGGGTCGACCGGCTGGTCGGACTGAGCGTGGTCGGTTCGCTGCTGATGGTATGGCTGGTGTTGACCGGCATGGATGCGGTGACCCAGTTCCTGCGCCAGCTGATCCACGTCGGCAAGCACGGCTACACCTTGGGCAACGCCGTGGTCTATGTGCTGGTGACATTTCCGCGCCGGGCGTACCAGATGTTCACCTATGCCGCGGTGATCGGCGGCCTGCTCGGCCTGGGCAGCCTGGCCGCCACCGGCGAACTGACCGCCTTGCGGGCGGCCGGCATGTCGCGATTGCGGATTGCCGGCTCGGCGGTCGGGGTGGTCGCGGTGCTGCTCGTCGGCGTGGTGATCATGGGCGAGACGGTGGCGCCCTGGGGCGATCAGCAGGCGCAGGCGATGCAGTTGCGCAGGAATGCCAGCGCACTCGGCATGGCGACCGGCAGCGGGCTGTGGGCGCACGATGGCGACAATGTCATCAACGCCCGCGGTACCACGCTCAAGCAGCACGATGGCGTCAGCACCGTGCAGCTGACCGACGTGCGCGTGTTCAGCTTCGCCGCGAACGGTCAGCTCACCCGGTTCCAGTGGGCCAGGACCGCCGAGCACGACGGCCATCAATGGGTGCTTGAGGATGTGCGCAATACCACGCTCGATGCCCAGGGCACGCACACCACCACCATCGCCCGGCAGGACTGGCAGTCCAGCCTCAATCCGCAGGTGCTGGCGCAATCGGTGATCCTGCCGGAGTACCTTTCGATGCGCGACTTGCGCCGCAACATCGGCTATCTGGAAAGCAACGGCGAAAGCCCCGGCAGTTACGCGGTGGCGTTCTGGGCGCGTGCGCTGTACCCGTTCAACGTGCTGGTGCTGGTGCTGTGCGCGATGCCGTTTGCCTTCGGCGCGTTGCGCTCCGGCGGCCTGGGCAAGCGCATCTTCATCGGCATGCTGCTGGCGATCGGCTGGTTCTTCCTGCAGAAGGCGATGGTCAATTTCGGCACCGTCTACGGCATGCCGCCGCTGCCCGCCAACCTGCTGCCGGCGCTGCTGCTGGCACTGGTCGCGTGGCTGTATTTCCGGCGGCGCGTGTGAGTCCGGCAAACCTGGTACGTGGCAACTCCACGGAAATCCGAGCGACAACAGAGGATCGGCGACGAGCATGATTGATCTGCGCAGCGACACGGTGACCCGTCCGACCGCGGCGATGCGCGCGGCGATGCTGGCGGCGGAGGTCGGCGACGACGTCTACGGGGAAGACCCCACGGTGAATGCGCTGCAGCGGCGGCTGGCCGACGAGCTCGGTTTCGAGGCGGCGCTGTTCGTGCCGACCGGCACCCAGTCGAACCTGCTGGCGTTGATGTCGCATTGCGAACGTGGCGACGAATACCTGGTGGGCGCCGATGCGCACACCTACAAGTTCGAGGGCGGCGGCGCGGCGGTGCTCGGTTCGATCCAGCCGCAGCCGATTCCGCACGATGCCGACGGCAGCCTGCCGCTGGACAAGGTGGCCGCGGCGATCAAGCCGGTGGACCCGCATTTCGCCCGCACGCGTGTGCTGGCACTGGAGAACACCTGGCACGGCCGCGTGCTGCCGCTGGACTACCTGCAGGCGGCGCACGACTTCGCGCGCGAGTGCGGCCTCGGGCTGCACCTGGATGGTGCGCGGCTGTTCAACGCGGCGGTGGCCTGTGGCGTGCCCGCGCGCGCGATCGCCGGGCATTTCGACAGCGTGTCGGTGTGCCTGTCCAAGGGGCTGGGCGCGCCGGTCGGTTCGGTGCTGGTCGGTTCGGCGGCACTGATCGACAAGGCGCGGCGCTGGCGCAAGGTCGCCGGCGGCGGCTGGCGTCAGGCCGGCATCCTCGCCGCGGCGGGCCAGTACGCACTGGATCATCACGTCGATCGCCTGGCCGAGGACCACCGGCGTGCGGCCCGCCTGGCCGGTCGCCTGCGCGAGATCGCCGGCATCGACCTGCTCGGCCAGTACACCAACATGGTGTTCGTCGACGTGCCGGCCGATCGCCTGCGCGAACTGGACGTCCATCTGCGCGAAGCCGGCATCCGCATCAGCATCGGCTACCTGCCCACGCTGCGGCTGGTGACGCATCTGGATATCGACGACGCCGGCATCGAGCGCACGGCCGAGGCGTTCCGCGGCTTTTTCGCGCGCGGCTGACCCGGTTCCGCCACGACCTGCGCCTGCCTGCCGACTGTAGGAGCGCACCCTGTGCGCGATGCTCTTGGTGCCATGGGCGAAGCAAGAGGATCGCGCACAGGGTGCGCTCCTACAACAACAAAAGGCGCCGCGGCGGGCGCCAGCTACGCGGCGCGGTCGAACCGGCGGATGAAGTCGCGCACCTGCGGGTACACCGTCTCGCGCCAGCGCCGTCCGCTGAAGATGCCGTAGTGGCCGGCACCCTCGATCACCTTGTGCATGCGCCGCTTCGCGGGAATGTTGCTGCACAGATCGTGCGCCGATTCGGTCTGGCCGAGGCCGGAGATGTCGTCCAGTTCGCCTTCGATGGTCAGCAGTGCGGCGGTGGTGATGGCGCCGGGCGTGACCCGCTCGCCGTTCACGTCCCACAGCCCGCGTGGCAGCAGGAACTGCTGGAATACCGTAGCGATGGTGTCGAGGTAGAATCTGGCCGGCATGTCCAGCACGGCGTTGTATTCGTCGTAGAACTTGCGATGCGACGCGGCATCGTCGAGATCGCCGCGCACCAGGTCCTGGTAGAAGTCCCAGTGCGAATTGAGATGGCGGCTCGGGTTCATCGCGATGAACCCGGCGTGCTGCAGGAAGCCCGGATAGACCTCGCGGCCGCGGCCGGGATAGTTGGTCGGCACGGTGTGGATCACGTTGCCCTTGAACCACGACAGCGGTTGCTTGGTGGCCAGGTTGTTGACGCTGGTGGGGCTGCGCCGCGGATCGATCGGGCCGCCCATCATGGTCAGGCTGCGCGGCGTGGCTTCGCCGCGCGCCGCCATCAGCGACACCGCGGCCAGCACCGGCACCGTCGGCTGGCATACCGAGATCACGTGCAGCGATTCGGCGCCGATATGCCGGATGAAGTCCTCGATGTAGGCGACGTAGTCGTCCAGCCCGAAGGTGCCTTCGGCGGCCGGCACCATGCGTGCGTCGACCCAGTCGGTGATGTACACCTTGTGATCGCGCAGCAGAGTGCGCACGGTGTCGCGCAGCAATGTCGAATGGTGGCCCGACAGCGGCGCCACCACCAGCACCACCGGGTCGATCTTCATCTTCTCGATGGTGTCCGGATCGTCGCTGAAACGCTTGAAGCGTTTCAGCTGGCAGAACGGTTTTTCCAGCGCGACGCGTTCGATCACCGCGATCTCGTGATCGTGCGCGCTGGCGCTGTGGATGTCGAATTCGGGTTTTTCGTAATCCTTGCCCAGGCGATGGATCAACTCGTAACCGGCCGCCATCCGCTGTGCGCCGGGCAGCTGCGTGAACGGGTTGCTGTTGTCGTTGAGCATGCTGGCGCTGGCCTGCGCCAGATGGCTCAGGGGGCCGAGAAACGCGCGCTGCCATTCGTGGATTTGATAAAGCATCGAAGGGGATGACCAAGGGATGAGAACGCTTTCATCTTAGCGCGGTTCGTCTGCCCTGTGGTGCAATGCCGCACGGGCAGTCGCCATCCTGATCAATCAGTTAGCCGCAACGGCAGCGCAGCAGAATCTCGTCGACTTCTTGCGTGTTGCCAAGCCCGCTGCGCCACTGCAGGGGTTTCTGGAAGTGCAGTCCGAGCGGCATGAATACCCGGTTGTACCACCACATGGCGCGCTCGCGCCGGTGCGTCAGGTGCCACTGGGCGAGGTCGAGCAGGCGCGAGGATTTCGGCTGCATGCCATAGACCGCACTGTGTTCGATGCCGATGCCGTGGCGGGCCAGCTTGGCGACGATCCGCGCCGGCTCGTAACGGCGGCAGTGGCCGACGAAGTCGTCGAACGCCGTCCATGCCGCCGGGTGCAGCGGCACCGACAGCAGCAGGCAGGCGCCGGGTGTGGCGACCCGCGCCAGTTCGGCCAGCGCGCCGTCGTCGTCGGCGACATGTTCCAGGATATCGAGCGCGCAGATCAGGTCGAAACTGGCATCGGCACAGGGCAACGCGCCGATCATGCCGTGTACCGCGGTGGCGCCGCTGGCATGCAGTCGATGCAGGGCGGCATGACTGAGGTCGACGAAGCAGGTGCCGTCCAGTGGCAGCCGCGGGCGCAGTCCGGGCGCCACTTCCAGCCGGTGCGGCGCTCTGGCGGCCAGTTCGCGCAGCAGCGGCCAGGTGTTGAACCGTTCCGGGCCGATCAGCTTCGCCCGGGTCCACAGCGATTCGTAGAAGCCGCGGTTGGCGCGGATCAGGTCGGCGTCGCTGCGACTTTCGGCGGGGTGCGGCTGTGGCATCGCGGGATTGAACCCCGCGGGCGCTCAGCGAAATGTGAAGCTCAGTCCAGCAGGCGGACCTCGGTAGCGGCGAGGATGTCGTGCACGGCGCGCCGGCGCGGGTCGAACAGCGCCACGGCGAACCAGCCTGCCCAGGCGGCCAGCAGCGTCCACAGCGTCGCCCGCAACCCGAGCCAGGGTTCCAGCATGAGCAGCAGCAGCGGCGCCGCCGCCGCCAGCACGCGGATCGCCGCCTGTTGCAGCGAGGCTGCGCCGCCGTCCTCGCGGGTGACCCGGATGTGCCACGGGCGCATGCCGATGGTCTGGCCGCCGCGCAGCCACGAGCTGACGAAATACGCTGACACCAGCATGCCCTGCAGTGCCTGATACCAGGGCGGCACGGCGGTGCGGGCGCCGGTGTCGATCAACCTGCCGCCGGTGGCCAGCTGGCACAGCAGGCCGACCACCATCACGATCGCCAGCACGATCAGCAGGTCGTAGACCAGCGCCAGCAATCGGCGCCACAGCGGGGCGGGCAGGTCGGCGGAAGAGGGATTCATCGGCATCGGCGGGGGATCGCTTGCGTAGTGCGCGCGCAATGGCCAGCATCGTGCGCATGGAGAAGGAAGAAACCCGCACCAGTATCGCCGAAGCCGACCGGCGCAGCATCGCCGCGTTCCTGGAACAGGTGTGGTCGGAGGATGGTCTGGCCGACCGCACGCTGGAGGCGTACCGGCGCGACCTGGAAGCGCTGGCGAGCTGGCTGGCCGCTCGCGGACGCAACCTGCACACGGCGCGGCGCGAGGATATCTCCGCCCGTCATGGCAAGCAGCCGGCAGCGGTGCGTTCGATCGCGCGGCGACACTCGGCCTATCGCCGCTACTACGCCTACCTCGCGCGCACCGAACCGGGCTTCGATGATCCGACCTTGCTGATCGAGCGCCCGAAGATGCCGCGCAGCCTGCCCAAGGCACTGGCCGAGCGCGAGATCGAGGGCCTGCTGGACGCTCCGGACGAGACCACCACGCTGGGCCTGCGCGATCGCGCGATGCTGGAGTTGATGTACGCCTGCGGCCTGCGCGTGTCCGAACTGGTCGAGCTGCCGCTGGCGGCGCTGAATCTGCGCCAGGGCGTGCTGCGGGTGACCGGCAAGGGCGGCAAGGATCGGCTGGTGCCGGTCGGCGAGGAGGCGCTGGAGCGCATCGGCGCCTACCTGGCCGCTGCCCGGCCGGAGCTGGCCAGGGGACGCCAGCCGGCCGCGCTGTTCCTGAGCCGGCGCGGCACGGGCATGAGCCGGCAAACGTTCTGGACCCTGGTCAAGCGTCATGGGGGGAACGTCGGGATCAACCCGAAACGCATTTCGCCGCACGTGCTGCGGCATTCGTTCGCGACCCACCTGCTCAATCATGGCGCCGACCTGCGCGCACTGCAGATGCTGCTGGGCCACAGTTCGCTCAGCACCACGCAGATCTACACGCTGGTGGCGAAAGAGGGGCTGAAACGGCTGCATGCGCAGCATCATCCGCGCGGCTAGGAGCCTGAGCGAAGCGGTTCAGCCAGCTGTGCGAGAATGCGTCGGTGGCGTTGCCGCCGCGCGCTCCCCCGGACTGAATGAGGCTGGTGATGCTGAAGAAACTGTTGCTGGTCCTGTGTGCCGGCGGATTGGCGTTCGGCGCCATCGCCGCCGACCGTGGCGCGACCGTGGCTGGCGTCACACCGGCGGCGGAACAGATGGTGCGCCGGGTGATCGGTACGCTGTCGGCGAAGGCCGAAGTCGACTCGATCGAACCGGCGCCGCTGCCGGGCTTCTACCGGGTGATCGCATCGGGACAGATGCTTTACGTCAGTGCCGACGGCAAATACCTGCTGAATGGCGACCTGCTCGATCTGCAGCAGAAGAAAAATCTCAACGATGACGCCTGGGCCAGGTTTCGCATGGCCGAGTTGGCCAGGGTGCCGGCATCCGAGCGCATCGTGTATGCGCCGGCGCATCCCAGGTACACGGTGACCGTGTTCACCGACGTCACCTGCCCTTATTGCCGGGCGCTGCACGAGCATATCGCCGGGTTCAACAAGGCCGGCATCGCGGTGGAATATCTGGCCTGGCCGCGCGAAGGCCTGACCACCACCTCGGGTCGGCCCACGCCGGTCGCCACCGAGATGGCGTCGATATGGTGTGCCGGCGACCGCCAGGCGGCATTGACGGCGGCATTCACCGGTCATGCGCCGAAGCCGGCCAGTTGCAGCAACCCGGTCAGTCATCAATTCGAGCTGGGCGAGCGGCTGGGAGTCAGCGGTACGCCGACGATCATCGGTCCGAACGGGCATACGCTGGGCGGTTACGTCACGCCGGAGCAGTTGCTGGCGGCGTTGCAGAAGGGCGGCTGAGGCGCCCGGCTGCAGCGGATGGCCGTCCGCGGTCATGCCGTACTGCAGCATCGGTTAGAATAGGCGTTTCCTTCCCACAGCGCCGATCCCTGCATGATCGCACTCGACGGGCAGAGCGCCCTCTCGCCGTTCCGCCTCGAACGTCTCAATGCCCGCCTGGATGCGCTGCATCGTGGCGCGCATGTGCAGACCTCGTGGTTTGTCTATTTCATCGACGCCGATGCGGCACCCACGGGCGAACTGCGCCAGCACCTGCTGGCCGTGCTGGAAGCGAAGGATGCGGATCCCGCGCCGGCCACCTTCTGGGTGGTGCCGCGCCTGGGCACGATCTCGCCGTGGTCGAGCAAGGCCACCGAGATCCTGCATGGTGCCGGTTTCGGCGATGCCGGTGCCGCCTTGCGGCGGGTGGAGCGCGGCCTGGCCTGGCAGGTGGTCGGTCTGCCGGCGGCGGATGCACCGGATCATGCGGCAGTGATGGGGGCGCTGCATGACGCGATGACGCAGTCGGTGCTGACCCGCATCGACGACGCGCAGGGCCTGTTCCTGGCCGGGTCGCCCGGCGATCTGGTGCATGTCGCGCTCGGTGCCGATCCGCAGGCGGCGCTGGCCGACGCCAACGCGCGGCTGGGGCTGGCGCTGGCCGGGGACGAGATCGAGTATCTGGTTGCGCGCTATGCCGAGCTGGGCCGCGACCCGACCGACGCCGAGCTTTTCATGTTCGCGCAGGCGAACTCCGAACATTGCCGGCACAAGGTGTTCAACGCCGGTTGGGCGGTGGACGGCGAAGAGCAGGAAAAGACCCTGTTCGGCATGATCAAGCACACCCATCAGCATTCCCCGGCGCATACCCTGTCGGCCTATTCGGACAATGCGGCGGTGATCGAGGGCAATCCCGGCAGGCGCTTCTTCGCCGATCCGGCCGATGGCGTGTGGCGCGGTCACGAGGAGCGCATCGACTTCGCGATCAAGGTCGAGACGCACAACCATCCGACCGCGATCGCGCCGTGGCCGGGCGCGGCCACCGGTGCCGGCGGCGAGATCCGCGACGAAGGCGCCACCGGCCGTGGCGGCAAGCCGAAGGCGGGCCTGACCGGATTCTCGGTGTCCGACCTGCGCATTCCCGGCCATCCGCAGCCGTGGGAAGTGACTCGCCCGATGCCGCCGCGGATGGCCAGCGCGTTCGAGATCATGCGCGACGGCCCGCTCGGCGCGGCCGCCTTCAACAACGAATTCGGCCGGCCGTGTCTGGGCGGCTATTTCCGCACCTACGAAAACGAACTGCCCGGCATCGTCGGTTTCCGTCGCGGTTACGACAAGCCGATCATGCTGGCCGGCGGCCTGGCCAATCTGCGTGCCGGCCACGTGCTGAAACGCGCGGTGCAGCCGGGCAACAAGGTGATCGTGCTGGGCGGCCCGGCGATGCTGATCGGCCTGGGCGGCGGTGCGGCTTCGTCGCTGGCTTCCGGTGCCTCCAGCGAGGCGCTGGATTTCGCCTCGGTGCAGCGCGACAACCCCGAGATGGAACGGCGCTGCCAGCAGGTGATCGACGCCTGCTGTGCCCGCGGCGATGCCAATCCGATCGTCAGTATCCACGACGTGGGGGCCGGCGGCCTGTCCAACGCGATTCCCGAGCTGCTCAACGATGCCGGTGTCGGTGGCGAGATCGACCTGTCGAGGATCCCCTGCGACGATCCGCAACTGTCGCCGATGCAGGTGTGGAGCAACGAGTCGCAGGAGCGCTACGTGCTGGCGATCGCGCCGGAAAACCTGGCCGATTTCGAGGCAATGTGCGCACGCGAGCGTTGCCCCTGCGCGGTGGTCGGCGACGCCACGCTCGAGCGTCGCCTGCGGGTGACGCGCACGGCCGGGCCCCGGGCCCCGGGCCCCGGGTCCCGGGAAATTGAAACAGTCATCGACCTGCCGATGGACGTGCTGTTCGGCAAGCCGCCGCGCATGCATCGCGACGCGAAGCGGACCAAGCCACGCGTCGACCTGGTGCCCGACCTGTCCGGCATCGGCATGGACGACGCGCTGTTGCGCGTGCTGCGCCTGCCCACCGTGGGCTCCAAGAGTTTCCTGATCACCATCGGCGACCGCACCGTCGGCGGCCTCAGCCACCGCGATCCGATGGTCGGTCCGTGGCAGGTGCCGGTGGCCGACTGCGCGGTGACCATCGCCGATTTCGATGGCTACCGGGGCGAGGCGATGGCGCTGGCCGAGCGCGCGCCGGTGGCGCTGTTCGACAGCGCGGCCGCGGCGCGGCTGGCGGTGGGCGAGGCGATCACCAACCTGGCGGCGGCGCCGATCGACCATCTCGGCGAGATCCGCCTGTCCGCCAACTGGATGGCGGCGGTCAATCATCCCGGCGAGGACGCCGCGCTGTTCGATGCGGTGAAGGCGGTAGGCATGGAGTTGTGCCCCGCGCTCGATATCTCGATCCCGGTCGGCAAGGATTCGCTGTCGATGCAGACGGTGTGGATGGACGGCGAGCAGTCGCAGTCCACGGTATCGCCGGTGTCGCTGGTGATCACCGGTTTCGCCCGGGTCGGCGACGTGCGCCGCACGCTCACACCGCAGTTGCGGCTGGATCGCGGCAACTCCGATCTGTGGCTGCTCGACCTCGGCGGTGGCCGCGACCGGCTCGGCGGTTCGGCGCTGACCCAGGTGTTCAATCGCGGTGGTGGCGTGCCGCCGGATCTGGACGATGCCGCGCGCCTGAAGGCGCTGTTCGGTCTGGTGCAGGAGGCGAATGCCGCTGGCCTGCTGCTGGCGTATCACGATCGGTCCGACGGCGGCGTCATCACCACCTTGCTGGAGATGGCTTTCGCCGGTCACTGCGGTCTGGAAATCCGGCTGGATGGCTGGGCCGAGACGACGCTGCGCGCGCTGTTCAACGAGGAGCTGGGTGCGGTGGTGCAGGTGGCCGAGGCCAACCGCGAGGCGTTCGAGGCGCTGCTGGTCAAGTACGCGCTGGCCGGGATCAGCCATCGCATCGGCCGGCCCAAGGAGAAACTCGGTATCAAGCTGTTCCTCGGCGACGACACCCTGTTCAAGTGGAACTGGAGCACCCTGTTCGGCGCCTGGAACGAAACCAGCCACGCGATGCAGCGGTTGCGCGACAATCCGCTGCAGGCCGATGCCGAGCTGGCATGGCGACAGGACGATGCCGATCCGGGCATCACGCCGAAGCTCGCTTTCGATCCGGCCGACGATATCGCCGCGGCGGTGAATGCCGCGGTCGGCGATGCGCCGCGGCCGCGCATCGCGGTGCTGCGCGAGCAGGGCGTCAACGGCCAGGTGGAGATGTCGGCGGCGTTCACCCGCGCCGGTTTCGACGCGGTCGACGTGCATATGTCCGACCTCGCCAGCGGGCGCCACCGGTTGGCTGATTTCCGCGGGTTCGTGGCATGCGGCGGTTTCTCCTACGGCGATGTGCTCGGTGCCGGCCGCGGCTGGGCCACCTCGATCCTGTACAACGAGATGCTGCGTGCGCAGTTCGCTGCGTTCTTCGCCGACCAGACGAAATTCGCGCTGGGCGTGTGCAACGGCTGCCAGATGCTGGCCCAGCTGAAGGACATCATTCCCGGCGCCAGGCACTGGCCGAAATTCCTGCGCAACGCGTCCGAGCAGTACGAGGCGCGTCTGGCCACGGTGGAAGTGCTCGACTCGCCCAGCCTTTTCTTCAAGGGCATGGCCGGTTCGCGGATCCCGGTGGCGGTGGCGCATGGCGAGGGGCGGGTGAGCTTTCCGCAGACCTGCAGTCCATCCAAGTCCGCCGCCGCGATGCGCTTCGTCGACAACCGCGGCAAGCCGACCGAGAACTATCCGCTGAACCCGAACGGCTCGCCTGGCGGTCTGGCCGGTTTCTGTGCGGCCGACGGACGCGTGACGATCATGATGCCGCACCCCGAGCGCGTGTTCCGCAGCGTGCAGTTGAGCTGGCATCCGGACCACTGGGGCGAGGATTCACCGTGGATGCGCATGTTCCGCAATGCCCGCGTATGGTGCGGCTGATCGCCGGTTGTGCGGCGGTGTGTTGAGCCATGACCCGGCGCCGCCTGCCCGGCTGGAGCGAGCTGCTGCCGGCAGTGGCGTGGACCGTGTTGCTGGCGTTGTTGCCGTGGTGGCTCGGCCTGCCGTGCCTGCTCGCGGTTGCCGCCGTGCTGCTGCAGCAGGGGCTGGTCGCGCGGCATGCCGCGCTGCTGCGGCGCAGCCTGCGCTGGGGTCTGCCGGGCGTGCTGATTGCGTTGCCGCGGGCATTCGGCGGCGATCTGCTGGCATGGGGTGCGGCACTGCTGGGTGCCCTGGCGGGCTTCACCCTGCTGGCCGGGCTGGAGGCGTGGCTGGATCGGGACCGGCGTCGTGCGCCGGAGGCGACCGCATCCGCCGAGTGGCCCGAGCTGGCGATGGCGCCGATCGGCCCGGTGACGGCCATCATCGAGTTGCAGCCGCCGCTGTGGCAACCGGCCGCCGATGGTCCGGGCGACCCGCGCGGGGGGCGCGTGGAGTGCCATGCGGACGGCTATCATCTTGCCGATGGCGCGCGGATCGAGGGGGCAGGCCCGCAGGTCGCCTTCAGTCCGGATGGCAGATGGTTTGCCGCTCGCACGAGCGACGATCGTGGCATCGTGCTGTGGGATCGCGACCACCACCGGCTTCATCGCCTGGGCGGCTGGATGCTCTGTGGCTGGCGCGACGGCCAGCCATGGCTGGCCAGGCGCGAAGGCGAGATGCCGATTGCGCTGCAGTCCATGTCGGGCCTGGACGATGAGAGCTGAGATCGCCCCGGACAGGTGCCGCGCCGGGATGAGATTTTGTTGCGGCAGCCTGTCCAGGGGCATACTTGCACCGTGAAAGATCCTGCCGTTCCCCGTTCCCCTTTTTCGCTGACACTGAGCGTGGTCGTGGTATCCGCCGACAGCGGTCCGTCACTGCGCGAATGCGTGAATCGATTGCTGGCCAGCCGGATATCGCTGGAAGTGATCCTGGTCGACAACGCCTCCGCCGACGGCATCCCCGCCGCCATCGAGCGCGCGCATCAGTCCGATGTGCGGCTGAAGGTGATCTACAACCACCGCAATCTCGGCTTCGGCGCGGCGGTGAACATCGGCGCAAAGCAGGCCGGAGGCGATGCGCTGCTGGTGCTCAACCCCGATTGCCTGGTGCAGGAGGACGACCTGCGGCGATTGCTTGCCGATCTCGATGCGAGTCCGAAAACCGGCTTGATCGGTGCGGTGGTCTGCGACGCCGACGGCCGTCCCGATCCAGCCTCCTGGCGGCGCGATCCGTTTTTCCGGCGCGCCGCCAACAGTCTGCTCGGCCGCGTCGGCGAACAGGTCAACATGCAGCGGGAAATCCCCGATGAACTGATCGAGGCCGAGGCAGTGTCCGGCGCGCTGATGTTGCTGCCACGCAAGCTGTTCATGCGGCTCGGCGGTTTTGACGAAGACTATTTCCTGCATTGCGAGGATCTGGACCTGTGTCGCCGCGTGCGCAATCACGGTTATCGGGTGCTGCTGGACGGCCATGTCCGCGTGGTGCACGGCAAGGGCAGTTCCAGCCGCCATCGCCCGGTGTTCGTCAGTCGGCACAAGCATCGTGGCATGTGGCTGTGGTTCTGCAAGCACGATCCGGCCGCACGCAACCCGCTGAAGGCGTGCGTCGTGAGGATGTGCATCTGGATCCATTTTCTGGCGCAGATCCCCGGGCAGCTGTGGCGCCGGTAGATGGAATAGCGGGGAACGGTGAACGTTTGGCCTTGCGCGAGCATGGGATCGGGTTGCGAAAACAAAGATGCCGGGTTCATTGACGCGGGCCACGCTTGGTCAGCAGGGCATGCGCAGTGCGTCCGGCGGTGGCCGCAGTACGAACTCCCGGTGCACGTCGGCGTAAATATCGCGTTGCCCGCCGAAGGGAAGCCGGGCGATCGCTTCGGCGAACGGTACCCACGCGTAGTCGTCGTGTTCGTGGTTGAGACGGACCTCGGCGCCTGCATCGACGAAGGCGACGAAGGCCGGCACGATGGCGAGGCACTCGTCACGCATGTCGTAGAAGGTTTCGCAGCGGTCGGTCGAATACAGGGTGGCGGGATCCAGGCCGGTTTCCTCGTGAAGTTCGCGCAGGGCGGCCTGCCAGGCTTTTTCGCCCGGTTCGAGGTGTCCGGACACGTAGGTCCACAGCCCGTGCAGGTGCGTCCCGGCGCGGTGCACGAGCAGGGTACGGGCATCCGCGCCGGCGCCCCGGACGACCACCACCGAAACCATGGAGCAGCGCAGGGGGAGGTCCGGCATCTCTTTTCTCGATGGCAAGAGGGCACGACAGCAATAGCACCGAACCCGGCGACCCGCCAGAAATAGACCGATCGGATCAGAGCTGATTGCAGCCGTCCGGTGTCCCGGCCGACCGTGCAGGGAAGGGCTGAGGCCTGATCGGGACGGAGGAAGTCGATGCGCGCGGCGGGCGGTTTCTGACCTGCCTTTCTGGCCCGGACGTATACTCGAATCCTGTTCCTTTCCGGGAGATCTGCCATGAAATCTTCCCCGCTGCCCCGCCTGCTGTGCATCGCCTGCCTGACCCTCGTTTCTGTCGTGGCGCGGGCGGCGACGCTGCCGCACAACGTCACCGTCCGCTACCAGGATCCGCAGCAGTTCACCGAGGCGAAGCGCAGTTTCGGGATGCACCGGAGCGACGCCGACGATTGTCTGGAACCGCTCAAGGCCTACATCGCCCAGCGTGCCTCGCACATCCTGGCACCAGGCCAGCGACTCGGGCATCCGCTGAGCGAAACGCAACCGCTGGTGTCAGCGCCGGTTTGAACGCCTCGTCCGACCGGCCGAACCGACATTGTCCCTGGCTGCCATGCCCGATTTCCGGCGTGGATGACGCCCGCCCGGCGCGGCCGTTCAGAGATGGCTCGCGAAGAACGCCTCGGCGGTATCGAGTGCCACGCGCAGATCCACCGCGCGGTCCCACACCAGCAAGCCGCCGGCCATGGTCATCGGGTCGCGGCCGTTGGTGCCGGGGTGATCCACCGCGATCACCACGTCGCCGCGCGGGCCAGCGCCGTGCCGAACCAGGCCATCATCCGCGCGCTGCCGCCGAAGCCATGCGGCAGCCAGGGTAATGAAGGGGATGCGTGCGGTCATTCGGTCCTCGTCGATGGTGATGCCTGGGGTGGATGCTCAAGCCTGCAGCGGCAGCCAGATCTCGACATCGCCGATGCCGCTGGTATCGTCGAAGTCCGCTGGTTGGCGTTTATCGGGCCGTTTTGGAACGTGAAGGGGTCTTCATGCATTCAATCCGGAAAAATCACATTTGGTCCGCTAGGGTCGCATAGGCGAGCGCGGTGTCATGATGGCTTTGCCGTGGAACGTAAGCCGTGAAGATGCAGCATCGCCGCGCTCGCACCCAAATCACGCAAGGAAAAACCCTCATGAAAAGTGCAGTCACAGTGGGATTTTTGATCGCGTCCATGATGATGCTGTCGGCGTGCGGCAAGCACAATGAGGCGCCGGCGTCTTCGGGTGAGCCACCCAGCAGTGCGGCGAGCGCACAAGCTCCCACACCGATGACTCCGCCGACCACTCCGGCACCGGCATCTACTCCGGCACCTGCAGCAACCTCTGGTGGTGCCCCCGCGACCAGTGGATCGAGTTACCGGTAAAGTCAGCGCCAACGCATGCGGTAACTGCGAAGAAGCGCCGGGACCGTGCAGGCCCCGGCCGTTGCCCGTGCGCGGCTGATACACACTTGCCGTCCGCCGACGGATACCTCGCGCGTCGGGAGAAGCCGTTGCCAGGTTTACTTTCTCCAGACAGGTCAACCCCAGTGGGCGGGGCCGGGTTGAAGGGGTTCCACCCGGTTGCGGCTTACACTACTTCCTACTTCCCCCTTCCCGGGTCCCATCCTCATGAACTCCGACCGCCGCCTGGCCGCTCTGGCAACCCTCGGCCTGCTGGCGACGACCGCAGTGTGGGGCTCGACCTTCGTGCTGATCAAGGACGTGGTCGGGCGCATGCCGGTGGCGGATTTCCTGGCCGTGCGCTTCGTGATCGCGGCGGCGGCGATGCTGGTGCTGTTCGCCCGGCCGGTGCTGCGCCTTGGCCGGCAGCAGGTCGTGCGCAGCCTGCTGCTGGGGCTGGTGTACGGCACGGGCCAACTGCTGCAGACCTGGGGCCTGGCGCTGATCGCGCCCAGCGTCAGCGGCTTCGTCACCGGCATGTATGTGGTGTTCACGCCGATCCTCGCGTTGCTGCTGCTGCGGCAGCGGATGGCCGGCGTGGTGTGGCTGGCGGTGCTGCTGTCCACCGCGGGGCTGGCGCTGCTGTCGCTCAACGGCGTCGCGGTCGATCCCGGCGTGTGGCTGACGCTGGCCTCGGCGGCGCTGTACGCGCTGCATATCGTCGGGCTCGGCCAGTGGTCGCGCAAGGGGGAAGCGTTCGGCATGTCGGCGCTGCAGATGGTGGCGATCGCCGCGGTCTGCCTGCTGGCCACCGCGCCGCACGGCCCGGTGCTGCCGCCGGATCGTGCCGCATGGATCGCGGTGCTGTACATGGCGCTGGTCGCCGGCGCCGGCGCCATGCTGATGCAGACCTGGGCCCAGGCGCACATGCAGGCCGCGCGCGCCGCGATCGTGATGACCACCGAGCCGGTGTTCGCCGCCGCCTTTGCCGTCGCGTTCGGCAGCGACGTGCTGACCTGGCGCATGCTCACCGGCGGCGCGCTGGTGCTGGCGGCGATGTATCTGGTGGAGCTGATGCCGGCGCGCAGGAAAATCACCGGCGAGTTGCCGGCGGAGGCGGTGCACCACGAGGTGTGACCGGTCAGCGGCCCCGGCCGTGCCTGCGGGGTTGCACGGCGATGCGCGCCAGGTAGATCAGGATCACGATATTGGCGAGCAGCACGCCGAGCTTGAGCCCGCCGAAATGGTGCAGGGTTTCGTACAGCTCGATCGGGATCAGCGAGGCGGTGGCGATCACCGTGAACCATTCGGCCCAGTGCTTGCGCAGCCACAGTCCGATCCCCTCGGTGGCGAACATCGCGGCATAACCCAGCGCGAGCAGTCCGATCGCGACGAACCGGCTGGGGCCGAGCTTCATCAATACCTCGACCAGTTGCCAGCGCAGGCCATCGGTGTCGGTGAGCGAGAGATGCTCAAGCCAGTGCAGCAGCTGTTCGAAGTTCTGTTGCCGCTTCAGATGGAACGCCGCCGCGGCCGCCAGCAACATGCCCGCGGTCTCGATCGCCTTGTAGATCGCGATGATCCGCAGGCCCACGCTGTGCTGCGACTCCGGCGAAGGTCCGGGCGTCGTGATGGTGCGGCTTGGATCTTCGGCCATGGTGCGGCAATCGGCGGTGGGGACATGATTGTGCCGGCCCTGGCGCGAACGCACCAGACAGGACCGTGCCGGGCAGCTTCGGTGGATGAATGCAGCAAGGCCATGTCCGCTGTCCGCGGACATGGCCTCCAGTACCCGCACCCGCGGACTTCAGCAGCAGCGTCCGCCGGTCCCCTTGTAGCGGGCCGCCTGCCGCTCGCGGAAGAACTCCTCGTAGCTGGGCACCGCGCGTTCGGGATGGTGCTCGCGCAGGTGTTTCACGTAGACGTCGTAGTCCGGTACGCCGCAGCACAGGCGGGCTGTCTGTACCGCCCATTTCCAGCTGGACTGCAGGGACTGCAAGGATCGGTTCATGGGGTTCTCCATCAGCTCGCCATGCTGCTCAACGCCACGTACGGTTCTTCGTGTGTGGTCGGATGATTGATCTGCCAGGCTTTCAGGATGGCACGCAAGGCGAACACCACCATGGTAACCACCAGCAGCATGAACAAACCGGTAAGTGCCATGTCCACGTAGTTGTTGGTGACGATGCGCTGCATTTCGGCGACGCTCTTGGCCGGCGCCAGCAGCTTGCCGTCCTGCATGCCTTGCGCGTATTTCCGTGCGGCGCCCGTGAAGCTGATCGGGCCGGACAGTTTCTCCCAGCCGGCGGTGAGCGTGCAGATGATCAGCCACAACGCCGGGATGCCCGGCACCAGCACGTAGCGCTCGCGTTTCAGTTTCACCACCACCACGGTGGCCAGCATCAGGGCGATCGCCGCCAGCATCTGGTTGGCGATGCCGAACAGCGGCCACAGCGTATTGATGCCGCCGAGCGGATCGACTGCACCCTGGTACAGGAAGTAACCCCACAGGCTCACGCAGATCGCGGTGGCAAGCAGGTTGCTGACCCACGATTCGGTGCGCTCCAGCGGTTTGTGGATCAGCCCGACGATCTCCTGGATCATGAAGCGGCCCACGCGCGTGCCGGCGTCCACCGTGGTGAGGATGAACAGCGCCTCGAACAGGATCGCGTAGTGGTACCAGAACGCCATCATGCCTTCGCCGGGCATGATTCCCTGCAGCAGCTGGGCCATGCCCACGGCCAGCGTCGGTGCGCCGCCGGCGCGGCTGAGGATGCTGTGCTCGCCGATGTCCTTGGCGGTCTGGATCAGCTGATCCGGGGTAACCACGAAACCCCACTGGCTGATCGTGGTGGCCGCCTGCTGCACGGTCGTGCCGATCAGCGCGCCGGGCGAGTTCATCGCGAAGTACACGCCCGGGTGCAGCGAGGCGGCGGCGACCAGCGCCATGATCGCCACGAAGGCTTCCATCAGCATGCCGCCGTAGCCGACCATCTGCGCCGAGCCCTCGTTGGCGAGCAGCTTGGGCGTGGTGCCGGAGGCAATGATCGAGTGCCAGCCGGAGACCGCGCCGCAGGCGATGGTGATGAACAGGAACGGGAACAGGCCGCCCTGGAACACCGGGCCGGTACCGTCGATGAACTTGGTCACCGCCGGCAGTTGCAGCATCGGCGCGGCCAGGAAGATGGCCAGCGCCAGCAGCGCGATGGTGCCGATTTTCAGGAAGGTCGAAAGGTAATCGCGCGGTGCCAGCAGCAGCCACACCGGCAGGATCGAGGCGCAGGAGCCGTAGGCGATCAGCAGCCAGGCCAGCGTTCCGGCATCGAAGTCGAACATCGGCCCCCAGGTCGGCGAGGCGGCCACCCGCGCGCCCAGCCAGATCGAACCCAGCAGCAGCAGCACGCCGATGATCGAAACTTCCAGGATGCGGCCGGGGCGGAACCAGCGCATGTAGACGCCCATCAGCAGCGCCGTGGGGATGGTGCACGCCACCGTGAACGTGCCCCATGGACTGTGCGTGAGCGCCTTGACCACCACCAGCGCCAGCACCGCCAGCACGATCATCATCAGCACCAGCACGCCGAACATCGCCACGATGCCGGCCTTCGGCCCCAGCTCCTCGCGCAGCATGTGGCCGAGCGAGCGGCCGCCGCGGCGCAGCGAGATGCCCAAGATCATGAAGTCCTGCACCGCGCCGGCGAACACCACGCCGAACAGGATCCACAACGTGCCGGGCAGGTAGCCCATCTGCGCGGCCAGCACCGGACCGACCAGCGGACCGGCACCGGCAATCGCGGCAAAATGATGGCCGAACACCACCCACTTGTCGGTCGGTACGTAGTCCAGTCCGTCGTTGCGCAGCACGGCCGGCGTGGCGCGGCTGGGATCGAGCTGCAGCACCGAGTTGTTGATGAATTTGCCGTAGAAGCGGTAGCCGATGACGAACACCGCCATCGCGGCCGCGACCAGCCAGATGGCATTGATCGGTTCGCCGCGGCGCAGGGCGACCACGCCCAGGCAGAACGCGCCGACGATGGCGATGGTGGCCCACAGGATCTTTCCCGCAGGACTGGGTGGGTTCGCGGCTCTGGTATGCATGATGGTTTCCCCGAGTGGTATCCCAAGATTCATCCTGCAGGCGACACAGGTCAATCCCGAACCGACCGGTTCGGCATTGGCCATTGGTCGAATAGCCAGCCAGGCGACGGCATGCTTCGGTCGGTTGGCCGGTTGTACACTGGCCGCCTCGCCACGCACATGAAGTTCGTGGTGCGTGCCCGATCCGCCGTGGCCTGCCCGACGCATGCATGCCGGCCATGCTGCCCCGGACCAGTTCCGGGATCTGCGGAAGAAGGCATTCGGCGGCCGTTGCGCGGTTCGACCGCCGGGGCTTGTGTTTGCGCGGTCATGGCCGCACACAGGTGAGCATCATCTGGCCACTGCGAGGGCATTGCATGATCCGCGAAATCCTCAAGATGGGGGACCCGCGCCTGCTGCGCATCGCGCCGCCGGTGCCCGACGCGATGCTCGGCAGTGCCGAGCTCGATGCATTGATCGCCGACATGTTCGAGACCATGCACGCCGCCAACGGCGTGGGATTGGCCGCGCCGCAGTTGGGCGTGGATCTGCAGTTGGTGATCTTCGGTTTCGACAGCTCCGAACGCTATCCCGACGCGCCGGCGGTGCCGCGGACGGTCCTGCTCAACCCGCTGATCACGCCGTTGTCGCAGGATCTCGAGGAAGGCTGGGAAGGCTGCCTCTCGGTGCCGGGCCTGCGCGGGGCGGTCAGTCGCTACAGCATGATCCGCTACCAGGGCGTGGATCCCCGGGGGGCTCCGATCGACCGCCGCGCCGAAGGTTTCCATGCCCGAGTGGTGCAGCACGAGTGCGACCACCTGATCGGCCGGCTGTACCCCTCGCGAATCACCGATTTCAGCAAGTTCGGTTACACCGAGGTGCTGTTTCCGGGGCAGGAACTGGGCGACGGCTGAGCGGCGCACTGTGGTAGGAGCGCACCCTGTGCGCGATGCTTTTTGTGGTGCGGCAAAAGCTTCGCGCACAGGGTGCGCTCCTGCGAAGTGCCAAGAACCGGATTATTCGAGATTCTCTGGCGGGAAACGCACGGCCAGTGAATCGAGGAAAGCTCAGTTTGCCGGCAGTTGCCGATGGCGATTGATGGCGTCGCGCAGTGCCTGCGTCGCCGAACGCGCCTTGAGTGCGAAATCCTCGCCGCTGCCGGCGTAAAGGATCGCGCGGGAGGAGTTGATCATCAGGCCGGTCCCCTCGGGCGTGCGGCCATGGCGAACCACCGCTGCCACGTCGCCGCCCTGGGCGCCGATGCCGGGGACGAGCAGGGGCATGTTGCCGACGATCGCGCGGACCTTGCCGATCTCTTCCGGCCATGTGGCGCCGGTAACCAGGGCGCAGTTGCCGTGGGTGTTCCAGTCGCGTGCGACGATCTGCGCCACGCGCTGATACAGCGGTTTGCCGCCGCCGTTCCCGTCGGACACGGTGAGATCCTGCAGGTCGGCGCTGCCGGGGTTGGAAGTGCGGCAGAGCAGGATCACGCCCTTGTCGGCGCGGTCCAGGAACGGCTGGATCGAGTCGCGGCCCAGGTAAGGGTTCAGCGTCACCGCGTCGGCCCGGTAGCGGTCGAATGCCTCGCTGAGGTAATGCTGCGCCGTGCTGCCGATGTCGCCGCGCTTGGCGTCGAGGATCACCGGCACGCCGGGATGTTTCTCGTGGATGTGCGCGATCAGCCGTTCCAGCGCATCTTCTCCGCGCAGCGCGGCGAAGTGCGCGATCTGCGGCTTGAACGCGCAGACCAGGTCGGCGGTGGCGTCGACGATGGCGGCGCAAAAGCCGAACACCGCATCGGGCTGGTCACGCAGCTGCGCGGGGAACTTCGCGGGCTCCGGGTCGAGCCCGACGCAGACCAGCGAGTCGTTGCGCCGCCAGGCCTGTTGCAGGACCTGCATGAAACCCATGTCATATCTCCGGATAACCGAATAGTTCCGTTGTTCGTCATTCCGGTGAAGGCCGGAATCCAGTTTGGGAAACGTGCGAAGCACCCAAAACCCACAAGGAGTGCTTCGCACGAGTATTTCACTGGATCCCGGCTTTCGCCGGGATGACAAGCGTGGAAGTTTTACGCTCTTCCGAGTCCCGAGTCCCGAGTCCCGAGTCCCGAATCCCGAATCCCGAATAAGTCAGGCCAGCTTCTTGTACTTCACCCGGTGCGGCCGCGCGCCTTCCTCGCCGAGGCGACGCTTCTTGTCGGCCTCGTACTCGTTGTAGTTGCCGGGGAAGAACTCGACGTGCGAGTCGCCTTCGAAGGCGATGATGTGGGTGGCGACGCGGTCGAGGAACCAGCGGTCGTGCGAGATCACCATCACGCAGCCGGGAAATTCCAGCATCGCGTCTTCCAGCGCGCGCAGGGTCTCCACGTCCAGATCGTTGGACGGCTCGTCGAGCAGCAGCACGTTGCCGCCCTGCATCAGGGTCTTGGCCAGGTGCAGGCGGCCGCGCTCGCCGCCGGACAGGCTGCCGACCAGTTTCTGCTGGTCGGTGCCCTTGAAGTTGAAGCGGCCGATGTAGGCGCGTGACTGCAATTCGTACTTGCCGATGGTGATGATGTCGGCGCCGCCGGACACTTCCTGCCACACGTTCTTCTTGCCGTCGAGGTTGTCGCGCGACTGATCGACGTAGGCCAGTTGCACGGTGTGGCCGATCTTCACTTCGCCCTGGTCCGGTGTTTCCTGGCCGGTGATCAGCTTGAACAGCGTGGACTTGCCGGCGCCGTTCGGGCCGATCACGCCGATGATCGCGCCCGGCGGCACCTTGAACGAAATATCGTCGATCAGCAGGCGGTCGCCGAACGACTTGCTGACGTGCTTGAATTCGATCACTTCCTGGCCCAGGCGTTCGCCCGGCGGGATGTACAGCTCGTTGGTCTCGTTGCGCTTCTGGTACTCGACCGAGTTCAGTTCCTCGAAGCGGTTGATGCGCGCCTTGCCCTTGGACTGACGGCCCTTGGCGGCCGACCGCACCCACTCGAGTTCCCGTGCAAGGGCTTTTTGGCGGCCCTTTTCGGCGGACTCCTCGCGCGCCAGACGCGCACCTTTCTGTTCCAGCCACTCGGTGTAGTTGCCCTTCCACGGAATGCCGCGGCCGCGGTCGAGTTCGAGGATCCACTCCGCCGCGTTGTCGAGGAAATAACGGTCATGCGTCACCGCCACCACGGTGCCCGGATAGTCGTGCAGGAACTGCTCCAGCCAGTCGACCGACTCGGCATCCAGATGGTTGGTCGGCTCGTCCAGCAGCAGCATGTCCGGCTTGGACAGCAGCAGGCGGCACAGCGCCACGCGGCGCTTCTCGCCGCCGGACAGCGGGCCGATCTTGGCGTCCCACGGTGGCAGCCGCAGTGCGTCGGCGGCCACTTCCAGCTGGCGCTCCAGCGCATGCGCGTCGTTGGCGGCGAGCAGGTTTTCCAGCTTCTGCTGCTCGGTGGCCAGCTTGTCGAAGTCGGCGCCTTCCTCGGCGTAGGCCGCGTAGATCTCGTCGAGGCGCTGCTGCGCATCGAGGATCTCGGCGACGCCTTCCTCGACCGCCTCGCGCACGGTCTTTTCCGGATCGAGCTGCGGCTCCTGCGCCAGGTAACCGATCTTGGTGCCCGGCTGCGCGCGTGCCTCGCCCTGGAAGTCGGTGTCCACGCCGGCCATGATCTTCAGCACGGTGGACTTGCCCGCGCCGTTGACGCCGAGCAGGCCGATCTTGGCGCCGGGGAAAAAGCTGAGCGAGATGTCCTTGATGATCTGCCGTTTCGGCGGGACGATCTTGCTCACCCCGTTCATGGTGTAGATGTATTGCGAGCTCATGGAGTCTCCGGAGGCGTGCGCCGCGCCACCTCGACGAGGCTGGCGCTGGAATGGTGAATTGCTGAACCGCGCATTATAGGGCACCTTGAATGCCTCGATTCGCCGCAGGAGCGCACCCTGTGCGCGAATGCTCTTGTCGAAACGTCCGCAAGAACAAGAGCATTCGCGCACAGGGTGCGCTCCTACGGCAGGCGGCGTCGGTGGCCGCAAGGGCTCCGCGGCGCTACAATTTCGCGCTTGTCCCCGCTTGCCAACTCCCGAGGTCAGAATGTTCCCCAAGGACTGCACCATCGCCGGTTACGACGACGAACTGGCCAAGGCCATTGCCGATGAAGGCCGGCGCCAGGAGGATCACGTCGAGCTGATCGCCTCGGAGAACTATGCCAGCCCGCGGGTGATGGAAGCGCAGGGCTCCAAGCTCACCAACAAGTACGCCGAGGGCTATCCCGGCAAGCGCTACTACGGCGGCTGCGAATACGTCGACGTGGCCGAGCGCCTGGCGATCGAGCGATTGAAGCAGCTGTTCGGCGCGACTTACGCCAACGTGCAGCCGCATTCCGGGTCACAGGCCAACCAGGCGGTGTACTTCGCGCTGCTGCAGCCCGGCGACACCATCCTGGGCATGTCGCTGGCCCACGGGGGCCACCTCACCCACGGTGCCAAGGTCAACTTCTCCGGCAAGATCTTCAATGCCGTGCAGTACGGCGTCGACGAGAACGGCCTGATCGACTACGACGAAGTCGAACGCCTCGCCGCCCTGCACCAGCCGAAGATGGTCGTGGCCGGCTTCAGCGCCTACTCGCAGGTGCTGGACTGGGCGCGCTTCCGCGCGATCGCCGACAAGGTCGGTGCATACCTGTTCGTGGACATGGCGCACGTCGCCGGCCTGATCGCCGCCGGCGTGTATCCCAGCCCACTGCCGCATGCGCACGTGGTCACTTCGACCACCCACAAAACCCTGCGCGGCCCACGCGGCGGTTTCATCGTGGCCAGTCACGCCGGAATGGGGCAGGCTGGCGAGGAGATCGAGAAGAAGCTGCAGTCGATCGTGTTCCCCGGCATCCAGGGCGGCCCGCTGATGCACGTGATCGCGGCCAAGGCGGTGGCGTTCAAGGAGGCACTGGAACCGGCCTTCAAGACCTATCAGGCGCAGGTGGTGAAGAACGCCAAGGCGATGGCGAAGACTTTCATCGCACGCGGCTACAAGATCGTTTCCGGCGGCACCGAAAACCATCTGATGCTGGTCGACATGATCGGCAAGGACGTGACCGGCAAGGACGCGGAAGCGGCACTGGGCAAGGCGCACATCACCGTCAACAAGAACGCCGTGCCGAACGACCCGCGCAAACCCTTCGTGACTTCCGGCCTGCGCGTGGGGACTCCCGCCATCACCACCCGCGGCTACCTGGAAGCCGACGCGGTCGAACTGGCGAACTGGATTTGCGACCTGCTGGACGCACCGGGCGACGAGGCGGTGATCGCCGCGGTGCGCGCGAAGGTCGAGGCGCAGTGCAAGAAGTTTCCGGTGTATGGCTAAGCACTTGGGACCGGGGACCAGGGACCGGGGACCGGAGAGACTCCGGGCATCCGGTGCCCGTTTGGGTTGTCTCTGGCTGCCAAGTGAGCGAAGGTCGCGTGCTTGCCATTGTCCGGTTCCCGGTCCCCGGTCCCCAGTCCCTACTTGATGCATTGCCCCTTCTGCCAGCACGAAGACACCCGCGTGATCGACTCGCGTCTGACCGAGGACGGCAGCACCGTGCGGCGCCGGCGCGAGTGCCCGCAGTGCGGCGAACGCTTCAACACCTACGAGACCGCCGAGCTGAAGTTGCCGGCGATCGTCAAGAGCGGCGAGCGGCGCGAGGTGTTCGACGAGCGCAAGCTGCGGGTGAGTTTCGAGCGCGCGCTGCAGAAGCGGCCCGTGCCCAGCCGCGACGTGGACAGCTCGGTGCGCACCATCATCAACGACCTGCGCAAGAGCGGCGAGCGCGAGGTGCCCTCGCGCCAGCTCGGCGAGCTGGTGATGCGTGAACTGAAAAAGCTCGACCAGGTCGCCTACGTGCGTTTCGCTTCGGTCTACCGCAAATTCGAGGACATGCAGGCGTTCCGCGAAGAAATCGAGAAACTCGAACGCGACCTGCCGGAACTGGACGGCCTGCAGCTGCCGCTGCTCGGTGACGGCAAACATGCCGGCAAATGACGTCGCCACCGTAGGAGCGCACTCTGTGCGCGAACACGGGTGCAGGATGTCGCAAAGAGCCATCGCGCACAGGGTGCGCTCCTACCGGCGATGATGGATTTCTCGGCCAGCGATCACGCCCACATGGCGCACGCCCTGCGTCTGGCCGGGCGCGGCCTGTACACCACCCGGCCGAATCCCCGCGTGGGTTGCGTGATCGCGTTCGGCGATGCGGTTGTCGGCGAAGGTTGGCATCGGCGTGCCGGCGGACCGCATGCCGAAGTGTTCGCATTGCGCGCGGCGGGCGAGCGTGCGCGCGGCGCGACCGCCTATGTGACGCTGGAACCGTGCGCGCACCACGGCCGCACGCCGCCGTGCGCCGACGCGCTGGTCGCCGCCGGCGTGGCGCGCGTGGTGATCGCCGCCGAGGACCCGTTCCCGGAGGTCGACGGCCGCGGTATCGGCAAGTTGCGCGCAGCTGGCATTGCGGTCGAGACCGGCCTGCTGCGCGAGGCCGCGCGCGAGCTCAACATCGGCTTCTTCCGCCGCATCGAGTGCGGTCGCCCGTGGGTGCGGGTGAAGCTGGCGATGAGCCTGGACGGCCGTACCGCGCTGGCCAACGGCGAATCGAAATGGATCACCGGCGAGCCCGCGCGCGCCGATGTGCAGCGCTGGCGCGCGCGCAGCTCGGCGATCCTCACCGGCAGCGGCACGGTGCTGGCCGATGACCCTCGACTGACGGTGCGACTGGACGAAGCACGGCCCGCCGAAGCGCGCAGGACTTCCTCACCCCGGCCGGGAGAGGGCTGGGCTGAAGGGCAGGTTCCGTCCCTGCGGGTCGTGCTGGATCGCCGTCTACGCACCCCGGCCGCCAGCCATGTTCTGGATGGCGAAGCGCCGACACTGGTTCTGCACGCTGCCGATGCCATCCCCACCGACGATCGCTTCGCCAGGGTGGAGCGGATCGTGGTGCCAGGGCAGGGCGACGGGCTCGACCTGCAGGCCGTGCTCGCGCTGCTGGCCGGCCGCGGCTGCAACGAGGTGCAGGTCGAAGCGGGACCGACCCTGTGCGGCGCGCTGTTCGCCGCGGGCCTGGTCGACGAACTGCTGCTCTACGTCGCGCCGCTGCTGCTGGGCGACAGCGCGCGAGCGTTGCTGCACCTGCCGACGCTGACCGACATGGCGGCACGCTGGCGGCTGCAGACCATCGAGCAGCGCCAGCTCGGCAGCGACTGGCGCCTGCGCCTGCGTCCGGTCTGAGCGATCACCGTCCCGCGCAGCGAACGCTGCATCGCAATCGCTTGCCGGCAGGTGGTTCGCGGTCAGTGCTAGACTGCGGGCTCCGGCCTGGCCGGAAATTCACACACAACGTCTTCAGGGCGGGGCGAAATTCCCCACCGGCGGTAGGTTGAAAGGCGGCTTGGTACAGGCTGTTCTGACAACGAGCCCGCGAGCGCCTTCGGCGAACCTTCAAGGGGTCGGCGAAGGGTCAGCAGATCCGGTCCGATGCCGGAGCCGACGGTTGGCAGCGGGCAACTGCTGCCTCACAGTCCGGATAAAGAGAAGACGGCCAGGTGCATGGCTTCGCGGCCGCGCGCCTGCCTCATGCCTTGAGGCGTTTTTCGCAGACTTGAGCGCGGGAAACGTTGCATGAACATCAGCGGCACTCTCCGGAACATCCGCTTCCAGGAAACCTTGAGCATCCCGTCCAGGCAAGCGGGTAGGAGCGCACCCTGTGCGCGAATGCTCTTTGCCGGCATCCAGAGCAAGAGCATTCGCGCACAGGGTGCGCTCCTACCGGAGGTGCGCTGATGTTCACCGGCATCATCCAGAGCGTGGGCCGCATCGCGCGGCTGGAGCGGCGTGGCGGCGATGTGCGGCTGACAGTCGACACCACCGACCTCGATCTGGCCGACGTGCAGTTGGGCGACTCGATCGCCGTCTCCGGCGTGTGCCTCACCGCGGTGGCGCTTGAGCCGCGTGGCTTCAGTGCCGACGTTTCCAACGAGACGCTGGCGCTGACTTCGCTGGGCCAGCTCAAGGCCGGCGATCCGGTGAACCTGGAAAAGGCCTTGCGCCTCGCCGACCGGCTTGGCGGCCACCTGGTTTCGGGCCACGTCGATGGCCTCGGCAAAGTGGTATCGATCGTGCCGGACGGCCGTTCGCAGCGCTGGACGTTCGAGGTGCCGGCGGCGACTTCTCGCTATATCGCGGCGAAGGGGTCGGTGTGCATCGACGGCACCAGCCTCACCGTCAACGAAGTGGCCGGCACGCGCTTCGGCGTCAACCTGATCCCGCACACGGTCGAGCACACCGCGTTTCATGCGCGGCGCGTGGGCGATGCGGTGAACATCGAGGTGGACGTGATCGCGCGCTATGTCGAGCGGCTGCTGTCCAGCGGCGAGGTGCCGAAGCTCGATGAAGCGTTCCTGCAACAACACGGCTTCGCCTGAAAGGCGAGAAGTGAGGGAAGAGGAGTGAGAAGTGAGTAGTGAGAGAGAGCCTGCGTGGCGTTGCTCTTCTCCCACTTCTCACTCCTCCCTCTCCGTCATTCATCAAAACTTTCCAGGACTGACCCCATGCCCTTCAACACCATCCCCGAAATCCTCGACGACATCCGCGCCGGCCGCATGGTGGTGTTCCTCGACGACGAGGACCGCGAGAACGAGGGCGACCTGATCATGGCTGCCGAGAAGGTCCGCGCCGAAGACATCAACTTCATGGTGCGCGAGGCGCGCGGGCTGGTCTGCGTCACGCTGACCGAGCAACGCACGCGCCAGCTCGGCCTGAAGCCGATGGTCAGCGACAACACCTCGGCTTACCACACCAACTTCACCGTCTCGATCGAGGCGGCCGCGGGCGTCACCACCGGCATCTCGGCGCACGATCGCGCACGCACCATCCAGGTCGCGGTGAAGGCCGATGCGAAGCCGCAGGACCTGACCCAGCCCGGCCACATCTTTCCGCTCACCGCACAGCCCGGCGGCGTGCTGACCCGCGCCGGCCACACCGAGGCCGGCTGCGACCTGGCCGCGCTGGCGGGGCTGGAACCCTCGGCGGTATTGATCGAAGTGCTGCACGAGGACGGCTCGATGGCGCGCCGTCCCGAGCTGGAAATCTTCGCGCGCAAGCATGGCCTGAAGATCGGTTCGATCGCCGACCTGATCCGCTACCGGCTGGAAACCGAAAAAACCGTGCAGCGCGTGCACGAGGAAGACGTGCATACCGAGTTCGGCGCGTTCCGCCTGGTGGCGTATCGCGACGTGATCCGCCGTGGCGTGCACTTCGCGCTGGTGCGCGGCACCGTCGACGACGGCGCGCCGGTGCTCACCCGCGTGCACGTGCGCAACACGCTGTCCGACGTGCTGCATCTGAAACGCGACGACCTGGGCCTCACCGTCACCGCCGCGCTGCGCCGCATCGACGACGAGGATCGCGGCGTGCTGCTGGTGCTGTCCGGCGAGGACACCCCCGAAGCGCTGCTGGCCCGGCTCAACCGCCAGCCCGGCACCCAGGCGCCAGAGGAAGTGCAGCAGCAGGAGTGGCGTCAGCTCGGCCTCGGCGCGCAGATGCTGCTGGATCTGGGCGTGCATCACCTGCGCGTGCTCGGCACCCCGCGCAAGCTGGTCGGCCTGGCCGGCTTCGGGCTGGAGGTGGTCGAATACGTGTGACCGGCCTTGCGCAAAACCCGTAGGAGCCCGCTTGCGGGCGATGCTCTTGTTTTGATGTTTGGGAGATTCAAAACAAGAGCATCGCCCGCAAGCGGGCTCCTACGGCAATATCGCCCACACGGAGCGCTGCTGCACCCCGGATGCGGCCCGATTGCGCCATGCCGACGCCGCTTGTTCACCGCATAATCAACCCACCCAACCGGCATAGCCCATGATCGCCACCCGCATCCGCCTGATCGCCCCTTCCGGTTATCCGCACGATCCCGCGGCGATGGCGCGCGGTGTGGCGCGCTTGCACGAGGCCGGTTGCGCGGTGGAGGGGCTTGAGGTGTTGCAGCGTGCCGAGCTGCGCTTCGCCGGCAGCGATGCCGAACGTGCCGCGGACATCAATGCCCTGGCCAGCATGGACACACTCCCGGATATCGCGCTGGTGACCCGCGGCGGCTACGGCGCGACACGGCTGTTGCAGCACCTGCAGTACGACGTACTGCGCGAACGGCTGCATGGCGCGCCGATCGCCCTGGTCGGCCACAGCGACTTCACCGCGCTGCAACTGGCGCTGTATGCGAAGAGCGGCCTGTGTACGTTCAGCGGGCCGCTGCTGGCGGACCTGGGGGCCGAGCCGCGCAGCGATTTCAGCTGGCGGCAGTTCTGGACCACGCTGACTTCGGCCACATCCGCAGCCACATGGTCCACCGACAGCGCGGTCGAACTCGACGTGCAGGGGCCGCTGTGGGGCGGCAATCTCGCGGTACTGTGCAGTCTGCTCGGCACGCCGTATTTTCCGCGCATCGACGGCGGCATCCTGTTCGTCGAGGACGTCGGCGAGGCCCCGTTCCGGATCGAGCGGATGCTCTACCAACTGCAGCTGTCCGGCGTGCTGGGCAGGCAACGCGCGCTGGTGCTGGGCAGTTTTAGCCACTGCCGCAGCGGCGCGCGCGACAACGGCTACGACCTCGCGGCTGCGTTTGCGCAGATCCGCGCCGTGGCGGGCATTGCAGTGGTCGATGGGCTGCCGCACGGCCACGCCGCCGACCAGCTCACCCTGCCGTTCGGTGCGCCGGCACGGCTGCGGGTCGCCGGTCATGCCGCACAGCTGGAGGTCAGCGGCTACCCGCATTTATATAATGAAACTGTGCGCGCAGCGCACCCCATCGCCTCCTCCCCCTTGGGGGAGGATTGAGGAGGGGAGGTCAAGTTGCCGCCACGCCCCAAAAGCGCCCCCACCCCAGCCCTCCCCTGAGCGCAGGGGGGCAAGGCGAGCAGCGGGATCGGTAAACCCGTAAAATGACCGGCCAGCATGGGCCACTGTGTCCACCGAGGAATACGAATGAAGATCATCGAAGGCGATTTCGCCGCGCCCAAGGGCCGTTTTGCCATCGTCGCCGGCCGCTTCAACGGCTTCGTCGTGGAACCGCTGGTGGCCGGCGCGCGTGACGTGCTGCTGCGCCATGGCGTGAAGGACGAGGCGATCGAACTGGTCCGCGTGCCGGGCGCGTGGGAGATCGCGCTGGTCGCGCACAAGCTGGCCCACTCCGGCAAATACGTGGCGGTGATTGCGCTGGGCGCGGTGATCCGCGGCGCCACCCCGCACTTCGACTACGTGGCGGGCGAATGCGTCAAGGGCCTGGCGAAAGCCGCACTGGATTCCGGCGTGCCGGTGAGCTTCGGCGTGCTGACCACCGACAGCATCGAGCAGGCGATCGAGCGTGCCGGCACCAAGGCCGGCAACAAGGGCGCGGATGCGGCGATGGCCGCGCTCGAGATGGTCAACCTGTACGGGAAGCTCTGATGGCCGCACCGGCGCACGGCATCGACATGCAGGCGCGTTCGCGCGCCCGCCGCCGCGCCCTGCAGGCGCTGTATGCGTGGCAGATGAGCGGCAGCCACATGACCGCGGTGATCGAGCAGTTCCGGCACGAGCAGGACATGGAAGTGGCCGATCTCGACTACTTCGAGGATCTGCTGCACGGGGTCGAAAAGAACGTCGAGGCGCTCGACGAGAGCCTGCGCCCGCACCTCGACCGCGAGGTCGCGCAGATCGATCCGATCGAACGCGCCGCGCTGCGGCTGGCCGCCTACGAGCTGAAGTTCCGCCCCGACGTGCCGTACCGGGTGGTGATCAACGAGGCGATCGAGGTCACCAAGCGCTTCGGTGCCGATCACGGCCACAGCTACGTCAACGGCGTGCTGGACAAGCTGGCCGCCGAGCTGCGCGCGGTGGAGAAGCAGGGCTGATGTCCGCCGCGGTCGCCGGGTTCCCGTCCGTCGGGCCGGTGCCGGCGATCGAAACCGCACGGCTCCTGCTGCGCGGCCATCGCGCCGACGACTACGCGACCTGCCAGGCGATCTGGACCGATCCGGAGGTGGTCCGTTATATCGGCGGCCGCCCGTCCACCGTCGAGGAAGTCTGGAAGCGCCTGCTGCAGTATCGCGGGCTCTGGTGCCTGCTGGGCTACGGTTACTGGGCGGTCGTGGAAAAGGCCAGCGGCCGCCATATCGGCGATGTCGGCTATGCCGATTTCAAGCGCGAGATCGTGCCGAGCCTGGAGGGCATGCTCGAATTCGGCTGGGTGCTGGCCACGCACGCGCACGGCCACGGCTACGCCAGCGAAGCCGTGGCGGCGGTCAGCGCCTGGGGCCAGGCGCATCTCGGCGACCGCCGCGAAGTGTGCATCATCGCGCCGCAGAACCTGGCCTCGATCCGGGTCGCCGAGAAGGCCGGGTTTCGTCGCTGGCAGGAAACCAGCTACCACGGCAGCCCCACCATCGTCTTCGCGCGCCCGGGCGACGCGTCTTGAAGGCCGGCGAGCCCGTGCTGGAATTCCGGTTGATCGAGCGCATCCGCGAGCTGACGGCGCAGCCGCGCGACGACGTGCGCCTGGGCATCGGCGATGACGCCGCGCTGCTGGCGGTACCGGCCGGCAAGGAACTGGCCGTGGCGATCGACACGCTGGTCGAAGGCGTGCACTTCCCGCGCGGTACCGCCGCGGCGGACATCGGCTGGAAGGCGCTGGCGGTGAACCTGTCCGATCTGGCGGCGATGGGCGCGAGCCCGGCGTGGGCGCTGCTGGCGTTGACCCTGCCCACGGCCGACCCGGCTTTCGTCGAAGGTTTTGCCGCGGGCTTCGCGCAGCTGGCGCAGCCGCATCGGCTCGCCCTGGTCGGCGGCGACACCACGCGCGGGCCGCTGTGCATCAGCGTCGCCGTGCACGGTTTCGTGCCGCCGGGCAAGGCGCTGACCCGCGCCGGCGCAAGTGTGGGCGACGCCGTGCTGGTCACCGGCACGCTGGGCGATGCGGCCGCCGGCCTCAATGCGCTGCAGCAGCCCCGGCGCGACGACGACCCGCATGCCAGGGCGCGCGACTTCCTGATCGCGCGGCTCAATCGCCCGCTGCCGCGACTCGCCGCGGGCACGGCCTTGCGCGCCCAGGCGAGCGCCTGCATCGACATCTCCGACGGCCTGCTCGCCGATCTCGGGCACATCTGCCACGCCAGCGGCGTCGGCGCGGAAATCGACGCGGCGCTGCTGCCGCGCTCGCCGGCCCTGCTGCAACTGCATGACGATGCCACGGCCCTGCACTTCGCGCTCAGCGGCGGCGACGACTACGAGCTGTGCTTCAGCGTGCCGACGCACCGGCTGGCCGACGTGCAGGCGGATCTTGCGCGGCTTGGCTGCGGCGTGACGCGCATCGGCCGTATCGTCGAAGGCAGCGGCGTGCGGGTGCGCGGCCACGACGGTGCGTGGCTGCCGACCGATCGCCAGGGCTGGGAGCATTTCGCGTGAGCGCGAAGAAAACGCTCAGCGCCGAACAGCGCCGCGCCCTGCTGGCCACACCGGCCGGCTGGCTCGCCTGCGGTTTCGGTTCCGGTCTGGCGCCCGTCGCGCAAGGCAGCTTCGGTTCGCTGGCAGCCCTGCTGCCCTGGCTGCTGCTGCGTCGGCTGGCGTTGCCGTGGTACCTGCTGGTGCTGCTGGCGGGTTTCGCGCTCGGCGTGTGGGCCTGCGATATCGCCGGCCGCGCGCTCGGCGTCGACGATCACCGCAGCCTGGTCTGGGACGAATTCATCGGCCAGTGGATCGCGCTGATCCCGCTGTCGATGCCCGCACTGCTGCCCGCATCGGGCATGACGTGGTGGATGCCGGCTGCCGGCTTTGTGCTGTTCCGCCTGTTCGACGTGTGGAAACCGTGGCCGATCCGCTGGCTGGACCGCCACCTCAAGGGCGGCATGGGCGTGATGGTGGACGATGTGGTGGCAGGCCTGTTCGCCGCACTCGTGCTGGCACCGGGGCTGCTGCTGCGCTGACCCCCTTTTCTGTCTGTCCGCAATGGTAGGATCGATTCTCATTGGCAAGCTTTCGCTTGCAGCCATGCAGGAGTCGCATCGGAATCATTCATGACTTCGCCCCCCATTCTCCCCACGCATGCACCTGCGCCGGTTCCGATGGAGCGCTTCTACGCCGTGCTGGCCGACATCGGCGATCTCGTCGCGTCCATGCCGCAACCGCAGGCGCTGTACGACGGGATCGTGGATATTTTCGAGCGTCAGGTGGGCGCCCTGCTGGTGCTGGTCGGGGAAATCGACTACGCGGCGGGCGTCATGCGAAGACGGGCGCCTGCCACGGTGCCTGCGGGGGAGGAGGACCTCTATCCGGACTCGGTGCCGCTGGCGATCGCACGCTCCTTGTTCTGGGCGGGCAGGATCGATGTCGAACCCGATATCGTCAACGCCCCCGGCAGAGAAGCGTTGCGGCCCGGCTATGCCCGTCATGGCATCCGATCCTCGGCCGCGGTACCGGTGTACTGCTTCGGCGAGATCCGCACGGCGCTGATCCTGCGCTCGAGCACCCCCGAGTTTTTCGCGCCGGAGCTGCTGAAGCTGCTTGAACGTGCCGCGCTCAGCATCGGTCACGCACTCGAGGGCGACGCGCAACTTGCCCGGCTCGATCAGGCCCTGCTTGTCGCCGAGCGCAGTCAACGCGCGCTGCGGCTGCTGAGCGAGACGCTCAAGGTCGCCACGCATGCAGGCACGGAGGACGATCTGCTCGGCGAAGCCTGCCGCGTGGTGGTGGATGTGGGGGCGTACCCGGTGTGCTGGATGGGCCTGCTGACGAACGACCCGGCGCAGACCGTGGAACTGCGTGCACACGCGGGACGTGGCGCCGAAACCTACCAGTCGCTCAGACTCGAGCTTGCCGCCCCCAGCGTTTCCACGGGCGTGACCGCGGCGGTGATCCGGTCCGGCGAACCGGTAGTGATGCTGACGAACGAGGGCGGTGAGCAAACCGGGGCCGGGCACGCCCGCAGGCTGGGGCTGGGTGCGCTGCATGGTCTGCCGCTGCGCCTGCGTGGAAAGGTGGCGGGCGTGATCGTGATCGGCGCGCAAGCCGAAGATGCGTTTTCGGGCGCGGAGACGAGGGTTTTCGAGGAGATTGCCAGGGAACTGAGTCTGGGGCTGGAGCAGTTGCGTGCCAACCAGGCACAAGAGCAGGCCGAACAGCAGCTCAAGCTCAGTCTGCGCCGCTTCCAGGCGATCCTCGACAGCCGCTACGCGGGCGTGCTGGTGATGGACATGACCGACCGGGTGCAGTTCTGCAATGCCACGCTGTGCCGGATGTTCGACCTGGCCGAGGAGCCCGGGCAGCTGATCGGGCTGTCCGCAGCCCAGCTCGACGACAGGGTTCGCATGGCCTATGCGGACCCCGAGCGCGAACTCAACCGCATCAGCGCCATTCTCGAACGTGCCGAACCGGTCGAGACCGAGGAGATTTCGATCAGTCGCGGGCGCACGTATCTGCGCAGCTTCGCGCCGCTGATGCTCGACGGCCGGCCCTCCGGGCGCGTGTGGCATCTGATCGACATCACCGAACGCAAGGCGCAGGAAGCGGAAGTCGAGCGGCTGGCCTACTACGATCCGGTGACCGCATTGCCCAATCGCCGGCTGTTCCTCGAACTGCTTGAACGGGCGCTCGGCCAGGCGCAACGCCACCGGGCGCTGCTGGGCGTCGGCGTGATCGACCTCGACGACTTCAAGCACGTCAACGACCAGCTCGGGCACGCGGCAGGCAACGGGGTCCTGAAGGAAATCGCAGGGCGGATCGGCAGTGCGCTGGATGAGGGCGACGTCGTGGGCCGGCTGGGCAGCGACGAATTCGCCATCCTGCTTGCCGATCTCGGCAGCGCGCAGGACATGCGGCTGACGAGTGCCCGCGTCCTCGAGGCCATTCGTGCCCCGTTGTCGTGGCAAGGCGAGGTGCTGCACCTGTCCGCCAGCGTGGGCCTGACGCTGTATCCCGAGGACCATGTCGATGCGGAAACGCTCGTGCGCCATGCGGATCTGGCCATGTTCGCCGCCAAGGGCCAGGGACGCGACCACGACCAGCTGTACTCCGCGGCGATCGAACTTGGCGAGGTGGAACAGCGCTCGATGAAGACCCGCGTGGCCGGCGCGCTGGACGACGGCAACCTGGTGCTGCTGTTCCAGCCGATCGTCGCGTTCGATGTCGGGTCCGCCGTTTCGCGCGTCATTGGTGCGGAAGCCCTGCTGCGGCTGCGCGACGACACGATCGGCCTGTTGTCGCCGGCACGGTTCCACCACACCCTCGACGACAGCCGGCTGGCGCGTCCGATCGGTCGCCATGTGCTGGATGCCGCGTTGCGCGCCAGCGCAGCCTGGCTGGCGCTGGGGATACGGCTGCCGGTGGCGGTCAACATCAGCACCCGGCACTTGATGCACCCGGATTTTCTCGACGATATCGATCAGGCGCTGGCCGCGCACCCGACGGTCGATGGCGCCTTGCTGGGCATCGAGATCACCGAAACCGGCCCGTTGCTCGATCCAGCCAGGGCCCGCCTGGTCATCGACGAGTGCCGTGCGCGGCAGGTGAACGTGAGCCTGGACGATTTCGGCACCGGCAGCGCCTCGCTCAGCCACGTCCAGCAGATGGACGTGGCCACGCTGAAGATCGACCAGAGTTTCGTGCGGGACATCCTGGTGGAGCCTCGCAACATCGCGATCGCCACCGGCATCCTCACCACGGCCCGCCTGCTGGGGATCACGGTGATCGCCGAAGGCATCGAGTCGGAGGCCCAGGGCGAGACTCTCATCGCGCTGGGCTGTCGGCAGTTGCAGGGTTACGCCATCGCCGAGCCGATGCCGGCCGAGGCGATCCCCGCCTGGATGGCGAGCTGGATACCCCCCGACTCGTGGCGATCGGGAGCGCCGGCGGTCCAGTCCGCGATCGACGGACAATGGGGCCGGATCAGGCCGTCAGGATAACCACCTGCATTCCTTTTAATTCGACGTTTTTGCCAAGGGCATCCACACTCGACATCTGCGGAACCGGCGGCGCGTGGACCACACCCATCGACAAGGAGTTGCCATGAGCGATAGATCAAACAAAAGCATCAAGGAGTTCGTGCCATGAAATCCCTTGCGATGTTGAAGAATTTCCACCGCTGCGCTGCTCCGGTAGCCCTGGCCGGTGCACTTGTCCTGTGCACGGTCGCGGGGGCGAACCCGCCACCGTCACCGGTGCCGACCGGCCAGCCGACGTGGCGCAATGTCGGCCCGTGGATCGGTGGCCGCGTGGTCGCCGTGACTGGCGTGGCCGGTCAACGCGACCTGTTCTACATGGGCGCCGTGGACGGTGGTGTCTGGCGCAGCACGGACTACGGCGTCAAGTGGAACAACATCTCCGACGGCACGCTGCCCGGATCGAGCAACAGTATCGGCGCGATCGCCGTGGCACCTTCCGATCCCCGGATCATCTACGTCGGCACCGGCGAGAGCGACATCCGCGGCGACCTGATTACCGGCGATGGCGTGTTCCGTTCCGACGATGCCGGCAAGACCTGGCATGCGGCGGGCCTGGCCGGGACCCACACGATCAGCGCCATCGTGGTCGACCCGAAAAATCCCGACGTGGTCTACGCCGCGTCGATGGGGCATGTGTTCCAACCCAACCCGCAGCGCGGGGTGTTCAAGTCGGTGGACGGCGGCAAGAGCTGGACGAAGATCCTGTACACCGACGCCAGGACCGGTGCGATCGATCTGGTGATGGATCCGAACCATCCCGACGTGCTGTATGCCGCGATGTGGCAGGCCCATCGCACACCGTGGAAGCTCGACGACGGCGGCCCCGGCAGCGGTCTCTACAAGAGCGGCGACGGCGGCGCGCACTGGACCGAGATCTCCCGCCACCAGGGATTCCCGCAGGGCGTACTGGGTCGCATCGGCATCAGCGTGGCGGCCAGCAAGCCGAACGTGCTCTACAGCATCGTGCAGGCCAAGGATGGCGGAGTGTTCCGCTCCGACGACGGCGGCACCAGCTGGACCCGGGTCAACGCCGGCCAGAGCCTGCGCCAGCGCGCGTTCTACTACATGAGCATCTACGCCGACCCCACCGACGCCAACACGGTCTACGTGCCGCAGGTGGATGCGCTGTGGGTTTCGCACGACGGCGGCAAACGGTTCGCCAAACTGCATACGCCGCACGGCGACAACCACATCGTGTGGATCAACCCGGATGATCCGAAGCTGCTGCTGGAGGGCAACGACGGCGGCGCCACGGTTTCCACCGACGGCGGCAACTCCTGGAGCGGCGAACACAACCAGCCCACCGGGCAGTTCTACCACGTGGCGCTGGACGGCCAGTTTCCGTTCCACATCTATGGCGCGCAGCAGGACGAGGGTTCGTTCGAAGGGCCCAGCGCCACGCCCGGTGGGATGATCCCGTTGGGTGCCTGGCATCACGTGGCGTATGGCGAGAGCACCTTCATCGCGCCGATGCCGGGGAACCCGAACGTGACCTTCGGCAGCGGCTACTACAGCATCCTGCTGCGCTATGACATGTCTACCGGGCAGTCGCGCGAAGTCAGTCCCTGGCCCGATTACCAGGAAGGGGCTGCCTCCAACGCGCTGAAATACCGCTTCGGCTGGACCCATCCGATCCTGTTTTCGGCCGCCAATGCGAAGCACTTGCTGCTGGCGTCGCAGTACGTGCTCAGCAGCACCGATGGTGGCGAGAACTGGACGCGCATCAGCCCCGACCTGACGCGCAACGACCCCAGCACCGAGTTGCCCAGCGGCGGCCCGGTGGACCTGGATCAATCCGGCGCGGAAATCTTCCCCGACATCTCGGCGCTGGCGGCCTCGCCGCTGGACGACAAGGTCATCTGGGCCGGCTCGGCCGACGGCCTGGTGCATGTCACCACCGACGGCGGCGCGCACTGGCAGGTGGCAAGGCCCGAAGGCCTGCCGAAATGGGCCCAGATCAGCTCGATCGAGCCCTCGCACGTGGCCAAGGGCGTCGCATGGCTTACCGCCTCACGCTACATGTGGGACGACTTCCGCCCCTACGTGTTCGAGACCACGGACTATGGCGCGCACTGGACCGCGCGTACGACCGGCCTGCCCGATGACCAGTACGTGTTCGTGGTGCGCCAGGATCCGTCCGACCCGAGGCTGCTGTTCCTCGGCACCAAGAACACCGTGTATGCCAGCTTTGACGGCGGCGCGAAGTGGCAGCCGCTGGGCCTGAACCTGCCGAAGGTGCAGGTGCGCGACCTGGCGATCGATTCGCGCCAGGGCGATCTGGTCGCCGCAACGCACGGACGCGCGTTCTGGGTGCTGGACAATCTGGCCCTGCTGGAACAGCGCTCGCAGCAGCCGGCAGTGAACCCGAACGTGGCGCAGCTGTATGCACCGCAAACGGCGTGGCTCAGCCATGCTTACGGGAAGAATCCCCAGGCCAAACGTGTACCGGCGGTGGGTACCAACCCGCCGTTCGGGGCCAGCGTGTTTTTCCGCCTGCCCGCCAGCTATCACGGCAAGGCGCCGGTGAGCCTTTCATTCATGGATGCCAGGGGTCAACTGATCCGGCGCTTCGCGCTGCATCTCAAGACCAAGCCAGCCAAGCTCAGCGCCGCCGCGCGCGACAACCGCACACCGACGCAGAAGAAGCAGGCGGCGCTGGAAAAGCTCACGGCCGTTTCGCCGGGGATGAACCACTTCCAGTGGGATCTGCGCTATCCCGACGCCACCGAGGTGACCGGCTTCCAGCCGCCGATCGCCGCCGGCGGCCTGCCCGACAGCGTCAAAGGCCCCACGGTGCCACCAGGGCGCTACACCGTGGTACTCGACGACAACGGCCAGATAACCCGGCAGTCCTTTGACGTCGCGCTCGATCCGCGGCTGCATCCGGCGGCCGACGCGCTGCGGCAGCGCCTGGCGCTGCAGATGCGCATCCACACGACGCTGGACACGCTCGACAGCACGCTCAATCAGGCCATCGCCATGCGCGATCGGCTCACTGCCGCCCTCGCTGCGCACAAGCTCGGCGCGACGAAAGCCCATGCCACGCTGGCAGCGCTCGAGGAACAGATCGGCAAGCTGGTCCAGCTCAAGATCCAGTCGAGCGAAGGCAGCTTGCTGCACCCGACCAGGCTGCGCAGTCAATTGGCCTATCTTGCCGCCGACATCGATCTGGCGTACGACAAACCCACGCCGGCGCAATATCGGGTTTTCGACATGCTCGACCGGCAGGCACAGTCCGGCGAAAAGCAGTTGCAAACGGCGATCGCCCAAGGCAGGCAACTGCTCGGAGGAAAAACGAATCCTGCATGATCCTTGGTGGACCGTGCCTGCGATCCTCGGCGCGGTATCTGGTTACGTTGCTGCTTCTGGTCGTAGCCGCTCTCACCTACGCCGCAGGCATCGGCCCATTAGTTCTTTGGCGAACCCCTTGCCGGGGGATGGATACTTACTCAGGGCTAAGGACAGCTTGGAGCGGTGAATTTGGCATTCACGTCGGCAATCTTCTCAAGCGCCGCCTTTGCCAGATGGCTTGGCGTATTTCTGAAGGTACGCTTCGATAGCATCCAACGTTGACGGTGCCGGGGCGGGTTTTCCCAAGGCCACCATGTTGTGTTTCATGCGCAGCACGACCCCAGGCCAATCCGCGGCAATGTGTTGCGCAGGATCGGGGAGAGCATGGCATTGGGAACAGGTTTCGCTGAAGGCCCTGCCGGCGGGTGTATCCAGCTCTTTGGCAGTTGCCTTGTTCAGGGGTATTTGGGCGTACCGCTGCAAATACACAAGGAGTGTCGTCAACTCCTTGTCGGTAGGGGCCTGGATTCCCATCATGTGGTGCGCACTCATCATGCGCTCGCGCGCAGCCATGCGTTCCACGACCGCGGGCCACTCTGCGGCCGTATGCAATCCCGGCGCATGCGCACGTAGGTTTCCTGGTCAATCTCACCCCTGGCGTAGCGACGCTGCAGGATTTTCAGCGGAGACTCGGCTTTGTCGCGAAGTAGCCAGCGGACCACCGTTACTACACCGGCGATGAACAGAACCCAGAACAGGATAAAGAATATCCACATGACGCCCGGGCCTCCCATGCCCATACCCATGCCATTCATACGTCGACCTCGCTTCTTGACTGTTGTGGAAGAGCCCAAAGTTCAAGGAATGACACGCGAAGCCCATGCTGCTGCAGAAAACGACACCGTAACTCTTGGTGCGGTCGGCCGACTCATGGAAGGTTGCTGCTATACCTTGAAGTGAAGCCAAGACTTTTCCAGCAGCACCTTGGCGAAGTGCCAGCGCCACGCTGGCGCGTGAAATTTCACCATGGGCTTGGGTTCGGCATAGAAATCACCGCTACCGTAACTCGCCTGCCGATGGCCAGCCTCGACGAAGCACGCGCCGTGCCCATTGAATCGTTCGGACGGATCCCGGCCCAGGATGCGTGAGGCGATGTTCTTCGCGACGACCTCCGCTTCGCCATGGGCAAACACGCCGGCCTTCGGCAGCGGTTTGCCGAGCTTCAGCGGAATCGAGACGACATCGCCGATGGCGAAGACATGACGGAATCGGGTTTCCAGCGTGTGCCGGTCCACCGAAACCCAGCCGGTCTCGCTGGCGAGGGCACTCTCGCGGACAACGCGCGGTGCACGGTGCGGTGGCACGTAGGCCAGGAGATCGAATCCCGCACTCTCGCCATTGGCAAAGTCGATTCGCTTTGCTGTCGTATCGACCGACGTCACCTGATGTTCGGGGTGGTAGGAGATGCCCTTCGCTTCGAGAAGCTGTTCCACTGCGGCGGAAGTTTCCGCACCTGCAACCGCCATCGGCCCGGGTTCCGCCGCGAACACCGCGATGTCGACCGCATCGCGAAGGCCACGCTCGCGATAGAACGCATCGATGAGAAGCGCCGCTTCGTAAGGCGCCGCCGGGCATTTGTACGCGGGTGCCGCGGTGAGCACGACGATGCGGCCCCGCTGCATGGATCCGAGCGCAGCATGGAGGCTCTCAGCACCCGTAAGCGCGTAGAAATTGTGCCCCGCCTCCTGCAGACCCGGCACGGCTTCCGGTGCCAGCTCGGCGCCGAGCGAGACGACGAGATAGTCAGCATCGAGGGTTTCGCCGGAGACCGTGACGCGGCGAGTTTCGGGATCGATCTTCTCCACCTCGCCCAGCCGCACCTCGATGCTCTTGCGCGCCAGCCGGGCGAGCGGGCGCTTGATGGATTCGGCGTCACGTAGTCCCACCGTCAGCCACAGCAGTGAAGGCGCGAAGAGGTGCTCGCGTTCCCGGTCGACGAGCACGATGCGATGGGTGCGTGGAAGGCGCTTGCGCAGCGTGCAAGCAGCGACGAGACCACCCACACCGCCACCCAGGATGACAACGGTTTTAGGCGTGATCATCAGAACACCAGCAATTTATCCGCCCACTGCGTCCAGGCGGTGAGCTGGTCCATCGTGCTGCGTGGTGCGCCTTGGACCAATTCCGCATCGGCAATGCCGCGGGCGTCGATGCAGGTGCCGCACACGCCGATTTCGCCGCCGTGGCGAACGACCATGCCCAGCATGTCGCCCATGTTGTAGTAGCCCGGTGCCACTTTCTGGCCGGCCTTGGCACAGGCCACGGCATCACCGATCAGAAACAGCTTCACCTCCTCGCTGCCGGTTTTGAGCAGGTGGCGAGCCAGCCGCAAGCCGTTGTAGCTGCGCTCGCTACCGTAAGGGGCGTCGTTGAGAACGAATAGATATTTCATGCGGATCTCCCTTGCGCTGATGGAACGGGATCGGTGGGCGATTCGAGCGGCAGTCCGAGTGCCCGCCAGTCCGGCACGCCGATTTCCAGACGCGCCGCCTGGCGACCGTGGCGCCGCAGGATTTCCACCGCCTCGATGGACATGACGCAGTACGGGCCGCGACAATAGGCCACCAGCTGCCTGTCGCGCGGCAGTTCGGCGAGCCGCTGCTCCAGTTCGGCCAGCGGCACCGACAGTGCACCGGGGATGTGCCCACTGCGGAACTCCTGCTCGGGCCGCACGTCGAGCACGACGACTTCACCGCGCCGGACACGCCCGAGCAAGGTGGCCTGGTCCACTGCCTCCAGAACGTCCCTGCTGTCGAGAAAGAGCCGCGTGATGCGCTCGATTTCAGCCAGTCTCGATTCGGCCAGACGGCGAAAGGCAAGAAAGAAATCGCAGACCTCGGTCCCTGCCAGTCGATAAGTGACATACAGACCCCGCTTTTCTGCCTCCACGAGTCGGGCCGTGCGCAACACCTTGAGATGCTGCGAAGCGTTTGCCAGGGTCTGCCCGGTGGCCGCCGCGAGTGACTCGACCGTGTGCGGTCCCTGGCAGAGCACATCGAGCATTTCCAGCCGCTTGGGGCTTGCCAGGGACTTACCCAATCGCCCGAATTGATCGTAGATCTGATCCTTGAATGCGCGGTTGTCCATCAGACGTGCTCCGCTTGTGCCAGCTCGTGCCATGCCGTGATCAGCGCGGCGGCGGCCGCGTTGATGTCATCCTCTCGGGTGTCGAGCCCGATGGACAGGCGCACGGCGCCGGAGGCGCGTTCGCGCGACAGCCCCATGGCGCCAAGTACCCCACTGGGCGCAGCGTCTCCGGCATGGCAGGCCGAACCGGTGGAGGCGGCGATTCGATCCCGCAAGTGTCGCAGCAGAATCGCACCGGAGACGTCGGGGAAAGACACGTTGAGGGTATTCGGCAAACGATGCTCGGGATGACCGTTCAACGTGAGACCCGGAACCTCCCGCGACAGACGCGCATGCAGCCGGTCGCGCAACGCGAGCAGGTGGGAGCGGGTTTCCGGCAGGCGTTCGCGTGCCAGACGTGCAGCCGTGCCCAGGGCGACGATATGGGGAATGTTCTCTGTGGCCGCACGCAAACCACGCTCCTGTCCGCCACCGGCCAGCACCGCCGCAATCGGCGTGCCCGAGCGCACGTAGAGGGCACCGACACCCTTCGGCGCGTAGAACTTGTGCCCGGCGAGGGTCAGCAAATCGACACCGAGCGCATCGACATCCAGCGCCACCTTGCCGGCGGATTGCGCGGCGTCGGTGTGCATCAGTATTCCGCGTGCGCGAACGAGCGCTGCAATCTCGGCGATCGGCTGGATCGTGCCGACCTCGTTGTTCGCGTGCATCACGGAGACCAGTCCGGTGTCGGCTCGCAGGGCGGCGGCGATATCGCGTGCAGCCACCCGACCGTACTCGTCGACCGGCACCACCGTGACCGACCAACCCAGCTCCTGCAACCGATGGACTGGCTCACTCACCGACGGGTGCTCGATGGCTGAGATCACGACGTGACGCCGCGACTCCCCCATCGCGCGGGCGAGACCGAGGATCGCCAGATGGTTGGCCTCGGTGGCGCTGCCGGTGAAGATGATTTCGAGCGGCTGCGCACCAATCAGACGTGCGATTTCTTGCCGCGATTCGGCCATGGCCACACGCGGTGCGTCACCGTAAGCGTGATTGGACGAAGGATTGCCGAAATGCTCGTGCAGAAAGGGGAGCATGGCAGCCACTACCTCCGGCGCGACTGGGGTGGTGGCGTTGTAATCGAGGTAGATGGGGGTCACGACATCATCCAGGCTAGTAATCGTTTATTAGCTTGAATAATTGATTTAATGATGTCAAGTGACGCTATGCTATGGGTGATCCGTCTCAGGGGAAGGTTGATACGACGAAGCAGCCGGGTTTGAAGTCGCCAACAGCTGGGCAAATTCCGCCACCGGACCCTACCTCAAACCGGCTTCACACCCTCGACGACGAGGAAAGCGGCACCGAAGGTTCCGAGGCGGGACAACAGCGGATCCACCGGAGCCAGAAGGCGAGCAGCTGACCCGAGCGGGGGATAGTGGAACTCAGGAACAGGGTCAGGTTCACTTAATCCACGTCAACCACGCGATGACGAAAGGATTGGGCTCGATGAGCGATAGACTTTGCGCACTCGGTTTGGCCCAGCCTCAGACGACCGGCAGCTCCTGGCCGTTATGGAGAGCTCTCCATAACGGCCAGGAGCTGCCGGTCTCAGTCTGAGACGGGTTGCTCGATGGCAGACGTTGGCATGTTTGCTTGCCACAACGTGTTGCGATCATCAGTCTTCTTGGAAGTGTCCGTGTTCACGGGTTAGAACCCCGGTGGCGATCACGATTGCGTCGATGATCGTCGTGAACTTCGGGCGGTCCTATGCTGAGCATGGATCGCCCCGATCGATCAATCGTTGTCTGCGCCCTCAACCGAATTTTCCAGCAGCTTTCCGGTCTTCGCATCGATGCCTACTTCGTGGGACACCTTGCCGTTCTTGATCACGAACGAGTAGCGCAGGCCACTGCCACCTTTCTCATTCTCCAGCTCCTCCTTGACGATCTTCCCCGGATACGCCTTCAGCGCCATGCTGCGCGCCTGCGGCATTTGTACCCTGGCTTGTGCGGCCAACGCCTTATCCGAGCCTGCACTGGCACCGAACGCGGCGACGGCGAGGGTAGCGGTGGCAATGACAACCAGCATCTTTTTCATGGAATTTCTCTCGCTGTGTGGAGCGACGAAGTGAGTCGCGTCACCTTTATCGCAACGGGGACTTAGGCAGGCCTTATGTCTGCACATCAGCGTGCCGTGCGTTCATCAGCGAGTCATTCGCACCACCATCGCGAGCGAAGAACAGGCTCAGCTCCAATCATCAAGGATCACCCACGCTGTCGTTACGTCAGGCATGAATGCTCTCTGCTCGCTACATAGGAAGAACTAAGCGGCAGTTGCGAGACTACGTTGGCACGTCAATACGTCACCGGTTCCTATGGCACGTTCTCCCGCTGATCCGGGTCGAATGCGCAGGCAGTTCACCTAGCCGATGCGCAGCTCAAGCGGATCCTCCATCGCCAGTTGTATACCCCTACCTCACGCCTGATGTGCGCAGATCACCTGCCGCCCGAAGGATCTCGCCAGGTGTCAATGGCGAGAACCGTGCTGCCACTTATCCATTAAACGCCATGAGGCACCCATGCACAGTTATCCAGAAAATCGTCCCGCCGAATATTCCGCCCGCGCCATGCTCAACAAGGTGCCGGAAATCACCCTGTATTTCTGGATCATCAAGATCCTGTGCACCACAGTCGGCGAGACCTTCGCCGATTTCCTGAATGTGAACCTTCACCTTGGCTTGACCAACACGACCTACCTGATGGGAAGCCTGTTGATCGCCACCCTGTTTTTCCAGTTCAAGGCGCGCAAGTATGTGGCCGGCACGTACTGGCTCGCCGTCGTGCTGCTGAGCATTGTCGGCACCTTGATCACAGATAATCTGACCGACCATTTCGGCGTCTCCCTGGTCACGACCACCATCGTGTTCAGCGTTCTGCTGACGGTGACGTTCTTGGCCTGGTATGCCAGCGAGAAGACGCTTTCCGTCCATACGATTCACACGACACGCAGGGAAGCCTTCTACTGGCTGGCGATCCTGTTCACGTTTGCACTGGGCACGGCCGCGGGAGATCTGGTGGCCGAGAAACTGCAGCTTGGTTATTTGTTGTCAGCCTTCATCTTCGCAGCCTTGATCGCGCTGGCGGCGTTTGCGCATCTGCGCTTCAGATTGAATGCGATCTTTGCGTTCTGGTTCGCCTATATCCTGACCCGTCCGCTCGGCGCATCGATTGGCGACTTCATGTCCCAGCCCTTGAATCAGGGTGCCCTGGGTCTCGGCACCGTCGTGACCAGCGCGCTGTTCCTGGTCACGATCCTGGGCCTGGTCATCTTTCTGACGGTGACCCGCAAGGACGTATCCACAACACCTGCGACCGCGGGATAAATCGGAAGGCCACAATTGCCTGCGAGGCGTTGAGGCATTGACTTGCCGCATGCGCAGCCTTCCCGTTAGCGATGAATTGCCAATTACCCCCTAGATACTTCAGTTCGGCGTCGCCTATCTTGAGCAACCCACCTTCGCTGCGGCCATTGCCTCGCACTACCGCTGGCTGCAACAGCTTGGCATGCCCATCGTCATCACGCCGGCGGCGCCGGTACGTGTGACCGTGCTGCTCCCGCAGGCATCAAGCCACGGGTCTACCTGACGCGCACGCCCATCCGAGGAATCGACAGAGCGCAATTTCTTTTTTGGAAAGTTCCGCTCCTGACCGTGGTTAGCCCTTGCAGGCTTGATCACGGCCGGGACTTCAAGGGCAGACACCGGCCTGGCGCCATTGCCGCCAAGCGGCATGAATCCCGCCCGTCGCGCCTGCCAAACAGCCTTGTCGCACACGGCCGATTCCTCGACTTGCGCACAATCTATTGGGTTGACCTTCGCCTGAACACCCGATATGTTGTGTCCGTCGGTGCCCATCCAGACGTGATCGTCGGTTGGGCTCAAAAGGGAATCCGGTGTGAGTCCGGAACTGCCCCGCAGCGGTAAAGCGGAAACGAAACCCGTCACATGCACTGGGCCTCGGCGCCTGGGAAGCGATGGGCAGTAGGCGGATCGAAAGATCCTCGTCCGCAAGTCCGAAGACCTGCCGACACATCGGGACGAGCATGTCCCGATGCGTAGTGACGGCTTCCGTGGGGAAGCTCGTCGCAGAACAGGGGCCGCCGGGCACCTGTCTGTGACTTTGCCACGGCATCCATCGCTTCAGGCCCTGCGCGCGGGAGCAGGCGTTTGACTCCATGCCGGAAACCGTTGCCATGCATCCTCTCGATACCGCTGACCACGAGCGCATTGCCGTCCGTGCGAATGAATCCACCAACCCCGCTGCCGAACCGGCCGCCGGTTCGCCGGACGAACCTCTCGCCGCGGCGAGCGGCGAGACGGCGTTCACGCTGACCCCGCCGCACAGTCCCGCACAGATGCGGGTGACCAAGCGCAACGGCCAGCAGGAGAGCGTCGACGTCAACAAGATCGTGCGTGCGGTGACGCGCAGCGCCGACGGCCTGCATGCGGTCGATCCGCTGCGGGTGGCGCTGAAGACCATCGGCGGCCTGTACGACGGTGCCAGCACGGCCGAGCTGGACCAGCTGTCGATCCGCACCGCCGCTGCGCTGACCGCCGAAGAACCCGAATACGGCCAGCTCGCCGCGCGCCTGCTTGGTGCCTTCATCGACAAGGAGGTCAGCGGGCAGGAGATCCAGAGCTTCTCGCAGTCGATCGCCCGCGGCGCCGAGTCCGGTATCCTCAACGATCGCCTGCGCGATTTCGTGGCCGCCAATGCGCGCAAGCTCAACGACGCGATCGACCCGCTGGCCAACCGTCGCTTCGAGTATTTCGGCTTGCGCACGGTGTACGACCGCTACCTGCTGCGCCACCCGCAACAGCGGTGGGTGATCGAGACGCCGCAGTATTTCTTCATGCGCATCGCCTGCGCGTTGGGCGGCGGCGAAATCGGCGAGACGCTGGAGCTGTACCGGCTGCTGTCGTCGCTGGAGTACCTCGCCAGTTCGCCCACGCTGTTCAATGCCGGCACCTGCCATGAGCAGCTCAGCTCGTGCTACCTGCTCGACTCGCCGGCCGATTCGCTGGAGTCGATCTACGACAAGTACGCCGACGTGGCCAAGCTCAGCAAGTTCGCCGGCGGCATCGGCCTGGCCTGGTCGCGGGTACGCTCGCGCGGCTCGCTGATCCGCGGCACCAACGGCCATTCCAACGGGCTGCTGCCGTGGCTGAAGACGCTGGACGCGTCGGTCGCCGCGGTGAACCAGGGCGGCAAGCGCAAGGGTGCGGCCTGCGTGTACCTGGAGTCCTGGCACGCCGACATCGAGGATTTCCTGGAACTGCGCGACAACACCGGCGACGATGCCCGCCGCGCGCACAACCTCAATTTCGCCAACTGGATTCCCGACGAATTCATGCGCCGGGTCGAGCGCGATGGCGACTGGTCGCTGTTCGATCCGAAAGCGGTGCCGCATCTGGTGGACTGCTGGGGCGAGACGTTCGATGCCGCCTACGGCGAAGCCGAAGCGGGCGGTCTGGCCGTGAAAAGGGTCAAGGCCCGCGAACTTTATGCGCGCATGATGCGCGCGCTGGCGCAGACCGGCAACGGCTGGATGACCTTCAAGGACCGCTGCAACGCCACCAGCAACCAGACCGCCCGGCCCGGCAACGTGATCCACCTGTCCAACCTGTGCACCGAGATTCTGGAGGTGAGTTCGGCCAGCGAGACGGCCGTATGCAATCTCGGCTCGATCAACCTGGCGCGACATGTCGTCGATGGCGCGTTCGATTTCGGGAAACTGGCCTCGACCGTGCGCACCGCGGTGCGCCAGCTCAACCGGGTGATCGACCTCAACTACTATCCGATCGACGGCGCGCGCACCGCCAACATGAAATGGCGCCCGGTCGGCCTGGGCGTGATGGGTTTGCAGGATGTGTTCTTCAAGCTGCGCCTGCCGCTCGACTCGGCGCAGGCACTGGAGCTGTCCACCCGAATCGCCGAAGAGATCTATTTCCATGCACTGGGCATGTCGTGCGAGCTGGCCGAAGTCGAAGGCGCCCATCCAGGCTTCGCCGAAAGCCGCGCGGCGAGCGGCGAACTGCAATTCGACTACTGGCCCCATGCCACGCCGCACGACGGCGCGCGATGGGACGCATTGCGCGAGCGGATCAAGACGAGCGGCCTGCGCAACTCGCTGCTGATCGCGATCGCGCCCACCGCCACGATCGCCTCGATCGCCGGCTGCTACGAATGCATCGAGCCGCAGGTCAGCAACCTGTTCAAGCGCGAGACGCTGTCCGGCGATTTCCTGCAGGTGAACCGCTACCTGGCCGACGAATTGAAGGCACTCGGGCTGTGGACGAGCGACGTGCGCGACGCGATCAAGCTGGCCGAGGGATCGATCCAGGGCATTGCGGCGATCCCGCAACGCCTGCGCGCGATCTACCGCACGGTGTGGGAGTTGCCGCAGAAGTCCCTGATCGAGCTGGCCGCCGCGCGTGCTGCGTACATCGACCAGAGCCAGTCGCTGAACCTGTTCATGGAAAACCCGAACATCGGCCAGCTCAGCTCGATGTACATGTACGCGTGGAAGGCCGGCCTCAAGACCACCTACTACCTGCGCTCGAGGCCGGCGACGAAGATCGCCAAGACCACGGTGGCGGCCGCCATGACCGCGGCGCCAACGCCGGTTGCGGACGAGCAGGGGAAGGCCACAGCGGCCGTTTTCTGCTCCTTGGAAAACCCGGAGTACTGCGAAGCTTGCCAGTAATCCCCATCCGTCATCCCAGCGAACGCTGGGATCCTGAGACTCTGGCGTGTCCAGAAGCAAAGGCTCTGGATTCCAGCGTTCGCTGGAATGACGGTGAGGGAACGGGGGCTCAACCGCAAATCTCCACGTACAGATCCCGCCAATACGGATTGGATTTCTCGATGAGTTCGATCTTCCACGCTCGCTTCCACGCCTTGATCGCCTTCTCGCGGGTGATCGCGGACTCCATCGTTTCATGCATCTCGAACCAGACGAGGTCATGCACATGACGACGTTGAGTAAAGCCATCGACTACGTTGTTCCGGTGCTGCCAGATGCGCGCCGGCAGGTTGGAGGTGACGCCTGCGTACAGCGTGCCGTTGCGCCGGGTGGCAAGGAGGTACACACACGGATTTCGTTCTCGCATGCAGTGAATCCATTCCGGCAACTCGGGTTTGCCCAAACGTATCAATGAAAACGCACGTCATTCCAGCGAAAGCTGGAATCCAGTGACTTCAGCTTTCGACCCGATGTCATGTAGGCGAAAGGCTCTGGATTCCAGCTTTCGCTGGAATGACGATCAAGATCCTCCGCGCTCCACCGTCTTTCGATAATGCATAGGAACACCTCCATGTCCGGAACATCATCTCTCACTTCTCACTCCTCTTCACTCACTCCTCGCCTCCTCGACCCCGGCTTCGAACTGACCCTGCGCCCGATGCGCTACCCGGTGTTCTACGAGATGTACCGCAATGCGATCAGGAACACCTGGACCGTGGAGGAGGTGGACTTTTCGATGGACACCCGCGATCTGGCGTCGAAGATGTCGCCGGCCGACCGCCATCTGATCCAGCGTCTGGTGGCGTTTTTCGCCACCGGCGACTCCATCGTGTCGAACAACCTGGTACTGAACCTGTACCAGCACATCAATGCGCCCGAGGCGCGCATGTACCTGTCGCGCCAGCTGTACGAGGAAGCGCTGCACGTGCAGTTCTATCTCACCCTGCTCGACACCTACATTCCCGATCCGGCCGACCGCAACAAGGCGTTCGCGGCGATCGAGAACATCCCCTCGATCCGTGCCAAGGGCGAGTTCTGTTTCAAGTGGATCGACTCGATCCAGAATCTGTCCCGGCTGGAGTCGCGCGAGCATCGCCGGCAGTTCCTGCTCAACCTGATCTGTTTTGCCGCCTGCATCGAGGGCCTGTTCTTCTACGCCGCGTTCGCCTACGTCTACTTTCTGCGCTCGCGCGGTTTGCTGCACGGCCTGGCGGCCGGCACCAACTGGGTGTTCCGCGACGAGAGCGGGCACATGGCGTTCGCGTTCGAGGTCGTGCGTACCGCACGCGAGCAGGAACCCGAACTGTTCGACGACGCCATGCGTGCGCAGGTCGAGGCCATGATGGAAGAGGCGATCGACTGCGAAACCCGCTTTGCGGAAGATGTGCTTTCCGGCGGCGTCAGCGGCCTGTCGCCAAAGGAGATGCGCCAGTACCTTCAATACTGCGCCGACCAGCGCTTCGTCCAGCTCGACATGCCGAAAAAATACGGCACCAGCAACCCGTTCGACTTCATGGATCTGCAGGACGTGCAGGAGCTCGCCAATTTCTTCGAGCGCCGCGTATCGGCGTACCAGATCGGCGTCGAGGGCGAGGTGGCGTTCGACATGACGTTCTGATGCGTGTCGCGTGTCGCCTCGACCACCAACGGCCCGTCAGGCGGCTAGCGCCAGCCGGCATCGCGCGCCGCTCGCTCCTGCTGCGCATCGAAGGCTTCGCCGCGGATGCGCGCGTCGACCGCGGCCTGCACGTCGGGGGGCAAGGCACTGGCGGCCTGCCGCAGTTCGCCGCCTGCGGGTTTTTCAGCGGCGCTGAGCACGGGCAGCGACCAGCCTGCATTGTCATGGCAGGCCAGGCCGGCCATCGGCGGCCTGGTGCGGTCGATGAAGGTGCGGCAAATGTGCCCGTCGGCACTGCGGAAACTCAGGCCGATGCTGATCGGGGCGCGCGGATCGGGTTCACTCGCCAGCGCCCGGTCGAGCGCATCGGACAGGGCGCCTGCGGCGAATTGCCGGCCGTCGTGCACGCGCACCAGGCCGTCGCCGGGGCGCCACCACAGCCCCACGGCCAGTACCGCGATCGACGCGGCGACCGCAGCCGGCATCAACCAGCGCCGGAGCGCGCGGCGTCGGCCCGCGCCGAATCCGCGCCGGCCTGCGGGTACGACGAATGGCGTTGCCGCTGTCGCTGTGTGTGGAGGTGCCGGCCGCAACAGGGCGGACAGACGCTCCGGCACCGGTTCGTCGAGCACCGGGTCGAACGCGGCCTGCAATTGCGCGCGCAATGCCCTTGCCTGCTGCACGCGGCGTGCAAGCACATCGTCGTGCGCCAGCGCGGCGTCGATCCGCGCGGTAGCTGCCGCGTCGAGCTCGCCGTCCACGTAAGCCTGCAATGTGTCTTCGTCGATCGAGTTCATGTGTCCTTCCCAAGATGGGATTGCAGGCTGGCGCGGGCACGCGCCAGACGGCTGGTGACGGTTCCCACCGGCACCTGCAGCAGCGCGGCGGCCTCGCTGTACGACAGTCCCTCCACCAGCACCAGGGCCACCACTTCGCGATGATCCGGCGGCAGCGTCGCCAGCGCCGCTGCCAACGCCAGCTTCTGCACGGGTGCGCTGGTTCCGTCGGCGGTCATGGCGCCGGCTTCCTCGGCGGCGAACAGGTGCTGCGACCTTCCACGCGCGCGCAACTCGTCTCGCCAGGCATTGCGCGCGATCGCAAACACCCACTTGTCCAGCGCGGCGTCCGGCCGCCATTGCGCCGCCCGAGCCAGTGCGCGCTCCATCACCACCTGCACCAGGTCGTCGGCATCGGCGGCCTGGCCCGCCAACGCCCGCGCCAATCGGCGCAGGCGCGGCAGCAGCGGGGGCAATCCTTCGCGCACGGCTTGGTTCGGATCCACGTACTTGCCTTTTCCACTACGTCTGAGAGGGGGAATTCCTTCCCTGGCGCACAACGGCGCGGTTCGGGTGCGTAAAGCCAGCGAATGCTAGCATCCTGACGCCTGACTCCCGACCGCTCCCGCCATGCCGATGCAGCGCCCGATTTCCGTGCTGATTCCATTGCTGACGATCGCGCTTGCCCTGGGCGGCGCGACGGCTGCGCGGGCACAGGTACACGGTCCCATGCAGGGGCCGCCCAGCACCATGCATTTCCCCGGCGGGGGCATGCCCCGCTTGCCGCCCGCCATGCCGCCCGCTGTCCCCCAGGTACCGCACGTACCGCACGTACCGCACGTGCCTCATGTGCCTCATGTGCCGCATGTACCCAGCGTGATTGGCCCACCGGGCATGGCCTCGGTGCCATCGATGCAACACGTCGACCGCCTGCTGCACGAACCACCAGTCGTCACGCGACGGTCGCAGATCAGGACCCTGCTGCGCGAAGAACCCGGGCGTGTGGCGGTCGATCCACAGGGTGCACCGGTTCTGCGCGGCGAGTTCCTTGCCCTGGGCTTGTCGGGCAGGCAACGCCATGCCGTGCGGGCGCAGGGATTCGCCGCGGGCAGCCCGTCGCCGGCGGACGCCACGCTGGGACTGGAGCTGGCGGTCCTGCACGACACCCGGGGACGCAGCGAGGCCGAGGCGATGCGCGTGTTGCAGCAGGCGGCGCCCAACGCTACCTTCGCCTACCAGCACATCTACCTGCCCGCGGGCGATGGCGGGGCCGCCCCGGACAATACGTCGGCGACCGGGCCATCCGCCACCATGCCGCGGCGCGTGGGACTGATTGACGGCGGCGTGGACCCGGCCGCCCCGGCATTGGCGCACGCGCACATCGAGCAACACGGCTGCAACAGGCCGAACGTATCGGACCATGGCACCGCGGTGGCCGCGCGCCTCGTGGATGGCGATAGCGACACGCTTTACGCGGCCGACCTGTGGTGCGGCGACAAGGTTGGCGGCGCGACGTCGAGCCTCGTGGACGCGCTCGCCTGGATGGCGCGCGAACGCGTGCCGGTGATCAACATCAGCCTGGTCGGCCCCGACAACCCGGTGCTCGCGCGAGCGGTGCAGGCGATGATCGCTCGCGGCCACGTGCTGGTCAGTGCAGTCGGCAACGACGGGCCTGCGGCGCCACCGCTGTTCCCGGCCGCCTATCCGGGCGTGATCGGCGTCAGCGGTGTCGACGCGCGCGATCGCTTGCTGCCCGAGTCCGGCAGCGGTGAACAGGTCGCCTTCTGCGCGTCCGGGGTGGTCGGACGCGGCCGCGACGCCTTGCGCGGCACCTCGTTCGCGGCACCGATCGTGGCGCGAAGGGCCGCCCAGTTGCTGGACGCGCCGCGCGAGGGCGCCGCGGCGCAGATCCTGCGGCGCCTGGCCAGCGAGGCCCGCGACCTCGGACCGCCGGGTCGCGATACGCGCTACGGCTACGGTCTGCTGTCGCCCTAGCAGCCTGTCGGACTTGAGGTTGGCCGGGCTGCGAATCCGTCCTCGCACAGCCGAATTCTCGCCTCGACCGCCAACGGACCGACAGGCTCCTGGAAGCTGAACGCATACAGAACGCAACCCGACAGCGGGGAAGGATTCCCGGATCCCGGACGTAATGGAACGTGCAAGTCACGGGTCCACCACAGGATGTCCGTTTCGTCGGGCAATCCGCCTTTGTCACCATACTGGAGTCGCTCATGAAAACCCGCAACCTCACCTTCACGCTCGTCTGTGCAGCGGTACTTGCTGCACTGGCCATTACGCCGGCCATGGCGCAGACCGGCACGACGACCGATACGAGTACCGATACGACCACATCAACGACCACCAACCCGGAATTGACCCGGCTGGGCAGCGAGTTCACCACTTTCGTCGGTTCGGACACGGGTTCGCAGGCGCTGGTCACCGGGCTGCGCGACGGCACGGCCGTCACGCTCGATCAGACGATCCTGAATCCCGACGGGACCAGCACCACCAGTCAGGTCACGTTCCAGCCGGTCACCGGCCAGATGGGCTATGGCAACGTGAAGATCGCACTGTCGCTGGCCGAAGCGAGTCTGGCCAATGCGGGCATTACCGACCCGACTGCCGCCGAGATCGCCGCCGCGCTCAATGGCGGCACCTTGATCCTGGCTGACGGCACCACGGTCGACCTGCAGGGTGTGCTGGCCGCACGGGCTTCCGGCGAAGGCTGGGGCCAGATCGCCAACAGCATGGGCTTCAAGCTGGGCGACGTCATGCGTTCGCCGAAAGCAGCGGGTGTTGCGGCCAATGGCCATGCCAACGCCAGCGTCAACGCCAACGCCAACGCCAACGCCAACGCCAACGCCAACGCCAACGCCAACGCCAACGCCAACGTTGCCCATGTCGATTTCAACACGGGCTTGAGCACCGACCATTCCACGGGCTTGAGTACCGACCATCCCACCGGGTTGAGCACCGATCACCCCACCGGCTTGAGCGCCGATCACCCCACCGGTTTGAGTACGGACCATCCCACCGGGCTGGGCGGAGTGGAGCGGCCGCAGCTTCCCGAGCATCCAGCCATGCCTGACCGGCCGCAGTTGCCGGAGCGCCCGCAATTGCCGCAGCGGCCCGACATTCCGTCGCACGCCGGTCGTCCGGGCGGCTGATATCCGCTCCGCTTCCCCACGGACCCGGTACACTGGTACCGGGTCCATTTTCATGATTTTCCAAGGAATTCCTCAGCATGAACAACCAACAATACTGGATGGTTCTTGGCGGCCTCTTGCTGCTCGGTGCACCCGCTGTCCATGCCGCCGATACCGGGACCAGCGACGGTCGCTTCAGCATCAGCGGTGGTGCGAACTACAGCAGCGGCAAGTACGGCACCAGCACCACGACGGATATCTGGTCGGTGCCGTTGACGGCTGCCTACGAGAGTGATCGCTGGACTTTCAAGCTCATCGTCCCCTACATCGGCATCAGCGGATCGGGCAGCGTCATTCCCGGCACGGGCCTGGTCGACAACATCAACCCGTTGGGACGGGGACGGGGGCACGGCAACATCCTCGGCGGCGGTGGGTCCACCGGCTCCGGCGGCACCGCAACCACCACGACCAATGGCTCGGCCTCGGGGCTTGGCGACGTCGTCGCCTCGGCCGGCTATACCGTGTTTTCCAGTGCCGACCGCAGCTTCGGGCTGGTGCTCACCGGCAAGGTGAAATTCGGTACCGCCGACGAGAACAAGGGCCTGGGAACCGGCAAGAACGATTACGGTGTCTCGCTGGACACCTACAAGGCCTACGGCCAGTGGACGCCGTTCGGCGGCGTGGGCTGGATGAAGTACGGCAGTTCCCAGTACATCAAGCTGAGGAACGGCTACAACGCCAATGTGGGCGTGGACTACAAACTCGACAACAACAACAACTTCGGCTCGTACTACTACTACCGCGAGAAAATCGCCGTCGGCGGTGCCCAGCAGAGCGAACTTGCCGCCTACTGGAACCACAAGTTCAGCGAAAATCTGCGGCTGCAGAGCTATGTCCTGGGCGGTGCGGCCGATGGCAGCCCGGACTGGGGCGCCGGTGCGTCAGTGAAGTACACGTACTGATCGATCGAGCCAAAAGTGGGCCGGGTTCGCTGGTTGGCGAGCCTGGCCCATTTTCATTGGCACGATTCTCACGCGACGGAGATTGCGGGCTATGCGCAGTCGGCCGCGTCTGCTTGCCGGTTTTGGCAACGCATGGTGCTCTCGCCTGTTCTGGTGCAGAGCAGTTGGAAGCAACCGAAGATTCAGTTCGATCATTGGCAGCTACACTCGGTCGGCGTGAAACCGCCGTCGGTACGACCAGACGCGCTCAAGCCTGCATGGCATGCTGGTCGCGATTCAATCTCGAAGAGTGGGAGCAGCCATGCCTGTCGTGCGAGACCTTGCCATCGCCGTCTTGTTCCTGTGGACCTTCATCGATGGCATCGTGGTCTTTCGCCACAAGACCGCTCAGGCCGAGAACCGCGATCGTTCCTCGTTGCTCCTGCTGATGATCGCCGGGCCGCTGGCCTGGGTGGCCAGCATCGGTCTTGCGTTCGGCACAATCGGCGCCCTGCATCTGGCTGCGCTGCAGGTTGCCGGCCTGGCCTTGATGGGGGTCGGCATCGCCGTGCGCTCGACCGCGATCGCGCAGCTGGGCCGCTTGCATACGCCGAACGTGGCGGTGCGCGTGGATCATCGGCTGAAGGCAACTGGCCTGTACCGTCACGTGCGGCATCCGAGTTACCTCGGTGCGCTGGTCGCCTTCGTAGGCTTCGGCCTCGCGCTGGGCAACTGGCTGAGCCTGATGGTGATCCTGATCGTCACGCCGGCGATCTATCTCCATCGCATCCGCGAGGAAGAGGCGGCGCTGGCGAGCGCGTTTGGCGAGACCTATCACGAGTACTGCCGGCACACGAAACGGTTGATCCCTTGGCTGTATTGAATCGAGCAGCCAAGGTTGCGGCGCCCGCCTTCAGCTCCCCGCCTGCAGCACAATCCGGTAACGTGCCTTGCCCGCTTCGAGATGGGCGAGCGCTTCGTTGACCTTGCTCATCGGGAACATCTCCACCTGCGGACGGATGTCGTGGCGGGCGGCGAAGGCAAGCATGCGGGCGATGTCCACCGGCGAGCCGGTGGGCGAGCCGGACACCTGGCGCTGTTTGCCGATCAACGCGAACGCGGGCACCGGGATCGGCTCCAGCACGGCGCCGACCACGTGCATGCGGCCCTTCGGCGCCAGCGTGCCGAGCAGCGCGTTCCAGTCCATCGGCACGTTGACGGTGACCAGCAGCAGGTCGAGCGTGCCGGCGATCGCGGCGATGGCCTGGGCGTCGCGGCTGGCCATCACGCGGTGCGCGCCGAAGCCGCGCGCCTCGTCGGCCTTGGCCGCGGTGGAGGTGAACGCAGTGACCTCGCAACCCCACGCGGCGGCGAACTTCACCGCCATGTGGCCGAGTCCGCCGATGCCGACCACGCCGACCCGCGCGGTCGGCTTGATGTCGTATTCGAGGAACGGCTTGAGCACGGTGATGCCGCCGCACAGCAGCGGGCCGGCGCTGGCCAGGTCGATGCCGTCGGGCAGCGGGATCGTCCACGCCCAGTGCGCGCGCACCTTGTCGGCGAAGCCGCCGTGGTGGCCGCCGATGGTGGCCACCGCCTGCGCGCAAAGGTTCTGATCGCCGGACAGGCAGGGCTGGCAATGCATGCAGCTGCCGGCCGTCCAGCCGATGCCCACGCGCTGGCCGACCGCCAGCCCCTTGGCCTGTGCGCCCATCGCGGTGACGCGGCCGACGATCTCGTGGCCGGGGATGAACGGGTAGCGCGATGCGCCCCATTCATTGTGGATCATCGACAAATCGGAATGACAGATGCCGCAGTAATCGACGGCCACCTCGACCTCGTCGGCGCCCAGCTCGCCGACCTCGAAGGTCTGCAGTTCGAGCGCCTGACCCGCTTGCGCGGCGGCCCAGCCATGGATCTTCGACATGACGTTCTCCTGCGTTGATACGGCACGCAGTGACTTGCGTGCCTACTGATTTTCTTCCCTTCGCTTCAGCGAGGGAAGGTAGGGGTGAGGTCGGCAGAATACGCCGATCCGGTACCGGCGATAGATCAAGAGCCCCCCTCCCGACCTCCCCCTGCACGCAGGGGGAGGAGCACAAGCCCCCACCCCGGCTGGACACGGCAACGCAACGCTGGGCATGCTCTCGTTGCCCGTTCCCGCGCAGGAGTCCCCCCATGCAATACCGTCGCCTCGGCACCACCGGCCTGCAACTGTCCGCGCTGTCGTTCGGCGCGTGGGTCACCTTCGGCCGGCAGGTCGATCGCTCGCAGGCGCGCGACCTGCTGGCGCTGGCGCACGATCATGGGGTGAATTTTTTCGACAACGCCGAAACCTACAACAACGGCATGGCCGAGCAGCTGATGGGCGACGTGATCGCCGACCTGCGTTTTCCGCGCGACAGCTATTGCGTGTCGAGCAAGGTGTTTTTCGGTGCGGTCGAGCACCCGCTGCCGACCCAGCGCGGGCTGTCGCGCAAGCATGTGATCGAGGCCTGCCACCAGGCCTTGCAGCGCCTGCGGGTCGATTACCTGGATCTGTATTTCTGCCATCGCCCCGACCCGGACACGCCGATCGCGGAAACCGTGGCGGCGATGGACACGCTGATCCGCCAGGGCAAGGTGCTGTACTGGGGCACCAGCGAATGGCCGGCCACGGCGATCCACGAGGCGCATCGCATTGCCCGCGAGAACCGCCTGGTCGCGCCGGTGGTCGAGCAGCCGCAGTACAACCTGCTGCATCGCGAACGGGTGGAAGTGGAGTACGCATCGCTGTACGACGCCTACGGCATGGGCACCACGATCTGGTCGCCGCTGGCGTCCGGCCTGCTCAGCGGCAAATACAACGACGGCGTGCCGGCCGGTTCGCGGCTGGCCCAGCCCGGTTACGAATGGCTGCGTGAAAGCGTGCTCGGCCAGGGCGACGAGCGCATCGGCAAGGTGCGCGCGCTGCAGCCGATCGCCGACGAACTCGGTGCCAGTCTGGCGCAGCTGGCGATCGCGTGGTGCCTGCTCAATCGGCACGTCTCCACCGTGATGCTGGGTGCCAGCCGGCGCGAGCAACTGGAGCAGAACCTGGGTGCGCTGGAGGTATTGCCGCGACTGGACGCGGCCATCGCCGAGCGCATCCGGCAGGCCGTCGGGGTAGCGTAGGAGCGCACCCTGTGCGCGATGCTGTAGAAGCCCGCTTGCGGGCGCGATGCTTTGCTTTCGGGACTCGCAAGAGCATCGCCCGCAAGCGGGCTCCTACAGCATCTCCCACAAGAGCATCGCGCACAGGGTGCGCTCCGCACGGTGCGACCACTGTGGGGTCGCAGAAAAAGGTTGACTATCAAATGAGAATCATTATCATTTTGATAGCAACTGACCGTCTGCGGGGTTTCCCATGTCGATACCTGTCCTGTCCCTGCAGCCATCGCGGCGCCTGCTGCCGCGATGGCTGCCGGCTGCGCCGACGCGCCATGCCTCCAGCCAGATGCTGCTTGAGGGGGCGCGTGAACTGGTGATTCAGCACCAGGGCAGCGAATACCGCCTGCGATTGACCCGCAACGACAAGCTGATCCTGACCAAGTAACCGCTCGAACTGTTCCCACGCGCGCAGCCGCGGGGCGGATCTGCGCTTCCATCCAAACCTGCCGCCGGCGTCGTGTTGCGCCGTGCCAGCCGGGTTGTTCCGTCGGAGGCCGATGATGCCCAGTCACCTGATTCAGTCCATGCAGGGTATTCGCCCGACCGGCACGGCGCCGGCGATCAGCCGTTGCTGCTGGCAACTTGCGCCGGCGGCCTTGCTCGAAGCGCTGCCTGCGCTGGGCGCCGTGTTGTATGTGCCGAAGCAGCCGCGCTGGCCGGCGTACCGGCCGATGCCGCGCGGGCTGTTGGCCGAAGACGCGGTGCTGGCGCCGCTGTTGCAGACACACTGGCTGCTGGCCGCCAGCGTGGTCACCAGCGAAGGCCCGCGCGAGTGGGTCGAGTGTGTCGATCGTCACGGCCATCTGCGCGCACGCCTGTATCTGCTGCCCGATACGGACTATCTCGCCTGGGATATGTTGCTGGCCGGCGGCAAGCCGGTGGCCGTGCCGATGCAGGCGTGGTGGCCGCGCAACGGCCGTTCGGGCAGCGCCCAGCTGCTGCGCTTTCATGTGCGACGGCTCGCTGGACTGCGCGTGCTCGGCTGCGAGACGGCCATGTCGGTGTCGGCGTTGAGCCGGCATCTGGCCGAGCGGGTCGCCGGTGTCGAAGCGTTGTCGTGGCGGCCGATGCCGTACGGCTGAGAAGCCTAGGAGCCTGTCGGACTCTGGTCGGCCGGGCTGCGAATCCGTCTGTGCGGTCCATATTTCCGCCGCTTCTTGGCCCATAGCACCACTATGGGCCAACAAAGAAGCCGTCGAGTTCTGTCCTCGCACAGCCGAATTCTCGCCTCGGCCGCCAAAGTCCGACAGGCTCCTAGACAGACCTGCGTCCGCATGTCCGCGCGGCTGTCCGCGGACAGCCGCGCGGCTGCCGCGAGACATTGCCGGTTGCTGAACTGGCGCCAGTTGCCGGTGGATTTCGTGCTGGCACGTGGATTGCAACGACCACGTGACGCCGCACTGCATGCGGTCAGGGAAGGCACGATGATACGCGACACCGCCGCAACCGATCGCCTGGTCGAAGTCAAACCCGATCGCCGGCGCCAGCTGATCCTGCTGGGCACCGGCGTGATCGCACTGGGCCTGCTGGCCTGGCTGGCGCCGGACATCGGACGGCTGTTCTCGGCATCCGGCTCGGTCAGCAGTTCGCGCCTGTCGTTCGCCACCGTCGAGCGCGGACTGTTCGTGCGCGACATCGCCGCCGAAGGCAAGGTGGTGGCGGCGGTCAGTCCGACCTTGTACGCCACCTCCGGCGGCGCGGTGACGCTCAAGGTGCATGCCGGCGACACGGTGAAGAAGGGCCAGGTGCTGGCCACCATCGACAGTCCCGAACTGACCAACAAGCTGGCGCAGGAAGAAAGCAACGCCGACGCGATGGAAGTGGATTACCAGCGCGCACAGATCGATGCGCGCAAGCAGCGCTCGGCGCTGCAGAAGGCGTTCGACAATGCGCAGATCGACCAGCAGACCGCGCAGCGCGATCTGGAGCGCTACCAGAAGGCGTTCAAGCTCGGTGCCGTGCCGCAGATGGACGTCGATCGGGCACAGGACGCACTGGACAAGGCGAAGATCGCCGCGCAGCACGCCAGATCCGATCTGGGCATGGACAACGCCAGCCTGAACTTCAATATCCAGTCGAAGAAGCTCGCCCACGAACGCCAGCTGCTGCTGGTGGCCGACCTCAAGCGCCAGGTCGACGACCTCAACGTGAGATCGCCGGTCGACGGCCAGGTCGGCCAGCTGTTCATCGCCGAACGCGCCACCGTGGCGAAGGACGCGCAGCTGCTGAGCGTGATCGACCTGTCCGCGCTGCAGGTGGAGATGCAGGTGCCGGAAAGTTTCGCGCGCGATCTGGGCATCGGCATGACCGGCGAGATCAGCGGCAACGGGCATGTATGGAAAGGCATCGTCAGCGCGATCTCGCCCGAAGTGGTCAATGGCGAAGTGGCCGCGCGGCTGCGCTTCGATGGCGACACGCCGAAGCAGCTGCGGCAGAACCAGCGCCTGTCGGTACGCGTGCTGCTGGACCGTCGCGACAACGTGCTGACCGTGCAGCGCGGCTCGTTCGTCGACGAATCCGGCGGCAATTACGCCTACGTCGTGCGCGACGGCATCGCGACGAAAACCCCGATCCGCGTGGGCGCCAGCAGCATCGACAAGGTGGAGATCCTGCAGGGCCTGAAGCAAGGCGACCGCATCGTGATTTCCGGCACCGACAACTTCAAGGGCGCGGACCGCGTAGCGATCAGTGATTGACGGATTTTCCCTTCTCCCTCTGGGAGAAGGTGCCCGTAGGGCGGATGAGGGTATGGGGCCTGCGTGGCATCCCACGCAAGCCGAACCCTCACCCCAACCCCTCTCCCGGAGGGAGAGGGGCTCAAACCACTACCACCACCGAGGAACCACCATGCTGAAGATGAACCATCTGTCCAAGGTCTACCGCACCGAAGTGGTGGAGACCTATGCGCTGCGCGATTTCAACATCGACGTGAAGGAGGGCGAGTTCGTCGCCGTGACCGGCCCGTCCGGTTCGGGCAAGACCACCTTCCTCACCATCGCCGGCCTGCTGGAAACTTTCTCGGGCGGCGAGTACTACCTCGACGGCATCGAGGTCAGCAACCTCAACGACAACGCGCGCTCGAAGATCCGCAACGAGAAGATCGGCTTCATCTTCCAGGCGTTCAACCTGATTCCCGACCTCAACGTGTACGACAACATCGAGGTGCCGCTGCGCTATCGCGGCATGAAGACCGCCGAGCGCAAGCAGCGCATCATGGATGCGCTGGAGCGCGTGGGCCTGTCCTCGCGCGCCAGGCACTATCCGGCCGAACTCTCCGGCGGCCAGCAGCAGCGCGTGGCGATCGCCCGTGCGCTGGCCGGCAGCCCGCGCCTGTTGCTGGCCGACGAACCGACCGGCAACCTCGACACCCAGATGGCGCGCGGCGTGCTCGAACTGATCGAGGACATCCATCGCGGCGGCGCCACCATCGTGATGGTCACCCACGATCCGGAACTGGCCGCGCGCGCCCAGCGCAACGTGCACATCATCGACGGCCAGGTAGTCGATCTGGCCGAGGAGCCCCGTTTCCACGCGCACGCGGCCGAGGCCGCGCACGAGTACCGCTGATGCCGTGTGGGATCGACACGTAGGAGCGCGCTCGCGCGCGATGCTTTTCGGCAGGCATGACGAGCAAGAGCATCGCGCGCGAGCGCGCTCCAACAACCACTCCCGCAGCGGCCGTTCGTTGCGATGCCATCCCGGCGACCAACCCAAGGAACCACGCATGTTCAGCTATTACCTCGAACTGGCCCTGCGCAGCTTGAGGCGCAGCCCCGGACTGACGGCGCTGATGATCCTGACCATCGGCTTCGGCGTGGCCGCGTCGATGACCACCTGGTCGGTATTCCGCGCGGTGTCGGGCGATCCGATTCCGTGGAAATCGTCGAAGCTGTTTGTGCCGCAGATCGACATGTGGGGGCCGGCGGGCAAGGGTGGCAACCCCGCCGATCCGCATTATGGCGATCCACCCAATGCGCTGGATTACGCCGATGCAGTGGCGCTGATGCGCGATCACCGCGCGACCTTGCAGTCGGCGCTGTACATGATCTCGCCGTCGGTGGTGCCGCAGCAGGCCGGCAAGCATCCGATCAATGCCGGCGGCCACGCGGTGTACAGCGAGTTCTTTCCGATGGTGGACGCGCCGTTTAAATACGGCAGCGGCTGGAGCGCGGCCGACGACGCGCGTCGCGCCGAGATCGTGGTGATCAGCGACAAGCTCAACAACAAGGTCTTTGGTGGCGGCAACAGTGTCAGCAAGACGCTGGATATCGAAGGCCGCGATTATCGCGTGGTCGGCGTGCTCGGCGACTGGCATCCCGAGCCGATGTTCTATGACGTGTCCAATACCGGCGGCTTCTACATGAGCGGCGAGGACGTGCTGTTGCCGTTCAATACCGCGATCGCGGCGGGCATGCCCAATGAGGGCAGCACCAATTGCAACGAAGACCCCAAGGAGTCCGGGTTCGTCGGTTTGCAGCATTCCAGTTGCATCTGGATTTCCTACATGGCGCAACTCGACAACGCGACGGCGGTGCAGCATTACAGGAATTATCTGGACGGTTTCGCGCGGCAGCGCTACCCGCAGTGGGCACCCAATACCCGCCTGCGCGATCTGATGAGCTGGCTGGATTACGAGCACGTGGTGCCGAGCGACACCCGGGTGTCGCTGCTGGTCGCGTTGGGGCTGCTGATCGTATGTCTGGTCAATACCGCCGGTTTGCTGTTGGCGAAGTTCCTGCGCCGCAGCGGCGAGATCGGCGTGCGCCGCGCATTGGGCGCACCGCGCGCGGCGATCTACGCGCAGTTCCTCACCGAGGCCGGGATGATCGGACTGGCCGGCGGCGTGCTCGGGCTGTTGCTCACCGGCGTCGGCGTGGCCAGCGTCGGGCTGGTGATGCCGAAGGACATCGCTTCGCTGGCGCGCCTGGACATCTCGCTGCTGCTCACCACGCTGACCGTGGCGGTGATCGCCAGCTTGCTGGCGGCGCTGTATCCGACGTTCCGGGCATCGCGAGTGCAGCCGGCGTGGCAGTTGAAATCGAATTAGAACCCACCGTCATCCCCGCGAAAGCGGGGATCCAGCGACTCTGACGTGAAAAGACACTGGATGACAGGCTTCGCCGTTGTAAAGCGCCTCCCGCTTTCGCGGGAATGACGAACCAAGAGCAAGAGCCACGATTCCCGCTTGCGTGCGAATGACGAACAAGAGGACATGACATGACCCTGCACCCCATCCTCGCCGCATTGCGCCGCCACAAGGCCGGCGTGGTGCTGATCGCGTTGCAGATCGCGTTGACGCTGGCGATCGTGTGCAATGCGATCTTCATCATCGGCAGCCGCGTCCAGCGCATCCAGCGCCCCACCGGCATGGACGAGAAGAACCTGTTCATGGTGACCCAGCTGTGGGTCGGCGCGCCCACCGGCGATGACAAGGCTTCGATCGACAAGCTCGACGCCATGCTGCGCACCGACGTGCAGACCCTGCGCAGCTTGCCCGATGTGGAATCGGCGATCGCCATCAACTCGCTGCCGCTGACCAACAGCACCTGGAGCGGCGGTATCGGCCTCAAGCCCGCGCAGGAGCATGCGACCGCGCACGCCGCACACTATTTCGCCGACGAGCAGACGATCCACACACTCGGGTTGCGCCTGATCGCCGGACGCGATTTCAATGCCGGCGACGTGCATCACATGGGCGTGCGCGGGCAGAACGTGCCGCCGATCGTGATCGTCACCAAGGCACTGGCCGACAAGCTGTTTCCGGGCGGCAACGCGGTCGGCAAGACCATTTACATCGATCGCAACACCCCCAGCACCATCGTCGGCGTGGTCGCGCGCATGCAGGTGCCGAGCGTGGATAGCTGGGCCAACGACTTCACCTGGAACTCGGTGCTGATCCCGACCCGGCTGGACGGAAACTTTTCGCGCTATGCGGTGCGTGCCAGGCCGGGCCGCATGGATGCCGCGATGAAGGAAGCGCGCGCGGCGCTGTTTGCCGCCAATCCGATGCGCGTGATTGGGGATGATGCCGACAGCAGCGGCGTCAAGTCGTTTGCCGACATCCGCGCACGCGCCTACCGCGCCGATCTCGGCATGGCGATCCTGATGGGCGTGATCTGCCTGATCCTGCTCGCCGTCACCGGCGCCGGCATCGTCGGCCTGACCAGCTTCTGGGTCGGCCAGCGGCACAAGCAGATCGGCGTGCGCCGCGCGCTGGGCGCACGCAAGATCGACATCCTGCGTTACTTCCAGACCGAGAACCTGCTGATCGCCGGCGGCGGCGCGATGCTCGGCGTGGTGCTGGCGCTGGGCCTCAACCTGCTGCTGATGCGGCACTTCGCGATGGCTCGCCTGCCGATCGGCTACGTGCTGGCCGGCGTCGCCGCGGTACTGGCACTGGGGCAGGGCGCGGTGTTCTTGCCCGCGCGCCGCGCCTCCAACGTACCACCGGTAGTGGCGACAAGGTCGGTGTGACGAACGGGTACCCGTAGGAGCGCGCTTGCGCGCGATGCTCTTTGCGAAGGTTCATCGACAAGAGCATCGCGCGCAAGCGCGCTCCTACGGAAAATATGAGATTCAAGGAGTCACGACATGTTTGCCTATTACCTCGACCTGGCCCTGCGCAGCCTGAAGCGCAACAAGGCGCTTACTGCGCTGATGGTGCTGGCGATCGCGCTCGGTATCGGTGCATCGATGACCACGCTGACGGTGATGCACCTGCTGTCGGGTGATCCGCTGCCGGGGCGCAGTGCGCATCTTTTCTATCCGCAGGTCGATCCCGACACGACCCCACCGCATGCGAAGGAGCCGGCGGACGTGATGGACTACCACTCGGCGGTGGATCTGTGGAGCGCGCGCCGCGCCGACGCCCAGACGCTGATCGTCGACAGCCAGCTGAAGCTGCGGGCGCCGACGGTGAACCTGCCGCCATTGATGGCGATGATGCTCTCGACCACGGCGGATTTCTTTCCCATGTTCGATGTGCCGTTCCGCTACGGCAGCGGCTGGAGTGCGGACGACGACGCGAAGCGGGCGCGGGTCGCGGTGATCTCGGCCGACCTCAACGACAAGTTGTTCGGTGGCGCCGACAGCGTGGGCCGCACGCTGCGCCTGCGCGACAGCGATGTGCGCATCGTCGGCGTACTCAAGCCGTGGCGTCCGTCGCCGCTGTTCTACGAAGTGGCCGGCGGCCGCTACGCGCATGGCGATACGGCTGGCTTCTACGGCAAGCCGGAAGATGTCATCACGCCGTTCTTCACTGGCCTGGAGATCAACGACGGCAGCTTCCAGCAGTTTAACTGCTGGCACGTGCCGGACACGCCCGGACACCTGGAGGATGCCCCGTGCGAGTGGGTCACGCTGTGGGTGCAGCTTGGCGATGCCAGCAAGGTCGCCGCCTACCGACGCTTCGTCGCCGATTACGCGGCGCGGCAGAAATCGCTCGGTCGCTTCGTGAATGCCGACAACACGCGCCTGCGCAGCCTGATGCAGTGGCTGGACTACAACGGCGTGGTGCCCAGCGACGTGCGGTTGCAGACCTGGCTGGCGTTCGCATTCCTCGTCATCTGCCTGTTCAACACGGTGGGCCTGCTGCTGGCCAAGTTCCTGCGCCGCGGCGGCGAGATCGGCGTGCGCCGCGCGCTCGGCGCCAGTCGGGCGGCGGTGTTCGCGCAATGCCTGGTGGAAGCGGGCCTGATCGGTCTGCTCGGCGGCATCGGCGGCTGGCTGCTGACCCTGGGCGGGCTGTGGCTGGTACGCCGTCAGCCGACCCCGTATGCGGACCTGGTGCATCTGGACACGTCCATGTTTCTCGTCACGTTCGCGCTGGCGATAGCCGCCAGTCTGCTGGCCGGCCTGCTGCCTGCGCTGCGTGCCAGCCGCATTGCGCCTGCGTTGCAATTGAAGACGCTGTGATGCGCTTTCCTTGCGCGTGAAAGCGGCCATCCGTGGCCGCATTCCTCAAAAGAGCTCTTTCCATACAGGTGCCTTCGACATGCAGATCCAACCTGTTCTCGCCGCACTCGGACGCCATCGTCTTGCCACCGTGCTGATCGCGCTGGAGATCGCGCTGGCCTGCGCGGTGCTGTGCAACGCCTGCTTCCTGATTGCCAGTCGATGGCAGCTGACGCGGATCAACAGTGGCGTGGACGAGTCGTCCCTGGCCGCGCTGAAACTCACCGGATACGACGACGCCAAGGCAGATGATCTCAACGCGCGGGTGCTGTCCGGCTTGCGCATGATCCCCGGCATGCAGTCGGTCAGCGTGATCAACGCGGTGCCGTTCGGCGAGCACGCCGCCACTGCGGGCATCACGCTGGATGCGGCGGGCCAGCACTTCGGCGCCGTGGTGGATTTCTATGTCGCCGGCCCCGGCAGTTTCCAGGCGCTGGGCCTGCGCCTGGTCGCCGGCCGCGCGCCGCAGGCGGACGACTACCAGCCGGTGCACAGCTTCGTGCCGGATGACGCATCGGTGCTGGTGACCCGCGCGCTGGCCGAACACCTGTGGCCGGGAAGCGATCCGCTGGGCAAGGAATTCTGGGTGGACAAGTTCCACTTTCGCGTAGCTGGGGTGGTGGCGCACCTGGCCCGGCCCGGCGGAGGCGAAGGCGGCCCGGGCAAGATCGAGTGGTCGGTATTCGTGCCGGGTCAGCCCGGCCAGCAACTCGCCGGTGTGTACCTGTTGCGCGCCAAGCCTGCGCAACTGCCGCGGGTGTTGCGCGACGCACGCGCCGCGATCGCCAGGATCGCTCCCGATGCCGTCGTCGACAGCCAGGCGAGCCGGACCCTCGGCGACCTGCGCCAGCGTTACTTCCAGCAGGACCGCGCGATGGCCGGCATGCTGCTGGGCGTGATCGCCGCGCTGCTGCTGGTCACCGCGCTGGGCATCGTCGGCCTGGCCAGTTTCTGGGTGCAGCAGCGGCGCCGCCAGATCGGTATCCGCCGCGCGCTCGGCGCCACCCGCCGCGACATCCTGCACTACTTCCAGACCGAGAATTTCCTGATCGTCACGGGCGGCATCGCGCTTGGCATGCTGCTGGCGTTCGGGTTGAACCTGTTCCTGATGAAGCACTACGAGCTGCTGCGCCTGCCGCTTTACTACCTGCCGATCGGCGCGATCGCGCTGTGGCTGCTCGGCCAGCTCGCCGTGCTCGGCCCCGCGCTGCGCGCGGCGGCGGTGCCGCCGGTGGTGGCGACGCGGAGCGTGTGACGAACCGGTTGGGGCGAGATAGCATCGCAAGAACCGGCGTTAGCTGCGCAGGAACGTGTACGGTAGGCTGGCGGCAGAGGAGACGGGCCATGAATTTCACCGTCGACATCGGTATTTCCGTTCCCCAGGCGGCATCACGCATTGGCCCGGTGCATCCGGCGGTGGAGTAAGGGCCAGTCCATCGATCGCCGACCGTCCCCGCTCCCTTGCGTAGGAGCCCGCTCGCGGGCGATGCTCTTGCTTGGTGGCATGGGGGAAGAGCATCGCCCGCCAGCGGGCTCCTACCAGGGTGGCATGCCTGGTCCGATAGTCATGGCAACCTTTGCGCCCGGAGCGGCATCCATGTCCGCATGTGCAGAAAGAAGATGACCCGAGCGGTTTTGATCGTCGACGACAACCCGGCCGTGGGCGAGGCGCTGTCGTTGGCGCTGTCGCTGCAGGAGATCCGTCCACTGGTGGCGCTGACGCCGGACGAAGGGCTCGCGCTGCTGGAGCGCGAGAGCGTCGACGTGGTGATCCAGGACATGAATTTCACCGCCGACACCACTTCGGGCGCGGAGGGCGTGGCGCTGTTCCGCGCGATCCGCGAACGCCATCCGGACTTGCCGGTCATCCTGCTCACCGCGTGGACGCATCTGGAAACCGCGGTGGAACTGGTCAAGGCCGGCGCCGCCGATTACCTGGCCAAGCCGTGGGACGACAGCAAGCTGCTGGCCACGGTGGAGAACCTGCTGGAGCTGTCCGAATCCACCCGCGAGGTGGCGCGCACGCGGCGCGAGCGTCGGCGCCGCCGCGAGGCGCTGCAGGACAAGTACGAGCTGGATGGGCTGGTGTTCGCTTCCGAGGGGATGGCGCGCACGCTCGAACTGGCCTGCCAGGTCGCACGCTCGGATGTGCCGGTGCTGATCACCGGCCCCAATGGCACCGGCAAGGAGCGCATCGCGGCGATCGTGCATGCCAACTCGGCGGTCAAGCGCGGCGCGTTCGTGGCGGTGAACTGCGGCGCGCTGCCGGGCGAATTGATCGAGGCCGAACTGTTCGGCGCCGATGCCGGCGCGTACACCGGCGCGAACAAGGCGCGCGAGGGCCGCTTCGAACAGGCCGACGGCGGCACGCTGTTTCTCGACGAGATCGGCAACCTGCCGCTGCACGGCCAGATGAAATTGCTGCGCGTGCTGGAGTCGGGCCAGTTCGAGCGGCTCGGTTCCGGCCGCACGCGGCAGGTCAAGGTGCGCGTGCTGTCCGCCACCAATGCCGACCTCAAGGCGATGATCCGTGCCGGCACCTTCCGCGAGGATCTGTACTACCGGCTCAACGTGATCGAGGTGAACCTGCCGCCGCTGCTCGAACGCGGCGACGACATCCTGCCGCTGGCCGAACACTTCCTGGACGGCCGCGCCGAACTCGGCGACGCCGCCCGCGAGGCGCTGCTGAGTTATCCCTGGCCGGGCAACGTGCGCGAGCTGAAGAACGCGATCGAGCGCGCCGCGCTGCTGGCCGGTGGCGGCCCGATCACGCCCGAGCTGCTCAACCTGCCCGAGCACGCGGTTGCCGCCGCGCGCAATCTCGACGAGCCCAGTCGCGAGGCGGTGGAGGCGGCCCTGCACAAGAGCGACGGGGTGGTCAGCCGCGCCGCGCAGGAGCTGGGGCTGTCGCGGCAGGCGCTGTATCGGCGCATGGAGCGCTACGGATTGGCGAGCCATGCCTGACGGGCTGCCAGGGAACGTCTGAACAAGCTTCTGCTCGTCATTCCGGCGAAAGCCGGAATCCAGTGCCTTCGAGGGGTTACCAAGTCACTGGATCCCGGCTTTCGCCGGGATGACGGCTTATTCAGACATTCCCTGGCGCGATCGAGTCGATGCGGCGACGCTTGCCAGCAACCTGATAGCGTACAACGATGCTCCCATCCAGCAGGAATCGTGCGATGCGACATGGCCCGTCGGGATTGTCCATTTCCACCGTGAGGTGCCACCGATGTGGCATCGCCTGAATTCGCTGCGCGGGCGGCTGACGGTCCTGCTGGCGGTCGCCGGCATGGCCGGTGCGCTGGTCTACGCCGGCGTCACGCAATGGCCGCTGCCGCAGCTGTTGCAGTGGATGCGCACCGAGCTGGCGTTGAGCATGAAGTCGCCGATGCAGCTGGGCATCTACGGTGGCCTGCTGGCCAGCGCGATCGTGCTGCTGCCGCTGGCGTTCTGGCTGTCCGGCCGGGCGATGGCGCCGGTGAGCCGCCTGTTGCGGGCGCTGGAAGGCGCGGTGGCGAGTTATCGCGACGGCGATTTCAGTTTCTCGATCGCGGTCGACCGGGGCGACGAACTGGGCGCGTTGATCCGCATGCACAACGCGCTGGGGCACACCCTGCGCGAGCAGCGCCAGCATCTGGTGCAGCGCGAGCTGCTGCTGGACACGGTGGTGCAGAACACGCCGGTGGCGCTGGTGCTGACCGATGCGGCCGGCCGCGTGGCCTACGCCAACATCGCTTCGCGGCATCTGTTCAACGAGGGACGCAGCCTGCACGGGCTGGACTTTGCCGAGCTGCTGGCCGCGGCGCCGCCGGCGCTGCGCCAGGCGGTGGAAAGCGGCGAGGACGCCTTGCTCAACCTGGAGATGGATGGCAGCGAGGAAACCTTCCACCTGTCACAGCGTGCGTTCCGCCTGCAGGGCAGGCCACATCGGTTGCAGCTGTTCCGCCGCATGACGCGCGAGCTGTCGCGGCAGGAAGTGGCGACCTGGAAGCGGGTGATCCGGGTGATCAGCCACGAGCTCAACAACTCGCTGGCGCCGATTTCCTCGCTGGCCCATTCCGGCGCCGAGCTGGCGCGGCGCGGCGACATCGAACGCCTGCCCGGGGTGTTCGCCACCATCGGCGAGCGCGCGCGCCACCTGCACGGGTTCATCACCGGTTACGCCAGCTTCGCCAAGCTGCCGGCGCCGCAGCCGGTGGCGATCGCTTGGGCGCCGTTTCTGGATGGGCTGGCGCAGCATTGCCGCTATCGCCTGGCCACGCCGATACCGGCCCGGCCCGGGCGTTTCGATGCGGCGCAGATCGAACAGGTGCTGATCAACCTGATCAAGAACGCGCACGAATCGGGCAGTGCCGCGGACGAGGTCACGCTGTCGCTGCTCGAGACCGGCCGCGAGCTGCGCATCGAGGTAGCCGACCGCGGCCCCGGCATGAGCGAGACGGTACTGGCGCAGGCGCTGCTGCCGTTCTATTCGACCAAGCGCTCGGGCACCGGGCTGGGCCTGGCGCTGGCGCGGGAGATCGCCGAGGCGCACGGCGGACGCGTGCTGCTGGCCAACCGCGAAGGCGGCGGTTTGCGGGTAAGCCTGCTGCTGCCGCGGACGGCGACGCGGTAGCCAACTTCCAGCACCCCTCGAATAACCTGGTTCGTGGCACTTGTAGGAGCGCACCCTGTGCGCGAATGCTCTTGTCACAGCCGCGACAAAGAGCAGTCGCGCACAGGGTGCGCTTCTACACAAATCGGGGTTGTTCGAGGTGGCTTATACTCGGGTCTTCATCTGGACAGGGGAAAGGCAATGGGACAGCTTCTTGCGTTGGTCATCGTGCTGGTCGTGGTCGTCGGTATCGCCAAGCTGGTGCGCATCGTGCCGCAGGGTTTCGAGTGGACCGTGGAGACGTTCGGCAAATACACCCGCACGCTCAGCCCCGGGCTGCATTTCCTGGTCCCGATCTACCAGGCGGTCGGGCGCAAGATCAACATGATGGAACAGGTGCTGGACGTGCCTTCGCAGGACGTGATCACCAAGGACAACGCAGTGGTGCGCGTGGACGGCGTGGTGTTCTATCAGGTGCTGGATGCGTCCAAGGCGGCGTATGAGGTCTCCAACCTGGAGCAGGCCTCGCTGGCGCTGGTGATGACCAACATCCGCACCGTGCTCGGCTCGATGGATCTGGACGAAAGCCTGAGCAAACGCGACGAGATCAATGCCCGGCTGCTGCGCGTGGTGGACGAGGCGACCCATCCGTGGGGCGTCAAGGTCAACCGCATCGAGATCAAGGACATCGCGCCGCCGCGCGACCTGATCGACGCGATGGCGCGGCAGATGAAGGCCGAGCGCGAGAAGCGCGCCAACATCCTCGATGCCGAGGGCTTCCGCCAGGCGGCGATCCTCAAGGCCGAGGGCGAGAAGCAGTCGGTGATCCTGGCCGCCGAAGGCGAGAAGGAAGCGGCGTTCCGCGCCGCCGAGGCGCGCGAGCGTTCGGCCGAGGCCGAAGCCAAGGCGACCACGATGGTGTCCGAGTCGATCGCCAACGGCAACGTCAATGCGCTGAACTACTTCGTTGCCAACAACTACGTCGAGGCGCTGAAGGAAATGGCCAAGTCGCCCAACCAGAAGATGCTGCTGCTGCCGATCGAGGCCACCGGCATCCTCGGCTCGCTGGCCGGCATCGCCGAACTGGCGAAGGAGTCGCTGGGCCAGCAGCAGAAGTCGGTGGCGGTGCAGCCGCCGCTGCGCTGAAGCGGGAGTACCCAGACGATGTGGAACCTGTCCGTGCATTATCTGTGGTGGATCCTCGCGCTGCTGCTGATTGCCGGCGAGATCCTGCTGCCCGGTTATTTCATGCTGTGGATCGGCCTGGCCGCCGCGGCGATGGGCGCGTTGCTGTGGCTGGTGCCGTCGCTGGGACTGCTGGCGCAGGCGGTGCTGTTCGCGCTGCTGGCGTTCGCCGTCTGCCTGGCCTATGCGCGCCTGCTGCGGCCGAAACTGGAGCGCCGCGAACCGGGCCATGAGCGACTGAACCGCCGTGGCGAGCAGATGATCGGCCAGCGCTATCAACTGATCGAGCCGATCGTCAACGGCCGCGGCAAAGCCCTGGTGGGCGACGGCCAGTGGCTGGTCAGTGGACCGGATCTGCCGCTGGGCAGCACGGTCGAGGTGGTGGCCGTCGAGGGCACCACGCTGAAGGTGCGTGCGGCGGCATGAACATCGGCGGTGCCCGTGGCCAACCGTTTGCCGCCACCGCGCTGAATACCCGCATTGCGTTCCTGCTGGAGCTGGCGCGACGGCTGCACCAGTACGGCACCACCGCGCCGCGACTGGAGATGGCGATCGCCGGTTCGGCGCAGCGCATGGGGCTGGTCGCCGATGTCTGGTCCAGCCCCACCGCGCTGATCATCTCGTTCACCGACATGGCGCAAGGCGACGAGGGCGTGGCGCATACCACCCAGGTGATGCGGCTGGCGCCCGGCGACGTGAACCTGGCGCGGCTGTGCGAAGCCGATCGCATCGCCGATCAGGTGATCGCCGGTGCGCTGGATCTGCGCGAGGGCTTTCACCGCTTGCGCGCGCTGGACCGGCCGGAGGGCCGGCTCGCGCGGCTGGCGGTGATCGCCAGTTACGGCCTGTCCGCGGCCTGCGTGGTGGCGCTGTTCCTGCACAGCTCATGGCCGGATCTGCTGACGGCGGCGCTGATCGGGCTGATCATCGGCACGATCAGCGTGCTGTCGCTCAGCCGGCCCCGGCTGGCGGTGGCCAGCGATGCGATCAGTGCCCTGGTGGCCACGACCATCGCCATCATGGTGAGCGCGTTCGTGGTGCCGCTGGCGATCAAGGCGGTGGTGCTGGCCAGCCTGATCGTGCTGATTCCCGGCATGTCGCTGACCACCGCGGTGCGCGAACTGTCCAGCCAGCATCTGGTGGCCGGCGTGGCCCGCATGGGCGGGGCGGTGTCGACTCTGCTCAAGCTCACCTTCGGCACCGTGGCGGCGACCCAGCTGTGCGCCGCGGTGGGCATCCGCGCGCGCGACTATGCGCTGCCGCCATTGCCGAGCTGGCTGGATTATCCCACCCTGCTGCTGGGCGCCTTCGGCTTTGCGATCCTGTTCCGCGCGGCGCGCAAGGACTGGCCGGTGGTGATGGGCGCGGTGATGGTCGGCTATCTGGCCACGCGCTGGGGCGGGCAGATCTCCGGGTATCTGCCGGGGGCGCCGTTCGGCGTATTCCTCGGCGGCTTCGTGCTCAGTGCGCTGGCCAATTTCTACGCGCGCTTCGCGCATCGGCCCGGCGCCTTGATCCGCGAGCCGGGGATTATCCTGCTGGTGCCCGGAAGCGTCGGTTTCCGCAGCATGTCGTTCCTGCTCGACCGCGATACCGAACTGGGCATGGATACCGGCGTGTTGCTGCTGACCTTGCTGGTTTCACTGGTGGCCGGACTGATGTTCGGCGACCTGCTGGTTTCGCCGCGGCGGTCCCTATAAAACAAAAGCCCTCGACTGCACTCGCCACTCCCGGTCGCGCCACCCCTCAAGACAACGACCCCGCACTGCACGTTTGCCCCCTCCCCCTTGGGGGAGGGTTGGGGAGGGAAGGTCACGTTGCCTCAAACCCCCCCCCAAAAAACGCCGGCACAAGGCCGGCGTTTTACACTTCCTCGAACCGGCAATCAGATCGCCAGATCCTTTTCCTTCTTGCCGGCCTTCAATGCGTCGTTGAACCAGTGCGGACGCTTGCCGCGACCGGACCAGGTCTGCGCGGGGTTGGCCGGGTTGCGATATTTGGGGGCGACCGGGCTGCTGGTGCGCTTGGTCTTGCCACGGCCGAAGATGTCCTCGAAGGTATAACCCTCGGCCTTGAGCAGCGCGTGAATCTTGTCGCGCAGCTTGACGACCTTTTCCTTGCGCAGTTCGTTCTGGCGGATCTGCGCCTTGTTGATCAGATCGTTGAGCTGGGTGTGATTGAGATTCTTGATATCGACGGCCATGTTGGACTCCCGGGAGTGGGTTTGGGTGCTTGTACAGTCGGGCTGTTATTTTCAGGAATCAAGCCCGGCACATTAAAATGCGCAACAAACCAGATTCTCGCCTATTTGCCGAATGCTTGTAAAGCAGGGGCCGCCATTACCAGTCAAGTGGAGATCGCAGTCACGGAATGCCTGGGCGAGCTTTTCTTCATTCAGGTCGTTTTCAACGGCGCTCGATTAGTGCCTGGTTTCAATGCAGGGCACCGCGAATAACCCGATTTTCGTAGGAGCGCACCCTGTGCGCGATGGCTCTTCTTCACGCGCGGCGAAAGCATCGCGCACAGGGTGCGCTCCTACCAGAATGCCAGGAACCAGATATTCGGGATTTCCCGATATGCAGCGGTGCACGGCGGACGTTTCGATTACCGCAGCAAGGCGAGCAGATCGTCCTGGCTGATGGAACGGCTTTCGGTTTCCTGACGGGCGCGGTATTCCAGCGTGCCGGCAGCCAGACCGCGTTCGCTGACCACCACGCGGTGCGGAATGCCGATCAGTTCCATGTCGGCGAACATGCCGCCCGGGCGCAGGCCGCGATCGTCCAGCAGTGCCTCGATGCCGTGCTGGAGCAGCCACTGGTACAGCGCCTCGGCAGCCTCGCCGACCGCCGGGGTGTTCTTCGGATTGATCACGCACACCACCACCCGCCACGGTGCCATGGCTTCGGGCCAGAGGATGCCGGCGTCGTCGTGGCGCTGTTCGATCGCCGCGGCGACGATGCGGCTGACGCCGATGCCGTAGCAGCCCATGGTCATGACCCGGCTCTGGCCCTGGTCGTCCACCACCGTGGCCTTCATGGCCTCGGCGTAGGTCTGGCCGAGCTGAAACACATGACCGACCTCGATGCCCCGCGCCAGATGCAGCACGCCCTTGCCGTCCGGCGAAAGGTCGCCCTCGACCACGTTGCGCAGATCGGCGATGCGGCTGATGCGCGCATCGCGCAGCCAGTTGGCGCCGGCGTAGTGGCTGCCGTCGGCATTGCCGCCGCAGACGAAATCGGCGAGTACGGCGGCATCGCGATCGACGATCACCGGAATGGAATCGGGCAGGCCGACCGGGCCGATGAAACCCGGACGGGTGCCGGTGGCGGCGAGAATTTCCTCTTCGCTGGCCAGCGCCGATTCGCCGGGCAATTCGCCCAGCTTGCCGGCCTTGATGGCGTTGATCTCGTGATCGCCGCGCAGGCACAACGCAACCAGGCCGTCGCGGCCGCGCACGAGCAGGGTTTTCACGCATTGCCGTGGCGATACCTTGAGAAAACCGGCAACCTCGGCGATGGTTTTCTGGGTGGGCGTGTCGACCCGCTGCAATGCGGCCACCGCGGCCGGGCGCTCGTGTGCTGGCGCCAGCGCTTCGGCTTTCTCGATATTCGCGGCGTAATCGGAGCCATCGGAAAACGCAATCGCGTCTTCGCCGGAATCGGCCAGCACCTGAAATTCATGGCTTGCATTGCCACCGATCGCGCCGGTATCGGCCTGGACGGCGCGAAAGCGCAGCCCGAGGCGAGTGAAGATGCGCGTGTAGGCCTGATACATCGCCGCATAGGTTTCAGCCAGCGACTCGGCGCCGAGGTGGAACGAATAAGCATCCTTCATCAGGAATTCGCGCGCGCGCATCACGCCGAAACGCGGGCGGATTTCATCGCGGAATTTGGTCTGGATCTGGTAGAAGTTGACCGGCAGCTGCTTGTAGCTTTTCAGCTCGTTGCGGGCGAAATCGGTAATCACTTCCTCATGCGTCGGGCCGTAACAGTACTCCTGCTGCTTGCGGTCCTTGATTTTCAGCAGCTGGCCGCCGAATTTCTGCCAGCGGCCGGTTTCGTCCCACAATTCCCGCGGCTGTACCGACGGCATCAGCATTTCGATCGCGCCGGCGCGGTTCATTTCCTCGCGCACGATGTTTTCGACCTTGCGCAGCACGCGCAGCCCCAGCGGCGACCAGGTGTACAGGCCCGAGGCGAGCTTGCGGACCATGCCGGCACGCAGCATCAGGCGATGGCTGGCGATTTCGGCATCGGCCGGGATTTCCTTGACGGTGGCCAGATGGAATTGGCTGAGGCGCATGCGGGCAGTTCCGGCGGGATAAAGACGCTGATTATAGCGGGCTGTCGGCGCGCGCTGTCGCGCCGGCCGGGACGGACCGACACGGGCAGCGCGGCGGGGAATTTCGAAAAACCTGGTTCGTGGCACTTCAGTGCTCTGCGCTCCTGCGGAATGCTCTTGCTCCACGCCTCGCAAAGAGCATCGCGCACAGGGTGCGCTCCTACGAAATGCTCTTGCTCCACGCCTCGCAAAGAGCATTCGCGCACAGGGTGCGCTCCTACGAATCGGGGTTATTCGAGGTACCCAGTGCCGACCGCCGGTTTACTGGCCCTGGCAATACTGCTGGTATTGCGCCTGGGCCGCGCTGGTTTGCTGTTTGCGCTGCGCGTCGTCGAGCGCGGTGGGTTTGCCGTTCTGCTGCATCACCACCGGGCCGCTGCCCTGCAGCGCCGCGAGATTGGCTTTCAGCGTGGTGCACAGCTTGCCGCGGTTGGCCGGCGTATCGGCCATCGGTGCCGCAGGCGCGGGATTGGCCTGGTCGCCGTCCCCACGGTCGCCGCTGGATGGGGGTGCGGCCAATGGCTCCACACTGCCGGTGGTCTTCACCTCGGTATACCTGATTCCCGGCGGTGGTGGTGCCTGGGCGTAATGCACGGTGCCACTGGCATCGGTCCATTTGTAGACCTGGGCGTTGTTGTTCTGGGCGGCGGCCAACGGGGCCAGCAACAGCAGTGCCAAGGCGATCGGCAAACGGTGCATGGTGTTCTCCAGCGGGTGGAATCGACGATTATCTTGTTATCACCCCGGCGGCCCGGACTCAAGCAGTCGATGGTTTACACTGCGCGCATCCTGTCACGGATTGATTCATGAACGAAGCGATGCCTGTCCCGCCCCCGCGACACCGGGGCATTTACCTGCTGCCGAACCTGGTGACCACCGGTGCGATGTTCGCGGGTTTCTACGCGATCATTGCCAGCATCGGTGGACGTTATACCGAGGCGGCGGTGGCGGTGTTCATTGCCGCGGTACTGGACGGCCTGGATGGTCGCGTGGCGCGGCTTACCGGTACCCAGAGCGAGTTCGGCGTGCAGTACGATTCGCTCTCGGACCTGATCAGTTTCGGGCTGGCGCCGGCCCTGGTGATGTATACGTGGTCGCTGTCCGCGCTGAAGGATTTCGGCCCGCTGTGGGGCAAGCTGGGCTGGGCCGCGGCCTTCATCTACGCGGCCTGCGCCGCGCTGCGGCTGGCGCGTTTCAATACCCAGGCCGGGGTGGCCGACAAGCGCTATTTCCAGGGGTTGGCCAGCCCCGCCGCCGCCGCGGTGTGCATGTCGTTCGTGTGGAGCGTGGACAAGTCCGGCCTGCCCGGCAGCGAATTCTGCTTCGTCACACCAGCGATCATGCTGATTACCGGGCTGTTGATGGTCAGCCGGTTTCGCTATTTCAGCTTCAAGTCGTTGCCGGCGGACGAGCACGGGCGGGTGCCGTTTCGCTGGATCGTGGTGGCCGTGCTGCTGCTGGCGCTGCTGATCCTGGACACGGCGCGGGTGTTGTTCGCCGGGTTCACGCTCTACCTGCTGTCCGGGCCGGCATGGACCGTCTGGCTGGCCGCCCGCCAGCGCCGGTCGAGGCGCGGTGCGGCATGAACGCATCCGTGCGCGAGCCGGTCGATGCCAGCCATCGCGAGCGCGTGTTGCGGGCGCTGGGCGTGACGCCGTGGGTGCGGCGCGCGTCGGCGAACCGTCTTGTCGGGGTGGCGCAGCCGGAGCCGGCACCGGGCATCGTGGCGGGCACGAGCGCCGGGGCCGACTGCGTGGTGATCCTGCCCGCGGGCTGCAGTACCCGCGAACTGGATCTGCTGGGGCGCGCGCTCAGCGCTGGCGGGACAAGCCTGGCGCGTGCCGCACGCATCACGGTGAGCGACGGGCAGCTGGCCGCGGACGTGCCCGGGGCACGGGCCTACCTGGTGTTCGGCGAAGCCCAGGCGCACGCGCTGGGCCGCAAGCTGCCGGCCGCGGCGCTGCACCGCGCGCAGATCGTGCTGGCCGACGAACCGGCGCTGGTGCTGACCCGCGCCGACGCCAAGCGACGGCTGTGGAGCGCGCTGCGCAGCCTGCGCCGTGCGCTGGCCGCGGCAGGCGACTAGCGGCCATGGCGGCGGTCGTCCAACCCGCTGTGCAGGTGCGCGCCATGCGCATGGCGGACCTGGCCACGATCAGCGCAATGGAAAACGCCTCCTACGAATTCCCCTGGTCGCCGGGTATCTTCACCGACTGCCTGAAAGCCGGGCATCCGTGCTGGGTGCTGTGCGTGGACGGTAGGGTCGCCGGCTACGGCATCCTGTCGATGGGTGCCGGCGAGGCGCATGTGCTGAACATCTGCATCGGTCCGGCCTATCGCGGCAAGGGGTTGGGCCGGCATCTGCTGCGCCGGCTGCTGGACATCGCACGCTGGAACGGTGCCGAGCGGGTATTCCTCGAGGTGCGCACGTCCAACCCGTTGGCGAAGGCGCTGTACGAGTCGGTGGGCTTCAAGGAGATCGGACGGCGGCCGCGCTATTACCCGGCTCGCGACGGGCGCGAAGATGCGATCGTGATGGCTCTGGATATTGCCGCAGGCGATTTCCAGAAATAGCAGCCCGACGGACTGCTCGGTAAACGCCTGTGCGGAAGGCGCGCTACGACGCATCGATGCCTGCTCTTCGCGTTCGCCGGCTCTCCCTCGCGGGGAGCGGATTGCCTGTCCTGCGCCTGACGAAGGGCGGTGACGGGCTCGCCGTGAACCTGCCTTCAAGGCACCTCGAACAACCCCGATTCGCAGGAGCGCACCCGTGCGCGAAGGGGTTTGCCGTGATCCTGACAAGAGCATTCGCGCACAGGGTGCGCTCCTACGCGGGCCAAGGAGCGGGTGGAGGCGAGGGGCCGTTCAGCCCAGCTTCTGCGCCTGTTCGCGCAAGGCGCCCAGCGTGGTGTTCCAGTCGCTGATGCGCTGACGCTCCTGGGCGACCACGTCGGCCGGTGCGTTGGCGATGAAGCTGGCGTTGCCGAGTTTGCCCTCGCACTTCCTGATCTCGCCTTCGATGCGGGCGATCTCCTTGCCCAGGCGTGCCTTCTCGGCGCCCAGATCGATCAGGCCGGCCAGCGGGATCAGCACGCGCAAGCTGCCGACGACGGCGGCCGCCGCGGCGGATTCGCCGGCACCGCTGTCGATCCACTGCGGCGCCTCGACGCGGGCCAGGAAGCCGATCTGCGCGGCGAACTTGGCCACGCGGGCGCGATCGCCGGCGTCGCCATCGGCGAGCAGCAGCGGAATCGTTTTTGCCGGCGAGATGTTCATCTCCGAACGGATCCGGCGGATGCCGGAGAGCACGTTCTTGAACCACTCGATCTCGGCGCTGGCCGCCATGTCGGCAACGATCTCGTCCGCGCGTGGCCACGGCCGATTCATCAGAGTTTCTTCGCGCAGGCCGAGCTTCGGCCCCACCCACTGCCAGATTTCCTCGGTGATGAACGGGATCACCGGGTGCAGCGCGCGCAGCACGGTTTCCAGCACCACCAGCAAGGTGTGGCGCGTGGACGCGCCGGCTGCGGCGTCGTCACCGGCCAGCGCGGGCTTGGCCAGTTCGAGGAACCAGTCGCAGTACTCGTTCCAGACGAATTCGTACAGCGCCTGCGCAAGATGATCGAAGCGGTACGTGACGAAGTGTTGCTCGACCTCGCCCAGCGTTTGTTTCAGGCGAGTGAGGATCCAGCGTTCGGCCTCCGTTACCGGTGTTGTAGGAGCGGCTTCAGCCGCGATGCTCTTTCGCGCCATGGACGAGGGCATCGCGACTGAAGTCGCTCCTACAACAGGTTCGTCGTCCGGCATGTTCATCAACACGAACCGCGCCGCGTTCCACAGCTTGTTGCAGAACGCCTTGTAGCCCTCGGCGCGCTTGATGTCGAAGTTGATCGTGCGGCTGTAGCTGGCCAGCGCGGCGAAGGTGAAGCGCAGCGCGTCGGTGCCGATCGCCGGGATGCCTTCGGGGTAATCCTTGCGGATGCGCTTCTCCACCTTGGCGCGCACCTGCGGGAGCAGCAGCGAGCGGGTGGATTTCTCCACCAGCGGCTCCAGCGCGATGCCGTCGATCAGGTCCAGCGGGTCCAGCGTGTTGCCCTTGGACTTGGACATCTTCTGGCCTTCGGCGTCGCGCACGATGGCGTTGATGTAGACCTCGCGGAACGGAATCTTCCCCGTGAAGTACTTGGTCGCCATCACCATCCGCGCGACCCAGAAGAAGATGATGTCGAAGCCGGTGACCAGCACCGCGCTGGGCAGGAAGATCTGGTCGTTCTCCCAGTTCGCCACGATTTCGCCGCGCTCGTTCCGCACCGGGCCATCGGCCGGCCAGCCCAGGGTGGAGAACGGCCACAGCGCGGAGGAGAACCAGGTGTCGAGCACGTCCTCGTCCTGGCGCAGCTGGCCATTGGGTGGGTAGGGCGCATTGGCGATCGCGTCGGCCTCGTCCTCACCCACGAAGATTCGCCCCTCATTGTCGTACCACGCCGGGATGCGATGGCCCCACCACAGCTGGCGGCTGATGCACCAGTCCTGGATGTTGTCCAGCCACTGCGTGTACGTGGTGGCCCAGTTCTCCGGCACGAACTTGATCTCGCCCGAACGCACCGCGTCCAGCGCCGGTTCGGTGATCGCCTTGCGTCCGCCTGGACGTCCATCCTTCTGGACGTCCGAAGTGAGATCGACGAACCACTGGTCGGTCAACATCGGCTCGATCACCGCGTCCGAGCGCTGGCTTACCGGCACCTGCAGCTTGTGCGGTTTGGTCTCGACCAGCAGGCCGGCGGCTTCGAGATCGGCCAGGATCAGCTTGCGCGCGTCGTAGCGGTCGAGGCCCCGGTATTTCTCGGGGATGCCGATGTCTTCCGCGATGTCGACGACACTCGAAACTTCAAATGCCGGAATCGCGTTTGCCGACCGATCCTGCGAGTGCCAATCGAGATTGCCGACAACCTTCGCGTCCAGCGTAAAAATCTTGAATCTGGTCAGCTGGTGACGCACGCCCATCGCGTAATCGTTGAAGTCGTGGGCCGGGGTGATCTTGACCGCTCCCGTGCCGAAATCCTTGTCGACATAGTCGTCGGCGATGATGGGAATCTGGCGCCCGGTGACGGGAAGGGTAACGGTCTTGCCGACGAGATGAGCGTACCGTTCGTCCTCGGGATGCACGGCTACCGCTGCATCGCCCAGCATCGTCTCCGGGCGGGTCGTGGCGACGACCAGGCTTTCGTCGCTGCCCGTCACCGGGTAGCGGATCGACCACATGAACCCGTCGCGCTCGACGTTGTTCACTTCCAGGTCCGACACGGCGGTGCCCAGCACCGGATCCCAGTTCACCAGCCGGTTGCCGCGGTAGATCAGGCCGGCGCGATACCAGTCGATGAACACCTTGCGCACCGCGGCCGACAGCCCCTCGTCCATGGTGAAGCGCTCGCGCGTCCAGTCGGCTGCGTCGCCGATGCGGCGCATCTGGTTGGTGATGGTGGAGCCTGATTCCTCCTTCCACTGCCACACGCGCTCGATGAACGCCTCGCGCCCCAGGTCGTGCCGCGTCTTGCCCTCGGCGGCGAGCTGGTTCTCCACGATCTTCTGCGTGGCGATGCCCGCGTGGTCGGTGCCGACCTGCCACAGCGTGTTCATGCCGCGCATGCGCTGGTAGCGCACCAGCATGTCCATCACCGTCTGCTGGAACGCATGCCCCATGTGCAGCGTGCCGGTGACGTTCGGCGGCGGCAGCAGG
>SCRF01000103.1 GCA_004322005.1 Rhodanobacter sp. | reverse complement strand
TGGACATCACCTTGCCGTAGGCGCCGGCCTGGGCGATCAGCATCACGTCGCCTTCCTGCGCCTCGGGCAGGCGGCGGTCGGTGCCGAGTACGTCGCCGCTTTCGCAGATCGGGCCGACCACCTGGAACAGCGCGATGGCCGGTTCGTCCAGCCGGGTCAGGTTGACGATCTCGTGCCAGGCGTCGTACAGCGCAGGGCGGATCAGGCTGTTCATGCCGGTGTCCAGGCCGAGGTAGCGCAGCGCGCCCTTGCCCTTCTGCTGGGTCACCCGCGCCAGCAGCACGCCGGCGTCGGCCACCAGGTAGCGGCCCGGCTCCATCCACAGCTGGTAATGCGGATACGCGGCCTTCACCTCGCGCAGCACGCGGTCGAGCGCGGCGATGTCCAGCCGCGCCTCGCCCGGATGCGACGGCACGCCGAGGCCGCCGCCGATGTCGATGAAGCTGACGCTGCCGATGCGCTCGGCCAGGCTGGCCAGCTGGGCGTAGACCTCGCCCCAGTGGGCGTCGTCGAGAATGCCCGAGCCCAGGTGCGCATGCAGGCCGCGCACGATCACGCCGTGTGCGTCGGCCAGGCGCAGGAACGTATCGAGCTGATCCACCGGCAGGCCGAACTTGCTGCCGCTGCCGCCGGTGCGCACCTTCTCGTGATGGCCCAGGCCGCGGCCCAGATCCACCCGCAGCACGATCTCGCGGCCGCGGAACAGCTCGCCCCAATGCTCCAGCGGATACAGCGCGTCGAGCGAGACGGTGGCGCGCGTGGCCAGCGCCCAGGCGTAGTCCTGGCGCGGCGCGAAGTTGGGCGTGAACAGCAGCGGCGCCGATTCGGGCACCGCGGCGATCACTGCCTTCAGCTCGCCCGGCGACACGCACTCGAAACCGAAGCCCTCCTGCGCCAGCGCGCGCAGGATCGCCGGGTGGGTGTTCGCCTTCACCGCGTAGTGCAGCCGGTCCACCGCCGCCAGCGTCTTCAGCTCGCGCGCCTGATGACGCACGGTGGGCAGGTGGTAGACGTAGCGCGGCGTGGCCGCGTCGGCGATCTCGAGCAGGCGCTGGCGCTCCGATTCATGCCACCACGCGGCGGCCGGCGCCAGCGTCTCGCCGCCACCGTACAACGCCTGCCAGCTGGGGCCGAACAGCGCGCTGTCGTCGGTGCGCAGCGCGCCGGCGGCGATCAGCAGTTCGTGCAGATGCGGCAGCAGCTCGTCGACCACGCTCTCGTCCACCACGAAGGTGAGGTTGAGGTTGTTGGACGATTGCGAAATCAGGTGCACACGCAGCTGGCCGAATTCGGCCAGCACGCTGGACAGCGTGTGCAGCATCGAGCGCATGCCGCGCCCGACCAGGGTGATCGCGGCGCACGGCGCGATCACCTTGACCCGGCACACCCTGGCCAGATCGCTGGCCAGCGCCGCCACCGCGTCGGAGTCGAGCAGGTTCTCGGTCGGGTCCAGCGATACGGTGACGTTGGTTTCGGCCGAACCGATCAGGTCGATCGACAGGCCGTGCTGCTTGAATTGCGCGAACACGTCGGCGAGAAAGCCGACCTGCTGCCACATGCCGACCGACTCCATCGACACCAGGGTGATGCCCTTGCGCGCACTGATCGCCTTGACGCTGGGCGCGTGCTCGCGCACTTCCGGGCCGATCACCGTGCCGTCCAGCTCGGGCCGGTTGGTGTCCTTGATCAGCAGCGGCACGCGTGGCTCGCGCAGCGGCGACAGGCAGCGCGGATGCAGCACCTTGGCGCCGGTCGAGGCGATTTCCTGCGCCTCCTCGTAATCGAGCTTCTGCAGCAGGCGGGCGCTGGGCACCTGGCGCGGATTGGCGGTGAACATGCCGGCCACGTCGGTCCAGATCTCCACCCGCGAAGCCTTCAGCAGCGCACCGAAGTACGAGGCCGAGGTATCCGAGCCGCCGCGGCCGAGCAGCACGGTGCGGCCTTCGCTTTCGCGGGCGATGAAGCCCTGGGTGATGAACACCTCGCCCAGTGCGGCGAGCCGCGCGTTGAGCGCCGGATCGGGCTTCGCCTCGACCATCGCCGACAGCAGCCGGGTGCGCTCGTTCTGGTTCGGCAGCGCGATCGCGGCAAGGCAGTCGCGCGCATCCAGCCACTGTGTGGGCAAGCCGCTGTGGCTGAGGAACGCCGCGCCCAGCGCGCTGGACATCAGCTCGCCATGCGCCTGCACCTGCGCCTGCCACGCCAGCTCGCCCAGCACTGCCGCGCCGTCGTCGGCCAGCTGCGCCAGATCGCGCAGGCGCGCACCGAGCGTCGGCGGCAGCGCCAGCTGCATGTGTTCCAGCAGCTCGTCGTGGCGCCGGCTGATCGCCCTGGCGGACTCGACGCGCTGGCTGCGGTCGCCCAGCTTGCACAGCTGCTTGAGCGCATCGGTGATGCCGGACAAGGCGGAGACGACCACCAGCACGCGCGCGCCTTCGGCACGGCGGCTGGCGACCAGCTCCAGGATGTTCTGCCAGCGTGGAAGCGTGGCGACACTGGTGCCGCCGAACTTCATCACGATCCAGGGGGCGTTGGCAGGCAGCGGCTCAGGGGTTGGCAAGCTCACGGGCGTCCGGTATCGGTAGTTGGGAAGAAAAATATCCCGCCAGTGTTGCGCTGCGGAAAAACAAATGCAATGGACTCTGCCAATTTTTTTTGTATGGACGTTTAGACATCCATACAAATATCCATGCCAAGCCACCCATCCCACCGAAGTCGTAGGAGCCCGCTTGCGGGCGATGCTTTTGTGGGGCGAACGTGCAAAAGCATCGCCCGCAAGCGGGCTCCTACGGGAACCGTGGAGATATGCGCCCGGCCTCTCATCGATCCTCCCCCGAGGGGGAGGAGGCGATGGTGTGCGCTGCGCGCACGGTTTTATTTCATGACTACGGGGATCTTGCCGATCCTTGCCTGCCATTCCTGCGGGCCGGTCTGGTGCACCGAGCTGCCGGCGGAATCGACCGCCACGGTCACCGGCATGTCCAGGACGGTGAACTCGTAGATCGCCTCCATGCCCAGATCGGCGAAGCCGACCACGCGGCTGGCCTTGATCGCTCTGGACACCAGGTATGCCGCGCCGCCGACCGCCATCAGGTACACCGACTGGTGCTTGCGGATCGCCTCGATCGCGGCCGGGCCGCGCTCGGCCTTGCCGACCATGCCGAGCAGGCCGGTTTCGCTAAGCACCTGCTCGGTGAATTTGTCCATGCGGGTCGCGGTGGTCGGGCCGGCCGGGCCGACCACTTCGTCGCGCACCGGATCGACCGGGCCGACGTAGTAGATGAAGCGGCCCCTGAAATCCACCGGCAGCGGCTCGCCCTTGTCCAGCATCTCGACCATGCGCTTGTGCGCGGCGTCGCGGCCGGTGAGCAGCTTGCCGCTCAGCAGCAGCACCTCGCCCGGCTTGAAGCTGGCGACTTCGTCCCGGGTGATCGTATCCAGGTTCACCCGCCGCGCATTGGTCGGGCTGTAGGTGAGCTTCGGCCAGTCCTCCAGCGAGGGTGGATCGAGCATCACCGGGCCGGAGCCGTCCAGGGTGAAATGCGCATGGCGGGTCGCCGCGCAGTTCGGGATCAGCGCCACCGGCAGGTTGGCCGCGTGGGTCGGGAAATCCTTCACCTTGACGTCGAGCACGGTGGTGAGGCCGCCCAGGCCCTGCGCGCCGATGCCCAGCGCATTGACCTTCTCGTACAGCTCGATGCGCAGTTCCTCGGCGCGGTTGCCCGGGCCGCGCGCGATCAGCGCCTGGATGTCGATCGGCTCCATCAGCGCCTCCTTCGCCAGCAGCATCGCCTTCTCGGCGGTGCCGCCGATGCCGATGCCCAGCATGCCCGGCGGACACCAGCCGGCGCCCATGGTCGGCACGGTCTTGAGCACCCAGTCGACGATCGAGTCGGACGGGTTGAGCATCGCGAATTTCGACTTGGCCTCGGAACCGCCGCCCTTGGCCGCCACGATCACGTCGAGCTTGTCGCCCGGCACGATCGAGACATTGATCACCGCCGGCGTGTTGTCCTTGGTGTTGCTGCGCTTGCCGGCCGGGTCGGCCAGCACGCTGGCGCGCAGCTTGTTGTCCGGATGCAGGTAGGCGCGGCGCACGCCCTCGTTGACCATCTCCTCCAGGCTCAGCGCGGCGTCCCACTGCACGTTCATGCCGACCTTCAGAAACACCGTGACGATGCCGGTGTCCTGGCACAGCGGGCGATGGCCTTCGGCGGCCATCCGCGAGTTGATCAGGATCTGCGCCATCGCATCCTTCGCGGCGGGCGATTCCTCGCGTTCGTAGGCGGCGGCCAGGCTCCTGATGTAGTCGACCGGGTGGTAGTAGCTGATGTATTGCAGCGCGTCGGCAACCGACTGGATCAGATCGTCTTGCTTGATGAGGGTCATGAGGTCAGAGAGGCAGCTTCGATTCGGGGGATTCAGGCGCCAGCGGGCGGGTTGTCCATGACGCAATCCTTTTATTGTGCCGCAAATCGGGCCGCCACCCGAAAGCCGATTCGTGCGGCTCCCCGCCGTGGTGGCCCGACAGGCTCCTGGAGTCGGGGTGCCCGGTGGGTTCGCAACCTGATTCGCACGATCCGCCACTTTCAAGATCGGGCACACAGGTCTAGGCTTGGCTGACCAGCGCGGAATATCTTCAGGGGCGCGACTGTGTATTGGGGATCGACTTGATACATGGCCATGGTCTGCCACGAAGCGCAGCTTCACGGCGTGATGCCTGTTTCCGCAAGTGGCGACCGCATCTTTCCTTGGAGGAACAGACATGCTCAAGAACTTGCATCGCAAGTCGCTCGCGACTTCCCTGGCGCTGCTGCTTTGCGGCTACGCCACTGTCGGCTTCGCCGCCGACAGTTCGGCCCCTACCGATCTTGGGGCAAGCAATCCGGGCCAGACGATGAGCGTCACACTGGTGCTCGGGCTGCACAACCAGGCCGCGCTGGAACGCTTTATCTACAGCACAGTCACCCGCGGCAGCCCTGCATTCCACCGCTTCCTCACCACCGAGGAGTTCGCGGAGCGCTACGGCGCGACCGCCGGCGAGATCGCCAGGGTTCAGGCATTCCTGAAGCAGCAAGGTCTCCTTGAGGCCGAGCTCCTGCCGAATCATTTGGCGATCAAGGTCAGTGGCACGATCGGTCAATTCAACGCGGTCTTCCATACCTCGATCCATGATTACCGGAGCAGCGATGGAACAGTCTTCCATCAACCGAATGCGACGCTCACCGTTCCTGCGGCGCTTTCCGGCACGCTGGTGGCGGCATCGGGCCTGAGCAGCGAAGCGCGCTACGTCTCGCATCGGCTCAAGGCGATTCTCCCACCGCAGCAAGGCCCCAGCGCCAATGCCCTGGCCAAGGGCGCGGCACCGGCCACACCTGCGTGCACCGGCAATCCCACCGCCACCTGCACGCCCGGCGAATTTACCGTCGGTGACGTGGCCAACCGCTACAACATCAACCCGCTATACAAGGTTGGCGTGAACGGCAGGGGTTCGACCATCGGCATCGCCACCCTGGCGGACTTCATCCCCGCCGATGCGTACACCTACTGGAGCACGATCGGCCTGGCCGTAAAGCCCAACCGGATCACCCAGGTACATGTGGACGGCGGCGGACCGCTCAGCGGCCCTGCCGGTTCGGGCGAGACGTCGCTCGATGTCGAGCAATCCGGCGGCCTGGCGCCGTGGGCGGACATCATTGTGTACGACGCTCCCAATACCGATGCCGGCTTCTTCGACGTGTTCGACCAGGCCGTGTCCGACAACAAGGTCGACAGCCTGTCGGTAAGCTGGGGCTCGCCGGAAATCTTCTACTTCCCGCAGCTCAACGACGGCGTCGACTTCACCGACGAGCTGCGCGCGTTCCACGAGGTCTTCCTGGAGGCGGCCGCGCAAGGCATCTCGGTGTTCGCGGCCTCGGGTGATTCCGGTGCCTACGACACGGTGCGCGCACTCGGCGGCTCGCCCACCGACCCCGTGCCGCCGCCGCTCAGCGTCGATGCCCCGGGTTCCGATCCCTTCATCACCTCCGCAGGCGGCACCACCGTACCGTTCTCCTACAGCTTCAGCGGTGGCCCGACGGCGTCGCTCACCAGGGAAAGCGTCTGGGGCTGGGATTACATCTCCAACTACTTCCAGGCCAATTTCGGCGTGGATATCACCGACGCCGTGTTCTCGGTCGGCGGCGGCGGCGGTGTGAGCGTGTTCTGGCCGGTGCCGCGCTATCAGCTGTTCACCGGCGGCATCCGCAAGAGCGAGAAGAATCAGACCCTGCTCTTGCCGCAGTTCGGCATCGACTACACGCTGCCGGCGCACTACCGCGGCCGCAACGAGCCCGATGTTTCGCTGAATGCCGACCCGGAAACCGGCTACAGCCTCGTCTCGTCGCTGGATGGCCCGGGATTGCAGACATTCTTCGGCGGCACCAGTTTCGTCGCGCCACAGCTCAACGGCATCAGCGCCCTGCTGAGGCAGTCGACCCACAGCCGCGTGGGCTTCTGGAATCCACAGGTCTACGCGTTGCAGAACATCTTCCGTTACGGCCCCTTCTCGGCCTTCAATGACATCCGGTCGGGCGACAACTGGTTCTACTTCGGCAACTACGGATACGAGCCGGGCGCAGGCATCGGCACGCTCAACGTGAGTAATCTGGCCGTATTCCTTCGCGTGTTCTGATCGCCTGGGAGCCTGTCGGGAAGCCGACGCCGCAAGGCGCCGGCTTCCCGCGGTTGCAGACCGGTCGCACCCCACAGTGCCATCGACATCCGCGGCGGCATCTTTCTCAATCCCGGCATCGCCGCCCAGCGCACCGGCTCGGGCCTGAGCCTGCTGCCGATGTGGGTCGGCGCCGGCGTGCTGACCCTGATCGGCGCACTGTGCTACGCGGAGCTGGGCGCGCGCCGGCCACAGACCGGCGGCAGCTACGTGTACCTGCGCGAGGCGTTCGGCCCGCTGGCCGGCTTCCTGTTCGGCTGGACCATGCTGCCGGCGGTGGCCACGCTGTTCCGGTACCGCCGCCACGACACCGGCACGCTGAGCTTCCGGGTGCCGGGCTATCCGTGGTTGCCCTTGCTGTTCATCGGCATCGTGGCGTTCGTGGTGGTGATGACGATCCACGACAGCCCGCACAATGCCGGTATCGGTGCGCTGATCATGCTGGCCGGCGTGCCGGTGTATGCCGTCTGGCGCCGGCTGTTCAGCCACGCAGGCTGCTAGACGGCCGCGGCAATGCCACAATGCGCGGATACGTTTTTAGGAGATCGTGAATGGCGCCCGTGCAAGCTCAGGTCCTGCCGATCAATCCGGACAGCGGCATCGTGCCGGTCAAGGTACGCGACGGCATCGATCTGCAGATCAATGGCGAGCACTACCGACACACCGGCGACCCGCAGATGCCGCTGCTGTGGTATCTGCGCGACGTGCTGCAGCTGACCGGCACCAAGTACGGCGATGCGCACGGCGAGAGCGGAGCCGATCTGGTCCTGCTGGACGGCAAGGCAGTTTCCGCCATCACGTTGCCGGTCGCCAAGCTGGCCGGCAGGCAGGTGACCACGGTGGAAGGCCTGGCCGCCAACGACGGCACGCTGCATCCGCTGCAACAGGCCTTCATCGACGAGGACGCGATCGGTTGCGGCTATTGCACGCCCGGCTGGCTGATCGCAGCGGTGGACCTGCTCCGGCGCAAGAGGCAACCGAGCGACGATGACATCGACCAGTTGCCCAACCTGTGCCGCTGCGGCTGCCAGACCCGGGTGCGCCGGGCGATCAAGCGCGTGGCGGCCGACAAAGCGGGACAGCCATGAGCGAACAGCGCATCGACGATACGATCCGGCTTGAACGGCGCCGCTTCCTGCAGGTGCTGGCCGCCGGCGCCGGCGTGCTGATGATCGGCATCCGCGTCGCCGATGCCGCCGATGCGCCACTGCCGCCGGCCCTGCTCGGCGACACCTTTTACGACCTCGGCGCCTACGTGCGGATCGACAGCGACAGCAACGTGCTGATCGGCGCACGCGATCCGGATACCGGCACCGGCGTGGCCACGGCGTTGCCGCGGATCATCGCCGACGAACTCGATGCCGACTGGAACCAGGTCAGCGTGATACTGCTCGGCCTGGGCGTGGCCAACGACAAGGGTCAGCCACGCTGGATCTACGGGCGGCAGATCGGCGGCACCGGCAGCTCGATTCCCGCGGCCTGGGGCGAGCTGCGTCAGGCTGGCGCACTGGCGCGATGGCTGCTGCTGCAGGCCGCGGCGCGGCGGCTCGGCATGCCGGCCAACCAGTTGCGTTGCGACGCCGGCACAGTCATCGCGCTGGACGGCCGCCGCCTCAGCTACGGCAGCCTGGTCGACGATGCCAGTGCGATCGCACTGCCGGACAAGCTGCCGCCCTTGAAGACCGCCGATCGCTACCAGCTGATCGGCAAGCCCGCCGGCGACGTCGACGCGCATGGCATCGTCACCGGCCAGGCCCACTTTGCGCTCGACGAGCAGGACGGCGAGGCGCTGGTGGCGGTGCTGGCGCATTGCCCGTGGCCGGACGGCACGCTGGAACGCATCGACACCGCCGACACGCTGGCGGTGAAAGGCGTGGTGAAAGTGATGCAGCTCACCCCCGAACCCGGCCAGCCGTGGGGCAGTACGGTGATCGCGCCGGCCGTGGCGGTGCTGGCCGAAGACACCTGGTCGGCGCTGCAAGGTCGGCAAAAACTCAAGCTCGAATGGAAACCCGGTGCCAGCGGCAGCGAAAGCAGCGCCGCGCTGGAGCAGCAGGCCGTCGCCCTGCTCGCCGACAACACCGCCACTCCCACCGCGCGCGTGCGCAACGACGGCGACGTCGACGCGGCCGGCAGGAAAGCCGCCCGCCGCCTGCAGGCCAGCTACTACCAGCCATGGCTGGCGCATGCCACCGCCGAGCCGATGAACTGCCTGGTGCGGCTGGACAAGGATCACGCCCGAGCGATCGTGCCGACCCAGGCACCGCAGAAAGCCTGGGCGGTGGTGCAGCGCCTGACCGGCCTGGCCCCCGCGCAGATCGAGATCCGCGTGCCACGCGTCGGTGGCGGCTACGGCCGCCGGCTCGATCACGACTTCGTGGCCGAAGCGGTGATGCTGGCCAAGGCCGTCGGCAAGCCGGTGCGCCTGCTGTGGACGCGCGAGGAGGACCTGGGCCACGACTACTACCGCTCCGGCAGCGTGCACCAGTTCAACGCGATCATCGACCGCAAGCGCCGGGTGATCGGCTGGAACCAGCGCATGGCCAGTGCCTCGGCGCTGGCGCATCGCGGCGTGCCGGACAACCAGCTGTGGAGCTCCGAACTTCAGGCCGACCAGTTGCCGGCCGGGCTGCTGCCGAATTTCCGCAGCGACTGGTACGCGCTGGACTCGGCGATCCCGCGCGGCCCCGCCCGCGGCATGCCACACCTGAGCAATGCGTTCGCGGTGGAAAGCTTCATCGACGAAATCGCGCATCTGCTGAAAGAGAATCCGCTGGACACCCGGCTGCGCCTGCTCGGCGAAGCCCGCCAGTTGCCGCTCGGCAGCGGCGACACGCTGGATGTCGGCCGTCTGCTCAACGTGCTCAAGCTGGTTGCCGACCGCATCGAATGGAAAAACTGGCTGCGCAGCGTGAACGGCCTTGGCATCGCCTGCTGGCATGTCGATGGCGCCTATGTGGCGCACGCCGTCGAGGCCGCGATGCAGGGCGAGAAGCTGATCATCCAGCGCGTCGTGTGCGCCGTCGACGTCGGCCGGGTGATCAACCCGCTGGGCCTGGAAGGCCAGGTGGCAGGCGCCACGCTCGATGCGCTGTCCGCCGCGCTGAACCTGGCGATCACCTTCAAGGGCGGCCAGATCCAGCAACACAGCTACAAGGACTACCCGCTGGCCAGCATGGCGCAGCTGCCCGATGCGGTGGAAGTGATCACCGTACCCGGCGACCGCACGCCCACCGGCGCCAGCTTCCTGGCGATGCCCACCGCCGCCCCCGCCCTGGCCAATGCGGTGTTTCGCGCCAGCGCCGTGCGGGTGCGCCGGCTGCCGTTGATGAAGGAGTTGCTGCGGTTGCTGTGAGGATCGAACCAGCGGCCTGCCGGACGACCGTCGGGCATCAGATCAGACCGGCAACCGCGCCCGCTCCAGCGCGGCAATGTGCCGCTCCAGCCGCGGCCCCAGATAACCGTGCGAGCCACATGGCAGCAGACCGGCCTGACCGAACTCGCGCAGGTACCACTCGGGCGTGCGCGACACGAAACCGTCGCGATCGCCGACGACGTCGTCGCGGCTGGTGAACACCTCGAGAAAGGCCACGCCTTCGAGCATGTCGACGATCCCGCCCAGGCCGGCGCGGATCTCGGCCGGCCGCAGATAGTGCAGCACGTCGGTGCACACGATCAGGTCGAAGCGGGTGTCGAAGCGCAGCTGTTCCAGCTGGCCGAAACGCGCCAGGCCGACCTGGCGGCTGCGCCCGTAGCGCTGCACCACGTAGGGACTGGCATCCAGCCCGCGATAGCCGATGCCCGGGCGCAGGGCCAGCAGCGGCGCGCGCCACGGCGCCTCGCCGCAACCGACATCGAGGACGTTGCGCAGCGGCCGGCCCAGGTAATACTCGGCCTGCGCCACCGCCAGCGCCACCTTGCGCCGCAACTCCGCCGGCGAACCCACCGCATGCCGCGGGTCGCGGTACCACTTGTCGAAATAATCGCGGTCGTAGGTCTTGCGCATCGCCGCGCTCCGGTTGATCGCCTGGCGGAGGTTGCCCGGCCGGCGGTGTGTGATACCCATGGAAGCGCGATGGTAGCCCGCCGCGGTGTCCGCCCGCACACCGGCGGCATCACCTGGCGCATGCGCCGGGCCTGCGAGCATGAGATCCCCGCCCCCTGTCCCGAGGAACAATGCCATGACCATGGTCCGCTTTCGCCTGATCGGCAGTCGCTACGACGCCGACGCCGTCATCGCCGGACTTCACGGCATCAGCGGCATCGAGCACGTCGAGGAAATCGACGACCTGAGCCCCCGCATGCGCGACGATTCCAGTTCCAGCGAGTCGGTGAGCGACAGCGAAGGACAGGTTTACTGCATCGAAGTGGAGGCACCCACCGACCAGATCGCCGACACCGCCCGCGGCTGCGCCGAGGTGATGGCCAACGAGCGCGATGCGGGCATCGAGTTCGTCGACGAATTCTGATCGTGGGTGCGGCAGCCACGAGCATCGGGACCAGAACTAAGGGGTCGACGCATCCGCTCAAAGCGCATAGCTGACCGACATCGATGCCTGCCATTGCCCGATCAGCTGGTTGCCGTGCACGCGCTGGTAGACCGGCTTGGCCACGCTGGCATCCAGGCGCAGCCGCTGCCATTGCAGTTCCAGGCCCGGCGCCAGCAGGATCCGCGCCAAGCCGGTGTTGGGCGGGTCGGCGTTGACGCCGGAGTCGGGGGAACGCCACGCCAGCAGGGCCTGCAGGATCGGCGTCAGGTGCGCGCGCGTGCCGACCTTCCAGCCCGCTGGATAGATGCCCGCGGAGGCATCCAGCTCGTCGCCCGGACGATAGCCGGCGCGGGTATTGGCGGGCAGCAGCGCGGTTCCCTGCACGAAGCCGCTCCAGCCCAGGTTTGCGCCGAAGTTCCAGCGGTGGAAGCCGCCGATGATCAGGTCGGTGGTGCCGGTGCCGATCTCGGTGTCGCGGTCGAAGCCGCGGTAGGTCCAGTCGCCGGTGGGCAGCTTGATGCCGAACTGCAGGCCGGTGGAGCGATCGCCCGAGAAGCCGGTGTAGGTGGCCGTCACCCGGATGTCGCCCAGTGCGCCGTGGTTGAACGTCGCCGGCTTGCCGGTGTCTTCGTCCGTCGTGCTGAAATGGCGCTGCCAGTACGGCACCTCGATGCGCATGCCCCAGCTCCGGTTGAACTGGGTCTCCAGGCCCACGGTCTGGAACAGGGTGCGGATGTCCTTGTCGTTGTTGGCTGCCGCCGGCGCACTCGAGCTGCCCGACCAGTTATGGTTCTGGTCGAGGTAAGCGAACTGCGCGAACAGCGTGGTGCCGCTTTGCGTGGTGGTCGGCAGCTGACCGCCGGTGCCCACCTCGAACAGGCCGCAGCCGCAGGCGCAGGCGATCGCATTGCCCGGCAGGGCCAGGGCAAGCAGCAGCGCGCCCCATGGAAGCGCCGCAAAGGCTTTGGAACGAGTCAAAAACGTCATGCTGAAATCCTGAATAGGGTGCCGCCGCCGTGCGGCGCAAAGAGGTGATGCCAACGCCCGCATGCCGGCAGCGCCCTGCGCGCGATGGCGGCGGGTGGCGACTGAGAGGTGAGGCAAAGGAGTCAGGCAGGGGATGGATATGCGGCGACCGCCACCGCACCGACACGACGGGCCGGTGCGTCAGGCACTCGCACGCTCAAGCCTGCGACGGCGGCCCGCGTGGTGCCGCACTCAGCCGTTGCGGCAGCGGACCAACGGGAACCGTGGGGGCAGGCAGAATCGGTGCCGAAAGCGCCAGCGACGGCAGTGCCGGCAGGGCTTCGCCGGCCACCAGGGGGCTGTGGCAAAACAGGCAGCAGTAGCCGCATTTGTCGAGCGTGGCCGAGGGATCGGATGGCGCGGACGGGTGCTGCAGGCTGAGTCCGTGCGAGGCGCCCCAGGAACCGGGGTCCATCGGGCCCATGCCGTTGGGCATGCTGCGCGAGATCACGGGCATGACAGCCGTCAGCCACACGGCGACGAACGCCAAGCATCCGACGAATCTGGAACACGTTGTCCTGCGGAAAGCTCGCATACGGCATTCTGTCGTGCGGGCCGGGCAGCGGCAAGCCTTGCGACCACGCTCTGCCCGCTGAATCACGGGCACTGCGACCTTCAGCCGCATCGCCCGATTCCGG
>SCRF01000102.1 GCA_004322005.1 Rhodanobacter sp. | reverse complement strand
CAGGCAGCGGCGATGCCACGTGCGAGCTTTCGCCCGAAGCATTCGCCTGGCTGTGTGCGGGGGTCGACTGGCGGCGACTGAGTGATCGCGCCATGCCACGGCACGTGGTGTGATAAAAAGCTTTCATATAGCCGTCTAGACGGCTATACTATGAGGCATGAACTCCGCCACATCCGACGCCTCCATCGACGAGCTTGCCACGCTACGTCGCAAGCTCGCCGAGCGTGATGCGGAGTACCAGGCGGCACTCGCCGAGCGAGACACGCTAATCACCCAGCATGCGGCAACCATCGACAGTCAGCAGCGCACCCTGGTCTACCGATAAGCCAAGATCGATACGCTCACCGCCGAGATCGCGCGGCTGCGCCGCTGGCAGTTTGGCCGGCGCTCCGAACAGCTCGATCCGGGGCAGCGTGCCTTGTTCGAGGACACCCTGGCCGAGGACATCGCCGCCGTCGAGGCGCAGCTGGAGGCGTTGGCGGCACCGGCCACGACGCCGGCCCCGCCGAGGCGTCCGTCCCGGCGCGAACCGTTGCCGGCCCATTTGGCGCGCATCGAGCATCGCCACGAGCCGGCCTCGTGCACCTGTGAGGTCTGCGGCGGCGCCCTGGTGAAGATCGGCGAGGACGTGAGCGAGCGGCTGGACTGCGAGCCGGTGCGGTTCTTTGTCCAACGTGACATCTATCCCAAGTACGCGTGTCGCCCTTGCCAGCGCATCGTGGCCGAACCGGTCGCCCCGGCGATCATCGAGCGCGGTCGCCCCAGCGCCGCACTGCTGGCGCACATCGCCGTCAGCAAGTGGGTCGATCATCTGCCGCTGTACCGGCAAAGTGCGATCTACACCCGCAGCGGCGTCGCCCTGTCGCGCGGCACCCTGGCCGAATGGGCCGGGCGGATCGGCGTGGCGCTGGCTCCCCTGGCCGCGGCGATGCAGGCGCAACTGTTGCAACAGCCGGTGCTGCATGCCGACGAGACGCCGGTGGCGATGCTCCAACCGGGCGCGGGCAAGACGAAACAGGCCTATCTGTTTGCGTACCGCAGCGCCGACCCGCAAGCGCCGGCGATCACTGTGTTCGACTTCTGTACCAGCCGCAGCGGTGAGCATGCCCGCCGCTTCCTGGGCGACTGGCAAGGCGCGCTGATGGTCGACGACTTTGCCGGTTATAAAGCTGGCTTTGCCCAAGGCATCACCGAGCTGGCCTGTCTGGCACACATCCGGCGCAAGTTCTTCGAACTGCACGAACGCCAGGCCAGCACGCTGACCGGGCCGCCGCTGGCATCGATCGCCCAGCTCTATCGCATCGAGGCCGACGCTCAGGGGCTGGACCCGCCCGCACGTCTGGCCCTGCGGCAAACCCAAGGCAAACCCATCCTCGATGCCTGGTGGGCATGGATCCAGACCGTACGACCCACCGTCGCCGGTGGCAGCGGCATCGAAAAGGCGCTCGACTACACGATCAGGCGCTGGCCGGCGCTGCTGCGCTATCTCGATGACGGCCGCTATCCGATCGACAATAACCCGGTCGAGAACGCTATCCGTCCGATCGCGCTCGGTCGCCGAAACTGGCTTTTTGCCGGTTCGCCGTCCGCCGGGCAACGCGCCGCCGCGATCATGAGTCTGCTCGCCACCGCCAAGCAAAACGGGCTGGAGCCCTACGCCTGGCTCAAGGACGTGCTCACCCGCCTGCCCACCCATCCGAACTCCCGCATCCACGATCTATTGCCGCACTCCTGGCAGCCGATCGCGTAACCATCACACCACCTTGCCCGCCGGGCAAGGTGGCTACGGCAGTCGCTTACAGTGCGCTGGTGGATTTTCGTTGTGGCGCGGACCGGTTGCTGGTGTACGTGCGCGAGGTGCTGGGGCGGGAACCGTTGGACGGCTCAGCCTATGTGTTCCGCAATCGTCGTGCGTCGCGCCTCAAGGTGCTGCTGGTGGATGCGCAGGGCGTATGGCTGTCGACGCGGCGGTTGCATCGTAAGCGTCAGCCCGCCGCACCTTGAAGGCGACTAAGGGCTACCTGATTCCCCACATTACGCATCCAACGTTGCGAGCCGATAACTCAATGGCGGCGTCCGTGCCGCGGCGACGATGAGGCGCGGCACCAGGGCGGCCAGGTCGAGGCGACGATTGAAGCGGTAGCAGAACTCGGACAGATAGCGCTGCAGGTACTTCGGACGCAGCGCATGGTAGGTACCGTGCAGCGCGTTCTTGACGTTACCCAGCATCGTGTTGACCCACGTGAAGATGGGATGCCCCAGATCGGGGATGCCACCGCCGGTGGGGATGGCGGTATGCGTGCAATCGGCATCGGTCACGCCCGGAAAACACGTCAGCCCGTCGGTGACGACCGCCGTGCCCGGCGCCAGATGGCGTTGGGTGCGTCTTGGCTGCCATGGAACTTCCTCCTTCTCATCAGGAGGTTGCAGCGTCTACCCACGAGCGCCACTGGGACGGCATCGCCGCTTACTGCCGTCCCGAGAACGAAGTCTCGCTCGGCTTCGTCGAAGGACTCAACAACAAGATCCGCGTCATCCAGCGCCGCGCTTATGGCCTGCGCGACGAGGAGTAGCTGCGTTTGAAAGTGCTCACCTGCATGCTGCCGGAGCTGTGAAATCGGGTGAATCAACCCATACGACTTCACGAAGACCCGCTTTTTTCGAAGCGTCATCAAGAGCTTTTCGCGCACAGGGTGCGCTCCAATGAGGTCAAGAGCCCGATCAGATGCTCCTCATCGCAAACCCGGCAGCCTGTGCAATTCGGCCAGGCTGCCGTTGATCCGCCCGCCGATGTTCAAAGTCGCCAGTTGCTTGAGCGCCTGCTCGGCCTCGACCGTGCGGCCCTGCGCTGCCAGCATGCGGATCAGGGTGATTTGATAGGCCGGCTCATCCGGGCTGACCTTGACGGCTGCCCGGGTCATGCGCAGCCCCAGTTGATGGTCCTCCAGCACGTTCCATGCGTAGTCGCCATACATGGCGAGCAGGCGAGCATCAGGATCGGGGTGCGACAACGCGGCCGTGAACGCTTCCATCATGCGCACCTCGGGCAGGTCGCAGCGACGCTCGCGTACGCATTGGGTCAGCGCGGCCAGCGAGCTTTCGTCCTGCACGGTGGATTTTCGGGCGGTGAGTTTGGCGATCAGGCTGTCCCACCACGCATCCTTGATGGGCAGGTGCATGCGCGCATTCATGAAGATCAGCGCCTGCTCGGGCAGGATCGAGGCATCAGGCAATGCCGCCGCCTTTTCCAGTGGGGCATAGGCGAGTCGGGTGAAGGGCGAGCTCGGGTCGTAATGCGAATAAACGATGTAGGTGCGCCCCAGTTCGTATTCGGCACGTGGCGATTGCGGCGCGCGAGCGGCCAGATCCGCGGCCAACCGCAACGGATTGCCCCAGGCGTAGGCAGTGAGTGCGGTCAATGCCGTCCAGCTCAGCAGCAAGCCGGCCAGCAGCACGTAGCGGGGCAGGGCGAATGGCAACGCATCGCTGGTCTCACCTCCGCCATTCTCGTAGGAGCGCACCCTGTGCGCGATGCCTTTGCCCCCATCGGTTTCCGGGCATCCGCCTTCGGAGCTTCGCGCACAGGGTGCGCTCCTACGGGATGGCGCCGCCAGCAGTGGAATCACCGTCAGCAGCAGGCCGAAGCTGGCGAAATAATTGCGATGCTCATAGATCAGCTCCAGCGGCAGGATGGTGCCGGTGAGCAACTGGCAGCCGAGAAACAGCGCGATGCCGAGCGCCGCCAGTGGCCGGCGCGGGCGCAGCCACAGCATCAAAGCAACAAGTGCGGCAAGAAACACCATGCTGGCCAGCGTGGTCCACGGCGCCAGCAGCCCGGTCGAGATAGGGAAATCGTCGTGATAGAACGACAGCGCATGCGGCGTCGGCAACAGCGTCCAGACGATGTAGTCGACAACGATGCGCGCCTCGCTGAGCAGGCGCGTGCCCAGCGTGAAATCCCGTGTGGCCCAGGTTTCCGGTTGCAGGATGCCCGGCAACAGCCATGCCAGGCCGAGCACCATGGGCAGCACCAGCACCGCCAGGAACAGGGTGATGATGCGCCGATCATTTTTCCCTGCCCCCTCCGGGAGAACGCGAGGAAGCGCCATGGATGGCGCCGACGCCGAGGAGCGAGGAAGGTGGCCCGCAGGGTCGGATGAGGGTTCCTCCGAAGCGCAACATGGAGTGTTTCCCAAACCTTCGCCGTTGCGAAAAAGAGCTTCCCTTTGATCACGGCCATCTTCCCGCCGCGTGAGCGCTGCTCCAGAGCGAAAGCGGAACACCGCCCATTCGATCAGCAGCGCATACAGCGGCAGCATCACCGCCGTTTCCTTGGCCAGAATGCCCACCGCGGTGGGCACGGTGACGCTGGCCAGGCAGAGCAGAAAGCCGCCGGAAGCGGCTGAAAGGCGGCCTTGCTTTGAGCCTTCTTCGCGCAGGTCGGAGGGGGTGGAGGCGGCAAGTCCGAGCATGCGGCGCCGGCCGGCGACATAGCCGATCAGACCCAGCAGCACGAACAGGTTGGCCATGCTCTCCATGCGCTGCACCACATACAGCACGCCGGTCAGGTTGATCGGCAGCAGCAGCCAGCCCGCCGCGATCAGCGCGGCGACGATGCCGGCGCGAGGCTTCAATCCCGTAGGAGCGCACCCTGTGCGCGAATGCTCTTCGATTGACGAAAAGCCATCGCGCACAGGGTGCGCTCCTACGGGGGGCAGGTCAGGAGGGGCAAAGGAGGCGGTTACCAGCAACGCCCTGGCCAGCACGAACACCAGCAACCCATTCAACAGATGGATGGCCAGATTGGTCAGCTTCATCCAGTACGGATCGAGCCCGCTGGCGAGGTAGTTGGCGGCGAAACTCAGCGAGGCCAGCGGCCGCTTGAACTCGCTGGACGGCGACGACAGTGCCGCCTCCACCAGCGATGGCAGGCTCGCATCATGCGGTTGCACGCCATGGTTGTCGACGATGTTGGGGTAGTCGTCGAACAGGTAGCCGCCGGACAGGCCGGGCCAGTACACCGCCGCAGTAACAAGGAAGGCCGCGGCCAGCAACCAGCGGTGCGAGGTGGGGCGGAAAGTTGCGAAAAGGCGCATCTGAAGCCTGTGTCCGGACCGTTGGAAGATGTTGCAGTATTGGTGTTGCGAGCCTGTGCGTCTTCGGCCTTTTTGATTCAAAGGCGCGTCTGCCAGTGGCGCGGGTGAAGGGATAAAGCATGCCGGCAACGATCAGGCTGCTGTCAAGAATCGCGGCTCACGATATCTCGCGGTCATCGTCGCTGCTCCTTTTCGAGGCAAGCTGCCCATGCATGGCCGAAACGAAGGTTTCCGCCTGCTCGACCAGTTCGCACGCATCGGCCAGTTCCACCGAGTCGCCGCGGTAGTCGGCGATCAACCGAACTTCTTCGGCGCGCTTGAGCAGGCGCCCCACCTCTTTCGAGACTGATCCATTCTTGATGAGTCACTCACTGAATGCATTGATGAGGCCGCGATGTGTCTTGCCGATGCTGGATGTCAGCGAGGCATCGGACGCAAGCAGAGCAGCCCGTGCAGCATCAAACATGGCGTAGTAGGCGCGGTTGCATGCGCCATCGACGTCACCGGCGTCAAGCAGTGTACGCGCCGACAAACACGCGCGATCCGCCTTCGCCATCAATCCGGCGGGTGGCCAAGGATGGCTCACATCCGGATCCCATCATGGGCAATGTTCTGAAGCAGGTCGGGGTTGGAGTAGTTTTCCGGGTGGTTCCACTCGTCCAGCCACACTGGCAATGGCGAGATATTGATGCCTGTTTCGAGCAGCACGTCGAATGCCACATCGGCCATGGCCAACTTGGTCGGCAAAAAACGCTGATGCGGGCCATTCAGCAACACGGCCACATCGGCATCGCTATCTGGGCGGTGGGTACCTCGCGCGCGGCTGCCGTAGAGGATCGCTCCCGCCGGGTGGTAGGTGGCAGCGATCAAGCCGAGAAAGCGGCGCACGGCATGTTCAGTGTCCTTGTCGATGTAGTTCATTTCAGTACTCAGTACGCTCCGACAACTATGGGCGAACACGATCCATTGAACCACAGGCAACGAACGGTGGCACGTCCTGCGCGCACGTCCAGCGCTTTGACCGGTTGCAACAGGTTGCCCTCACGCAGTCGTCGCCATGGCGGTCCAGCCGGACCACGCCGCAGCAGGCCGCCAGTCATGGTTCGACGGGTTTCTGCTTTGCGGCGTCGGCGCGCAGTGTATCGCGCAAGTGGGCGATCTCCCTGGGCCAGTAATCCTGCTGCCGCAAAACCCAGGCATGCAGCCATGGCATGCCGAACCCCGGTTTCGCTTCCCGGTTGCGCACTGCCTCATAGTGCGCCAGATGCGCCAACCCCTCGCGCGGGTAACCGGCGGACCCCAGCAGGGCGGCTTGCTCCAGTGCGGCACCCGGGCGCACGTCCTGATCCAGTGCCGCATTGAAATCGCGCAACGTCGTTGCCGGGCCGTGTCGCGCCAGGGCAATGCGGCCCTTCAGATAGAGCAGATCCTGGTGGCGGCCATGGACGTCGATCAGCTTGCCATTGGCCAGCCCGGCATCGAGCAGGCTGTCGAGGGCATTCAGGTCGAGGCCGCGACATCGGCCTGAAACGGCCGTGGGGATACTCCCGTCAAACCAGTGCGTCAGCAGGCTACCCGGATCGCGCGTGTTCGACATCGCGTAACGCGCTTGGGCAAGGTCGTGCGGTCCCAAGGCGCCCAGCATGCAGTGCGCGCCGATCAGGTTGAAGGCCAGCTGCACCTGGTCGGGTTGGGCACGCAATAAGGTTTCGAGGCGGGCGATGGCAGGCCGCGGTTGGCCGGCAGCCATTTCCAGCAAGGCGGCATTGGCCTGCGCGCGCGGCGAGTCGGGGTTGAGTGTGGCCCACAGCTCCCCCTGTTGACGGGTGTTGCCCCACAACTGCGCGCGGGCATGGGTCATCAGCCCCAGCCCCAGCAGCAGCACCGCCGCCAGCGCGCCTTTGGCCCAATCGGTACGTAACACCCCACCCCGTAGGAGCCCGCTTGCGGGCGATGCTTTACTTTCGGGATTCGCAAGAGCATCGCCCGCAAGCGGGCTCCTACGGGGCGTCGAAGAGCTTTCGCGCACAGGGTGCGCTCCTACGCAGGCCGCGCCCCGCTCTTGTAGGAGCGCGCTCGCGCGCGATGCCTCTGGCCGCCGTACCCCACAAAGCCACAGCGCCAGCGGCCAGAACATCAGCATCGCCGGCAGGTAATTGCGATGCTCGTAATAAAGCTCCAGCGGAATCGTCGAGGATTCCAGCGACTGCCCGACGAAGTAGAACAGGATCGCCAGCGCGAAGGCTGGCCAGCGTCGACGCAGCCACCACGCACCAGCGATCAATCCCAGCACGGCCAGCAAGGCCGGCAGCGTCGTGGCAGGCGACCACAGCGACAGCGAGGCCTTGATCTGGTCGTTGAACAGCCCCGGCGTGAAGGGCCGCGGCAGCCACAACAGGTCGAGATAATCCATCAGCACCCGCGGCTCGGTCAGCAGCCGCTGGCCCATCGTCCACGGTCGCACTGCCGACACGCCATACACGAAACCGTTCCACGCCGAATCCAGCAGATAGCCCGCCACCAGTGCCGCCGGCAGCCAGCCGAACACCACCATCGCCCACGCATATATCCGCCCCCCCCGTAGGAGCGCGCTCGCGCGCGATGCCTTTTGCATATCGTCGCCGCCTGCGCCGGTCGCGACCAAGGTCGCTCCAGCAGGGATTGCCGCTTGCGCGTCGTCGCCGGTGCCGGTTTGCGGGAACGCGCCCGCCCACGATGATGTGGGGCGCAGCAATACGTACTCGACTACCAGCGCCAGCGCCGGCAACAAAATGCCATTGGCCTTGCTGAGCACACCGAGCACGGTGCAGCCGCCCAGCCCCAGCGCAATCCAGAGCAGGCCGCTCGCGGCGTGCCCGTGTTGCAGCGCTCGGCGTCCACGCAGCCACAGCAGCAGGCCGAGCAGAGTAAAGGTGGCCGGCAGCATCGCCTCACGCTGCACGATATACAGTGTGGTGGAGACCAGCAGCGGATGCAGCAGCCAGAAGGTAGCGCCCAGTAAGGCCGCCATCTCGATCCGGCATTGCGCGACCCGGCCGAAAACGTCGAGGCCCAGTAACCGCAGCAGCGTGGCCAGCAGCACGCCATTGAGCAGGTGCAGGATCAGGTTGGTGAGCTTGAACGGGTACGGATCGGCCGGCCAGTTGCGTGCGTCGAGCAGGAACGTCAGCAGGGTCAGCGGGCGCCCGGTGGGGTCGGCGATGCCGGAGGTGATGTAGCGCCAGAACGTGGGCCACGTGTTGACCGGGCCCGTGGCGCCTAGTGCAGGCAAGTTGCCGAAGTCGTCGAATAGAAAGGTGCCGTGCAGGCCAGGGACGTAGGCAGCGATGGCAGCCGTCAATAGAGCCAGCAGCACCAGCACCCGAGTTAAGACGAAACGATTGCGCATCGGAGAGAACTGTTCCAATAAGGAAGGGCCGCATTTAGCGGCCCTTCGTCAATTCAGCTTCAGCTCTTTAACTTAGCGGCATGAAGAAGGCAAATACTTGCTAGGCAGCACGGTGCCAGCTTTGCAATGCCATTCGATGCTACCTGCATGAGTGATGGGCGACAGAAGCAGCGTCGAGCTGTTGGATGAGAGCACCGTGTTCGCTTTCGGTCCGGTATACAGGGCAGTGATTAGGCCGTTGGTACTCACGGTGATACTTGATACGTATTGGCCAGAAATGCTAGTTGGAGTAGCCAGACCCGCTGATCCGTTAGCTGCCGGCATTCTACCTGTGTTGCTGTAGAACTCGGCGACAGCCGTCTTGGCACCATCAGCCAGCACGGCACCTTCTGAGACCTGCGTGCGAACCAAGTAGTCCTGATACGCCGGGATGGCGATGGCGGCCAAGATCGCGATGATCGCGACCACGATCATCAGTTCGATCAGGGTAAAGCCTTTCTGCATGTTCTTCATGGTGGTTCCTCTGTTCGTTCGTTAGCTAACCGTGGTGATGCCCCCTGAGCTCCAGTCCCTCATCCCCCTAGGTTGGGATCGGACTCCGTACTCATGGTCAGGAACGACCAGGAAGCTCGTGTGAAATCTAGCAGATTGTATGCCACCTGCGTGGCAGAGACATTTCTGCATATCCTCCGCCGGACTGATTGTGCCTCTCGTCACAAAAGCCGACAAGCCCAGCGGCGACGCCGCTTGCGACGTCATGCACAACGGCGGATCAGTCGCAACGGCGGCTGCCATTTTATGGCAAAAAGTGACGATTCTTGTCAGTTTATGCGTCTTCCGCACCGCTGCCGGACTTGTCAGTCCCGTGATTAGTTGCGGCAGGATGTGGGCAGGTACTTGCCATCCAGCGTGCTGGGTATACATGTCCAGGTGATGCTGCCGGCACGGCTGACGGGCGACAGCACCAGATACTTGCTGCTGCTGATGATGTGGCTGTTGGCCTTGGGGCCGTCGTAGAGCACCTTGATGACGCCGCTGGTCACATCCACACTGGAAACGTAGCTGCCGGCGATCGAAGTATTCGTGGCGAGGCCGGCACTCTGGTTGTTGGGTGGGAACCTGCCTGTGTTGGAGACAAAGTTCCATACCGCTGCCTTGGCACCACTGGCCAACACCGCGCCCTCGGACACCTGCGCGCGGATCAGGTAGTCCTGATAGGCCGGGATGGCGATGGCGGCAAGGATGGCGATGATCGCCACGACGATCATCAATTCGATCAAGGTAAAACCGGCGGACAAACGCTGGCGCAACATGGTGGACCCCCCTTGGATTCGGGGAAGGCAATCAAGTTTTGTACCAATCGATGCTGGAAAAACTGCCGATGGCAGGAAGTGTGTGTTGCCGTGCCAGCAGGTGGTGGGTCTGGAATGCAGGTCACAGGTGAGGGCTGACTGTTCCACTTTGAGGAAAGTCCGCTCGCGAGGTCAACGATTTATCTGAGTCTGTCCAGCGAGTGCAATCGCACGTACGCAATGTGATGGTAGCCTCTGCCCGGCTTGGTCAGATTCCATCGGGGGTCATCACGAAGCGGCGCCGAAGCCATGAACCTGCAGAAAATACTTGCCACGCCTGTGCACATTCCCGGTCGCCTGCTCATCGTTGTAATGACGGCTTTGGTGCTGGCTGCCGGTATTTTGCGGCTAGCCGGCGCTGGGTTGCCACCACCGCGTTTCGTGTTGGATAGGGATCAGGGCAGCGTTGACCCGATCGCCTACCCCCCATGGCGCAAAGCGAGCGATTGGCTGGCGCGACGAAAGTACGTCGTGCTGACCTTCGATGACGGTCCCTACGGTGGTGGAGTGGACGAGCGCATTCTGGAAATTCTTCGGCGGCATCATGCCCGCGCCATATTTTTCCTGGTGTGCAGCCACGTGACCGCTGCCACGAGCCGTGTGCCGGGCGAGATCGCGCACGCCGGTGATCTCATCGGCAACCACAGTTACGACCACCCGCATCTCAATCCGTTGAAGGCAGCCGGCTTGCAGCAGCAGATCGAAGGGTGCAGTGCACGGATCGCTGCATTGACCGGACATCGTCCGCGCTTGTTTCGTCCGCCATTTGGCGAGACGTCACCGGGTGTCTTGCAGGCCGTGCAATCGGCAGGCATGCAGCAAGTGCTGTGGAACGCCAACAGCGAAGACAGCTGGCTGAAGCACCCGGATCAGATTCTGTATTGGAGCCTGGAGCAAACCGGCAACGGCTCGATTCTCCTCATGCACGACAATCCAACGACTGCCGCGGCGCTCGATCGTGTGCTAACGGAACTGGAGAAGCGCGGGTTTCGGTTCGTGTTGCCGACGGAACACCTGCCGACGGGTCGTGTGGGCAATCGGGATTTGCAAGGCGTAACGGGGTAATCAAGCTACATTTGACCGCCGCGCTGCTGCCTGCCTTGGGCTGGTGTTGCGTCGCGCTTGATCCGCACCGCGGTGGCTGAAGGCATCGCGACTGAAGTTGCTCCCACAAGGAGCTTGGTATTTCCAGGCAGGGAAGCTCGGTGCCTGCACCGATCGCTCAGCCCTGCGGTTGATCCAGGTGGCGGGCAAAGGCTTCGAAGTCGCCGAGATGCCGGGTGGCGATGGCGTGCACGATGGCCCAGTCGATCGCGCTGTAGTTGTGCACCGCGAGTTGCGGAAGCCGACGGCTTTCTTCAGTCGCAGCGAGTCAAGCTTGCGCGCAACGATCAGCCGATCCATGCTCGTTTCCTCTCTTCCAGCGTGCGTTCGACATACGGCATGAAGTCCTCCATGGCGTAGACGTGCCGCTGCATGAGCGGGGCCAGATCGGCCGCTTCGCCGCGAATCCGTTGACCATGTTTGAGAATCTGCCCCAGCAGGGGTTCGCCGACAGTACGAAGATCAATCAGGTCGACTGGGCGCCCTGTCATGGCGGCGATGTCGGCGATCAGTTGCATTTTCTGCTCGACGTCAAGCGGCGCGGGCAGCTGCACAGCCAAGTCCACGTCGCTGCGGCGACCTGCTTCGCCGCGCGCGATCGAGCCGAAGACGATGGCAAGTTCGATCTGCGGATACTTCGCCAGCGCAGCTTGTAATTGTTGGATAGACACGGCCGCATGCCTGATGGTGACCTGACCAGCATAGAGCGTAGCTCAGCCAGGTTGGGCGCGCCTGGGGGCGTGCCTTCAAACTCAAGGGGACATCCCGTAAAACCGCCGATGGTGCGATGCAGTGCCCGTAGGAGCGCACCCTGTGCGCGAAAGCTCTTGCCGTCGCCCCGATCAAGGGCAATCGCGCACAGGGTGCGCTCCTACATGGTGTGCGGTAATGCCAAAGCTTGCCTGCGATCGATTTGGCGCTTACCGTCACCGCTTCGATCAGCCAAGGGGAACCCTCATGAAACCTCTGCTTGCTGCGCTCCTGCTGGCGTTGGTGGCCGCGCCGGCGATGGCGCACGACGTGGTGAATACCGCGTTCGTGCCGAACCGCGCACCGCATCCGTTCAATGTACGCGATCTGGTGATGATGGATCGGGTCGGCGATCCGCAGTTGTCGCCGGATGGTCGCTATGCCGCGTTCGGCGTGCGCAGCACCGACTATGCCGCCAACAAGGGCGTCAACGCGGTCTATGTGCTGGATCTGGCGCATGGCGGCAAGCCGGTGAAGGTGGTGGACAAGGGCGGTTCGGCGCGCTGGTCGGCCGATGGGCGCAGCCTGTATTTCGTGGCGCCGGCCAGGGGCGTGGCGCAGTTGTGGCGGCTGGATCTGGGCGGCAAGGGCGGTTTGAATCTCGGCAGGCATGCGGCACCGGTGCAGGTCAGCCATACGCCGCTGGACATCGACGATTACAAGCTGTCGCCGGACGGCAAGCGCGTGCTGCTGTCGTACGCGGTGTTCACCGATTGCGCCACGCTGGCCTGCACGCAGCAGCGCATCAAGGTGCGCGCCGGCGACAAGGCCAGCGGCACGCTTTATCACAAGCTGTTCGTGCGGCATTGGGATACGTGGGCCAATGGCCGGCGCAACCAGCTGTTTGCCGCACGCTTCGACGACAAGGGTCAGCTGCCGGCGGAGCCGACGCTGCTGAGCCGCGGCATCGATGGCGACGTGCCGAGCAAGCCGTTCGGCGACGACAGCGAGTTTGCGTTCGCGCCGGATGGCCGCAGCGTGTATTTCGGCGTGCGCATCGCCGGCAGCAGCGAGCCGTGGTCGACCAATTTCGACGTCTACCGGGTGCCGGTGGATGGCTCGGCCGCGCCGAAGAACCTGACTGCCGAAAACAAGGCGTGGGACGCCTATCCGGTGCCCTCGCCGGATGGCCGCACGCTGTACTACCTGGCGATGAAGACGCCGGGTTTCGAATCCGACCGCTTCGCGATCATGGCGCTGGATCTGGCCACGGGCGCCAAGCGCGAGGTCGATCCGCAATGGGATCGTTCGCCCGGCAGCCTGTCGATATCCGCCGACGGCAAGACGCTGTACGCCACCACCGACGACCAGGGCCAGCATCCGCTGTTCGCGATCGACACCGCCAGCGGCAAGGTCACCGAATTGGTGGGCGACGGCACCGTGGACGGCTATGCCTTCGCGGCCGGCAAGCTGCTGCTGGCGCGCGACGATCTGAAACGGCCGGCCGACCTGTATCTGGCGCATGCCGACGGCAGCGACCTGCAACAGGTCACCCACTTCAACGCGGCGGACCTGA